>NZ_CP109901.1:1204408-1505511 GCF_033095805.1 Serratia sp. UGAL515B_01 | reverse complement strand
AATCCAGCTACCCGGTTTTTCATTAAGCATTTCACGAAAGCGATCGGCTACCGTAAGCGGTGTCAATGCCAGTACAAAGTGACGTGAATTGCATTCATACCAGTAACTAAAACCAGGTTCGTCAATCTCTTTCAAACGTTTGAGTCGGGCACGGTATAAAGTTACACGCTCAAAAGCCGCATCAAGCAGAGCCGAACGTCCAAGAGAAAGTTTAACCACGTCGTAACACAACTCCAACGCATCATCGAGCAATAGTAATGCACGCTTAACGGTTTGCTGGGCAAGCACCTCACGCAAGTTACCACGGAACCCCGGCTCCCCTAGTGCCAGACGAAAATCCTGCGCGCTCTGACTAAGGCGATCAGCACTTTTTTGTAGTTGTGCGGTATCACGAACCTCTGTGCGATAGGCAATAGTAATGTCTTTTGCCACATCCAGCAGTTGGCGACTGGTAAGTTGCTTACCAAAGTATTGGCTGGCAATATCCGGTATTTGGTGAGCCTCATCGAAGATCATTACATCTGCTTGTGGAATCAACTCAGCAAATCCCCCCTCCTTGACCACCATATCGGCCAAAAACAGGTGGTGATTTACTACCACTACGTCAGCATCCATTGCCCGGCGACGAGCTTTAACCACAAAACACTCTTTGTATAGCGGGCAATCACTGCCAAGACAGTTATCATTAGTGCTTGTTACCAAGGGCCAGACAAAGCTATCTTCCGCCACATCGCTACAGGAACTGACATCTCCCTCTTCAGTTTGAGATGACCAACTCCGCAAACGCACCAAGTCAATCAATGTCTGCCCAGCCAGTTCTCCACCGGCCATGGACTGCTGCTCCAAACGTTCCAAACACAGGTAATTAGAACGTCCTTTAAGCAGTGCCAGCTTGCCCGTATATCCTAAGGCGTTGGCAACGGTGGGGAGATCGCGTGCATAAAGTTGATCTTGTAATGCCTTAGAACCCGTAGAAATAATCACCTTGCGCTTAGAACGTAATGCAGGAGCAAGGTAAGCATAAGTCTTCCCAGTACCGGTTCCAGCCTCAACCACCAGCTCCTGCTTAAAATTAATAGCTTCTGTCACCGCATCAGCCATTAATCTTTGCGGTTCACGGGGTTTAAAACCATCAATTGCCTGCGCCAATGCGCCTTCTGGTGCGAAATCGTCTATCACTCTAGCTCTCTACCGGTATTATGCAGCAGTGATTATGCCAAGCCTGCATAGCCACTACCACCGACTTTATCGGCAACAACATCTTATAGAGGCTATGTTATCCTTTATGACATTGAAGACATGGAGATAAATAAATGAATATCGAACGAATTGATCCAGCACAGCGTTGGTCTGAAGCCGTGATCCACAATGAAATCATTTACTACACCAGCGTACCAGAAAACCTAGATGATGATGCAACTGCGCAAACGGCTAATGCTTTAGCCGCTATTGATGTATTGCTTGCCCGTGTTGGGTCAGATAAAAGCCGGATTTTAGACGCAACCATTTTTCTGGCAGATAGCGATGATTTTGCTGCAATGAATGCGGCATGGGACGCCTGGGTAGTCGCAGGCAATGCACCTGTACGTTGTACCGTTCAAGCTCGTCTGATGAACCCAAAATTCAAAGTTGAAATAAAGATTATTGCCGCTCTCTAAAAGGAAACCGCAGGCCATGACCTGCGGCTAAGGCTGCTAAAAAAGCCCATTATGAGGACGAGCGTGCCGATTGTGAGCATATCGTTCAGTCGGCCGGAGGGTCTGGCACAGGGATGTGCACCATAATAGCCCCTCAGTACACTAGACCTAGGTATCTCAGACTAGAAAGCAACTTTATCATCAACCTCGACCTGCGATTTTGCCTTTATGCCAGTTTGATAATTACCATTCCTGTCAGCAACAATACCAAACCAAACCAACCTTTCGCGTTCAACCGTTGGCCAAACAGTATCCAACCGGCAGCGATTGTGGCTGCAATACCAAAGCCTCCCCACAGCGCATATGCTACCGAAAGGTCGATCCCCTTCACGGCCTGTGCCAAGGCACTGAATGCAGCCAGTACCGACAGTAAAGAAAGCAACCCCAGCCATACCCTACTAAAACCATTAGACATTTTCAGGAAAATATTGGCGACTATCTCAAGTACGATGGCGAGTGCCAAAAAGCCGATGTGATACAACTCAAACTGTTGCATAGTTATCACCTCGCGGGGTTACCTGTTTTCGTGTTTTATGAGTACCTGATTTCACCAACAGTATCCCTACGAGCAGTATTATCAGCCCAAGTATTTTTAGTGCAGAAATCGGCTCATCGAATAGCATAACGCTGAACAGGGTAATAAACAGAATACCAATTCCCTCCCATAGCGCATAAGCAACCCCCAATGCCACGCGTTTTATCGCTACTGACAGCATGATATAAGAACCGGTAATCATCACATACATCACAATATGCCCAGTCATGCCGCCACTGATGCTGGCATATTTCATGGACAGAGTACCGATAATTTCAGCCACAATGGCAAAACCTAAAAAGATCCAATAAATCATTATTTTTCTCCCAAACGGTGAATATCACTCGCTAAGGCATATTTATCCCTATGTATCTCGTCAAACAGTCATACAGTGACACTTGAGATATAGAAATCCCTGGGGATAAACCTACCCAAACGTATTAGTCGTGTTTGTCCAGCAACGCCAAACGACGGTAAGTCAAACCTGTCATCGGCACCGGTTAAGGAAAAAAGCTATAGTTCGCTACACCAGTGATGCTCACTGGCAAGAATGGCTGAAAGGAAAAGTTGGCAAGTAGAGGTTCTGAGGGTAATTCCGTTAAGTATCATCATAATTATTCTATATCTTCAGCCGCACACCGTGCGATTTGCCCAATATCCTCATAAATGTAAAATTATCAACTGCATTACTTTTACCACAGCAAAAAAAAGAAAGCAAACCGGCGTTTTCGCAATAGGTGATAAAAAATGTATTATAAATAAGAGTGTTAATAATTTTAAAAATTAAAAAACAAAAAAACTTACGTTTTATCAGAAATATCGCCACAAACTCACAGCTCAAATCTAACCGCTATACGGATTAGCATTGTGTTATCAAAAGTGATTGCCGGTGATTCTTCCCATGATGTTGTTATCGACACATCGTTAAATAAAAACAACAAGACCAGGCTGCAAAATTGCAGAAATGACTGACAAAAAAATGCCAATCACCGTGGATTGGCACCAACAAAAACGCGATGTGGTTTACAGGTTTGCGCCCTTGACTGCTTCACGCGACAATTCAGTGATGCGTGCATAATCACCTTTTTCCAACGCATCTGCAGGGACTAACCACGAACCACCGATACATAGCACGCTTTTCAATGCCAAATAGTCACGATAGTTATTCGGTGTGATCCCCCCGGTTGGGCAGAAGCGAACTTGAGGGAAAGGCCCAGCAATCGCTTGCAATGCCTTTACGCCACCGTTGGCTTCAGCTGGGAAAAACTTAAACTCGCGCAAACCATGATCCATGCCTAACATCAGTTCAGAAACAGTACTGATACCTGGGATCAAGGGAATACTGCCTGCAGTCGCTGCTTGCAACAAATTGTCTGTCAAACCCGGGCTGATGGCAAACTGTGCCCCGCTCTCTGTCACTTCATGCAGTTGTTGTGAATTAATCACCGTTCCCGCACCAATAATAGCTTCAGGAACTTCCCTGGCGATCACACGAATTGCATCCATCGCGCAGGGCGTACGCAAAGTAACTTCCAGTACGCGTATGCCACCTGCGACCAGTGCTTTAGCCAACGGAACGGCATGTTCAAGTTTGTTGATCACAATCACCGGAACAACTGGGCCTGCCGTCAGGATCTGTTCAGCACTGGTTTTCCAGTTTTTCATCGTCATTATCTCCACTACTTTCGGTTTGTGTATGGCACGCCCCTGCCACAGGGCTCTGCATCTCTGCAGACTCCGATCGTACCGCCAGGTTAAAAGCCATCAGACAGGCTATTCCTGTCAAGACCAATATCTTCTCCCTCAGAAGAAAAAGAAGATGTGTACCAATTCTTATTCGAACTCATTCCAGGAACGGCCATCGCGGGTAATCATAGCAACGGAAGCAACAGGGCCCCAAGTTCCCGACTGATAAGGTTTAGGTGCTTCATTGTCTGCTTTCCACGCTTCCATAATAGAGTCTACCCACTTCCATGCCTCTTCTACTTCATCACGACGCACAAATAACGCTTGGATCCCACGCATGGTTTCTAAAAGCAGACGTTCATAAGCGTCTGCAACGTGTTCTTGGTTAAAGGTTTCGGAGAAACTCAGATCCAACTTGGTGGTTTGAAGGCGATGCTTGTGATCAAGACCAGGAACCTTATTAAGAACCTGAATATCAATCCCCTCATCTGGTTGCAGGCGAATCGTTAGTTTGTTCTGTGGCAGTTGTTGATATGAGTCTCGGAAAAGATTCAACGGTGGATTTTTAAAGTAGACTACGACTTCAGAACACTTGGTAGGTAAGCGCTTACCGGTCCGAAGGTAGAACGGCACACCAGCCCATTGCCAATTGTCAATATCAACACGAATGGAAACGAAAGTTTCTGTACTGCTGCTCTTATTAGCCCCTTCTTCTTCCAGATAGCCGGGGACTTTCTTACCCTGGACAAAACCTGCAGTGTACTGACCACGCACCGTGGTTTCGCGGACATTATTATGATCGATACGACGCAACGAGCGTAACACCTTAACCTTTTCGTCACGGATACGATCTGTAGTCAGATCTGCCGGTGGGGACATAGCAATCATGGTCAGGATCTGCAAAAGATGGTTTTGAATCATGTCCCGCATCTGGCCAGCCTGATCAAAGTATCCCCAACGACCTTCAATTCCCACCTCTTCCGCCACAGTGATTTGTACATGATCGATAGTACGATTATCCCAATTTGACGCGAACAATGAGTTGGCAAAACGCAGTGCTAACAGGTTAAGTACCGTCTCTTTACCCAGATAATGGTCGATACGATAAACCTGACATTCGTTAAAATACTCAGCCACTTGATCGTTAATAACACGAGAGGATGCCAGATCGGTGCCAAGCGGCTTTTCCATGACCACACGTGTCGGTTCTTTATTTAGTTTGGCCTCTCCGAGACCTTGGCAGATAGCGCCAAAAGTGCTTGGTGGCATAGCAAAATAGTTGATGGTGGTACGATTCTTCTGATCCAGCATCTTGCCAAGATGGGAGAAGTTCTTGCTGTCATTGACATCAAGATTGCAAAAATCCAGACGGGCACTCAACCTAGCCCACAGCTCGTCATTAATTTTTTCTTTGACAAACGTGTCAAGCGCCTCCTTAACTACCTTGATATAAGTTTCTCTATCCCACTCGGCACGACCTACGCCGATAATGCGGGTATTCGGGTGAATGTGACCGGCTTTCTCTAATTGATACAGGGAAGGCAGCAGTTTACGACGCGCCAAATCACCTTTAGCGCCGAAAATAACCAGGTCACATGCCTGGGCTGTAGAGGTTACTGCCATGTTCATCTCCTCGTTGCAGGATATTTGTAATTTTCTTACAACACTAATGTACTCTCTTTGACTACAGCCAGTAAACCCGGATCAAAAGCAGAAGAATAACTCTATGAACTGTCATGTTAAACCTCAATACCGTATTAAAGCCGTTGATAACGATGAGAACTGTAAGTTTCTCTCTTTTTTGATGTTCTTTTACCATTATGAAAGTTAGACACGGGTCATGTTCTGGTGAAAAAAACCAGCTTATTCCTTGTCAACACTGCCAACAGTTAGCGGCACGTAGTATATTTTCATGAAACTGGCATTGATTTCTCCTTTAGTTGAAATCGACTTACCCTATTGAGTTTCAAACTACAACACCATTATCCCAATTGGAGTAGTTTGATAAGTGATGGGTATAAAACCATGAGTGACTCTCGTTATATGAATACGCTGGAAAAAATCCAGGGCCATCTGGAGCTACTGAGCAAATCTGAAAGGAAAGTTGCTGAAGTGATCCTAGCCGCACCGCAAACCGCGATTCATTCCAGTATCGCCAAGCTGGCAAAAATGGCAGACGTCAGTGAGCCTACCGTCAACCGTTTTTGTCGCCGCCTTGATACCAAAGGGTTCCCTGACTTCAAACTCCACTTGGCTCAGAGCTTGGCAAACGGCACACCTTATGTGAACCGTAACGTTGAAGAAGACGACAGCGCCGATGCCTACACCAGTAAAATCTTTGAGTCAGTAATGGCTAGCCTTGATACAGTAAAAGCAAATCTTGATATTAGCGCTATCAATCGTGCGGTTGACCTGCTCACGCAGGCAAAAAAAATCTCTTTCTTTGGATTGGGTGCTTCGGCAGCCGTTGCCCACGATGCGATGAACAAATTCTTCCGTTTCAACATCCCCGTTGTCTATTTTGACGATATTGTCATGCAACGCATGGATTGCATGAACTCGTCGGAAGGTGACGTCGTGGTGTTGATTTCACATACTGGGCGCACCAAAAATCTAGTAGAAATGGCCCACCTGGCACGGGACAATGACGCGACCGTGATCGCCATAACCTCTCGTGACACCCCCTTAGCCAAAGAGGCCTCCCTCGCTCTGCTGCTCGATGTACCAGAAGATACTGACGTTTATATGCCGATGGTATCGCGTATCGCTCAGTTAACGCTCATCGATGTACTGGCAACTGGATTTACCTTGCGTAGAGGACCTAAATTCAGGGATAACTTGAAACGGGTCAAGGAAGCGTTGAAAGAATCGCGTTTTGATAAAGACGCGATCATTACCAACCGTTTTTAGCTCTTAATGAATTTAAAACCCGCTGTTCCTGTCTCGATTTGCTCAGCGGAATTATAGGTTGTACCGTGTTAGTACGCTCGTACAGATAACCCAAGTGAGATATCAATGAAATTCCATTGCTAAATACTCCCGGTTTTGTTATCTGACGTTATCGCAACGCCAATACTTGCTTTACCAGTCAACGGAGTAATACATGTCCAGACGGCTCAGAAGAACCAAAATCGTAACCACACTGGGTCCAGCTACTGACCGCGACAATAATCTGGAAAAGATCATTGCCGCTGGTGCAAACGTAGTTAGGCTTAACTTTTCCCATGGTAGTGCAGAAGATCACCTGCTCCGTGCAAACAAGGTGCGTGAGATTGCTGCAAAATTAGGGCGTCATGTCGCTATCCTGGGCGATCTTCAAGGGCCGAAAATCCGCGTATCCACCTTTAAGGAAGGAAAAATCTTCCTTAACGTTGGCGATAAATTCCTACTTGATGCCAATCTGTCAAAAGGTGAAGGCGATAAAGAAAAAGTAGGTATCGACTATAAAGGTCTGCCTAACGATGTGGTTCCTGGTGATGTGCTCTTACTAGATGATGGCCGCGTACAGTTGAAAGTACTCGAAGTTCAGGGCATGAAAGTGTTTACCGAGGTCACAGTAGGCGGTCCACTCTCGAATAATAAAGGCATCAACAAACTGGGTGGTGGGCTATCCGCTGAAGCGTTAACAGAAAAAGACAAGGCTGATATCATCACTGCTGCCAAGATTGGCGTCGATTATCTTGCCGTTTCGTTTCCACGCACCGGTGAAGACCTTAACTATGCGCGTCGTTTGGCACGTGATGCAGGTTGTAACGCTAAAATTGTATCAAAGGTGGAACGAGCTGAGGCCGTATCCAGCGACGAAGCCATGGATGATATCATCTTGGCCTCTGACGTTGTGATGGTTGCTCGCGGCGATTTGGGAGTAGAAATCGGCGACCCAGAATTGGTTGGCATCCAGAAGAAACTAATCCGTCGGGCTCGCACACTGAACCGTGCCGTGATCACTGCTACGCAAATGATGGAGTCGATGATCACCAACCCGATGCCAACTCGTGCAGAAGTTATGGACGTGGCAAACGCCGTGCTAGATGGAACAGATGCGGTAATGTTATCTGCCGAAACGGCTGCGGGTCAGTATCCTGCGGAAACAGTTGCCGCTATGGCTCGCGTCTGCTTGGGTGCAGAAAAAATACCAAGCATCAACGTTTCAAAGCACCGTTTGGAAGTACAATTCGACAATGTCGAAGAAGCGATTGCCATGTCGACAATGTATGCCGCTAACCATCTTAAAGGGGTTACCGCCATCATTGCAATGACCGAATCTGGACGCACCGCACTCATGATGTCACGCATCAGTTCAGGCTTACCTATTTTCGCTATGTCACGCCATGAACATACGCTAAACCTAACGGCACTTTATCGTGGTGTTACCCCGGTTTACTTCGGTAGTCATAGTGATGGCGTAGTCGCTGCCAATGATGCAGTTAGCCGGTTACGTGAGAAAGGTTACCTGGTTTCTGGCGATTTGGTGCTCGTCACTCAAGGTGACGTTATGGGCACTGTTGGTACCACCAATACCAGCCGTATCCTACGCGTAGAATAAGTGTATTCCAAGGTACTGAGGCCAGCCAGTTAATACTGACTGGCTTTTTCATTTTTATCTTGAGGGAACTTTTATGCTGCACCAACATCTGCATCATGATTCGCTGGATATTGGATCTGCGCACAAACTACTTGACCAGGCTTCCTCCCAGATACTCTGCAGCGACAAGATTTATGCTGGAATAGTCTGAACCATCGTTCACCCGTAATCGAACAATTGATCAGGCAAGGCTGTATGGTTCACTGCTAAAAGCAAAAAGCCGAGCAGCTATTCACCACTCGGCTCGACATAGAGTCTCATCACTCTTAGCGGTATAAATCATCCCGCATGTAAGGCTCCATCTCACCTGCTTTACGCGTTTTCAGCAGTTTCAAGATCCATGTGTATTGTTCAGGATTTGGACCAACCAGGTCTTCAACCTCTTCGTTCATACGACGTGCAATTCGCTGCTCATCGGCTTCAGCAAGGTCATCCATTGGTGCACAGATGGTAATATCAAGCATACTGGTTTTTCCATTATACACCGGAAATAACGGCACAATCGCCGCTTTGCAAACCTTCATCAGGCGACCAACGGCAGGGAGCGTAGCTTTGTATGTAGCAAAAAAATCCACAAACTCACTATGCTCTGCACCATGATCCTGATCTGGCAAATAGTAACCCCAATATCCCTGACGAACAGAGCTGATAAATGGTTTGATACCATCATTACGCGCATGCATCCTACCACCAAATTTGCGACGCACAGAATTCCACAAGTAGTCTACCAGTGGGTTACTTTGGTTATGGAACATAGCTGCCATAGGTTGCCCCTTTGCAGCCATTAGCATCGCAGGAACATCTACGGCCCAACCATGTGGCACTAAAAAAATCACATTGCGGCCTTCCTGACGAATTTTCTCCAGCACATCCTCACCATGCCAGCGAACACGTTTTAGCACTCTTTCTGGGTTGGTGCAGGCCAGTTCTGCCATCAGAACCATAGATTGTGGTGCGGTTGCGAACATTTCATCAATTATATGTTCACGTTCACTTTCGGGTAATTCAGGCAGGCAATAAAGTAGATTGATACGAGCACGGCGGCGAGCACCTTTGGCAACTTTGCCAGCAAACTTACCGATCGCCCCCAATATGGGATCGCGCATGGGCGCAGGGATCAGCGAAATAGCGGCCATTAGCCCAGTTCCCAACCAAACGCCCCAGTAGCGCGGATGATAGAAAGCCTTTTCAAATTGCGGGATGAACTCTACGTTCGATTTATTCTCTTTTTGCATGAACCAGCTCTTAACTAAACGCATCAGGTCAAAAGATACAACAATATACCCAGTATATTTCCAACCTACGACACGGTGGATCAGGTATATATATCAGCCTACAGATAACACAACAGTGGCACAGATCGTGACATGAAAGGGGCATTAATTACCTAATGTTCTCCATGTAAATGCCAATAAAAACATCGGCCCGAAATCAGGCCGATGGAAGTTCTTGCGTTGCAGGAATTATTAATCGATCTGTAGCTGTGGAACCACTTCTTTTACTTGTTCCAAATAATCACTTCGATCTTTACCACTCAAACCTTCAGAGCGTGGCAATTTTGCTGTTAACGGGTTCACCGCTTGCTGGTTAGTCCACAATTCATAATGTAGATGTGGCCCCGTTGAACGCCCAGTGTTACCAGAGAGTGCTATGCGATCACCACGTTTAACTTTTTGTCCGGGTTTGACCAGCAGTTTTTTCAGGTGCATATAGCGGGTAGTGTATTGGCGGCCATGACGTATCGCCACATAATTCCCCGCTGCACCGCTTCGCTTAGCAATAACAACTTCACCATCACCAACCGCCAGTACAGGCGTACCGGCAGGCATAGCAAAATCGACGCCTTTATGCGGGGCAATACGCCCGGTTACTGGGTTTACACGGCGTGGATTAAAATTGGATGAGATACGAAACTGTTTCATGGTCGGGAAGCGCATAAACCCGCGAGCTAATCCAGACCCCTGACGATCATAAAATTTGCCATCTTCGGCACGGATCGCATAATAGTCTTTGCCACTGCTGCGAAAATGTACACCTAACAGTTGGCTTTGTTCGCTCTTGCCATCGAACTCTTCGCGTGACATTAGCACAGCGAACTGATCGCCCTTACGCAATTTGCGAAAATCAAGTTGCCACTGTAATGCTTTAATTACCGCATTGATTTCAGCGCGGGTAAGACCGGCAGCATTGGCACTACTCACAAAACTGCCATTTAATTTGCCACTCAGTACAGTGTTGCGCCACTCTCCCTTTTGATTTTCCTTAGTTTCTTTAAAAGCATTACCCACGCGCTCATAAGTGCGCGTTTCACGCCTGGAAACCTCCCAGGTTAACTGTTGCAGATCGCCAGCAGCATTGAGTGTCCATGAAAGTTGCTGGCCAATCTTCAGGTTACGCAAATCGCGATACTGCGAAGCCAGTAACGAAACATCGGACATTTCTATACCATATTGGGTAAGAATGCTGCCTAGCGTATCGCCTGTGGAAACAACATATTCATGCACACCCTCATCACCTGAAACCTTCTGGTCAAGCTCATCCTGCGGGATCTCGTCATCGGGTATTGCCTGATCGGTATCGAGTGGTTCACTGGCTTCAGGCACTATTGAACGCAACTGATTGGACTCTAACTCAACAGTTTTAGTAATAGGACTATATTCTGATTCTGGGTGATAAACAGAAGGCCGCCAAACAGCAACGGCCAATGTCACGACTGTCAACGACCCCAGCATTACGCGATGGGGCCGAGGCAGATTGTTATACGCCAGAGTGATAGTTCGTACTATCTTCTGCACTCGATGTTATCCTCATAATCTTTACTTCAGACAGCTCACGTACTGGTTCGACAGCGCTGTGAGGAAGTTTCCGTAGCTGTCTTTGCCCAATGCGATACCACTGCCAAGCGGGTCCAGCGTTCCAGAACGCACTTTCGTCCCCTTAGCAACGGCATTAATTACGGCCGGTCTAAATTGTGGTTCAGCAAAAATGCATACTGCTTTCTGTTCAACCAACTGTGTTCGAATTTGGTGTAAACGCTGTGCACCAGGCTGAATTTCAGGGTTAACGGTGAAATGACCCAGAGGGCTCAAACCGTAGTGTTTCTCAAAGTAGCCGTAAGCATCGTGAAAAACAAAGTATCCCTTACCTTGCACTGGCGTAAGCATATTAACAATATTTTTATCAGTTTGCGCTAGCTGATCCTCGAACTGGCGCAGGTTTACGTCTAATTTGTCCTTATTTTGCGGCATAAGTTCCAATAATCTGTCGTGAATCGCGATCGCGGTCACTTTTGCTACATCTGGAGACAACCAGACATGCATATTATATTCACCATGATGATGTTCGCTTTCATTTTCCGAGTGACTATGCGTTGCCGATGTATGATCGTGTTCGTCATCATCTTCACCTTTCATCAACAACGGTTTTACAGCAGGCAGTTCACTGAGCGACAGTTTTTTGATGGCTGGAAGTTGCGTCAGAGATTTCGTTAAGAAAGCCTCCATGTCCGGGCCTACCCACAGTACGAGATCGGCACTTCGCAGACGTTGAATATCAGAAGGACGCAATGCATAGTCATGTGGTGATGCGCCATCGGGCAATAAAACCTCGGTTGGCATTACTCCATCGGCAATCGCCGAGGCAATGAAACCTAAAGGGCGAATAGACGTCACCACCGCCGCCGTTGTGCTGCCAACCATCATCAAAGCACTTGCGAACAATGTACATTGCAGCCATTTATTTTTCTGTGTCATCTGTAACCCCATCGTTTTAAACAAAGAATCGTGATATTATAACATTCGGTTATTCCTGCAAATGTAATCACAACATGTCTACACTGGCAACACTTAAAAATATCTCTGTGTCGTTTGATACCAAACGCGTGCTGGCAAATATCTCCCTCAACTTGCAATCAGGGCGCATTCTGACTTTACTAGGGCCTAATGGAGCAGGTAAATCAACGCTGGTTCGCGTAGTGCTTGGCCTGATTGAGCCTACAGAAGGCGAAATCTTATGCCAACCAGGGCTACGCATTGGTTATGTCCCACAAAAACTGCATCTTGATGCAACTCTTCCTTTGACGGTCAGCCGTTTCATGCGGCTCAAGCCCAGCGTAAAAAAAGCCGATATCCTTCCTGCGCTAAAACGAGTCCATGCTGCACATTTGCTCGATCAGCCCATGCAAAAACTTTCTGGTGGTGAAAACCAGCGGGTGCTTCTGGCAAGAGCGTTGTTAAATAACCCACAGCTTTTGGTGCTGGACGAACCGACACAAGGAGTAGACGTTAATGGCCAGTTAGCTTTGTACGATTTGATCGAACAATTGCGTAAGGAATTGGGTTGTGCAGTGTTGATGGTTTCCCATGACTTGCATCTGGTAATGGCGAAAACTGACGAAGTATTATGCCTTAATCAACACGTTTGTTGTTCAGGCACACCAGAAGTTGTATCGATGCATCCTGAATTCATCGCCATGTTTGGTCATCGAGGAGCAGAACAGTTGGCAATCTATCGCCATAACCATAATCACCGTCATGATTTACAAGGAAGAATTGTGCTGAAGAAAAACGGAGCCACAAAGCATGATTGAATTGTTACTTCCCGGCTGGTTGGCTGGGATTTTACTGGCTGCCGCCGCTGGGCCGCTGGGGTCGTTTGTCGTATGGCGGCGAATGTCATACTTTGGCGATACGCTGGCTCACGCTTCCCTACTTGGCGTGGCCTTCGGATTATTATTGGACGTCAATCCATTTTATGCCGTTATTGCCGTTACTCTGGTACTCGCACTGATGCTAGTCTGGCTGGAACGCCGACCACAGCTTTCAATAGACACGCTACTTGGTATCATGGCACACAGTGCACTTTCGCTGGGTTTGGTTGTTGTTGCACTTATGTCTAATGTACGTGTCGATCTGATGGCTTATTTATTCGGAGATCTGTTGTCGGTAACGTTGAACGATATCTGGATGATTGGTATTGGCGTCATGGTTGTTCTGCTCGTACTGTGGTGGCAGTGGCGTGACCTGTTGTCAATGACTATCAGCCCTGAAATGGCGCATGTTGATGGTGTTAATCTGCCGCGCGCGCGCACCATACTGATGTTAGTAACGGCATTGACCATTGGCTTGGCAATGAAGTTCGTTGGCGCGTTGATTATTACTTCATTGTTGATTATTCCCGCTGCAACTGCACGCCGTTTCGCATGCACCCCAGAACAAATGGCGAGTTACGCCGTATTAGTGGGGGTCATTTCGGTAACTGGCGGATTAACCTTCTCGGCTTTTTATGACACCCCTGCAGGCCCTTCAGTGGTGTTAAGTGCAACTGCGCTGTTTGTGCTGAGTTTATCGAAAAAACAGCTGGCGTGATTACAAAATCAGGGACACTTTGTCCCTGACAAACGAGCCATACTCTAGGTTATGTCACTTAATTGCCCACGCACTGTCGCAGACGTAAAACCCAGTCATCAAAACGAAGAGAAACGGTAGCATTCTGTTCAGGCTCGACAACACAGGGGAAGAGCTTTTTAGGCCATAACGGCCATTTGGCGCATTGTTGCGTTATTCGCCGCTTATTGGGCCCACAAACCTCTCGGTTCACACCTTACTTTGCCCCTAAATGCCCCCGGCGGCACTCGTGTGCAACGGAACACCGCTTAGTTGTCTTCACGCTCAATACCAAAGTGCTTATAAGCATGATGAGTCGCCATCCGACCACGTGGGGTACGCTGAATAAATCCCTGCTGGATAAGGAACGGCTCAATAACGTCCTCAATCGTTTCACGTTCTTCGCCAATCGCCGCTGCCAGATTATCCAGTCCCACAGGACCACCGCTAAACTTGTCAATTATCGCCAGCAGTAGTTTGCGATCCATGTAGTCAAAACCTTCGGCATCTACATTCAGCATATCCAAAGCCTGCATGGCAACCTCACCATTGATAGCACCATTGGCCCGCACCTCCGCAAAATCACGTACTCGACGCAACAAACGGTTGGCAATACGAGGAGTACCACGTGCGCGTCGCGCAATTTCATGCGCACCGTCGTTAGAAAGCGCCAGACCCAGACAGTTGGCACTACGAGAGACGATGTGTTCAAGGTCGGCAACCTGATAAAACTCCAGTCGCTGGACGATGCCAAAACGATCGCGTAACGGTGACGTTAGTGAACCGGCACGGGTCGTTGCACCCACAAGGGTAAACGGTGGTAGGTCAAGCTTAATAGAACGCGCAGCCGGACCTTCACCAATCATGATATCCAGCTGGTAGTCCTCCATAGCCGGATATAAAACCTCTTCCACCACTGGTGACAAGCGATGGATTTCATCGATAAACAGAACGTCATGGGGTTCAAGATTGGTTAGCATTGCCGCGAGATCGCCTGCTTTCTCGAGAACGGGACCAGAGGTGGTCCGCAGATTAACGCCCATTTCGTTAGCCACGATGTTAGCCAATGTGGTTTTACCCAATCCTGGCGGGCCGAAAATCAGCAAATGATCCAACGCATCTCCGCGCTGTTTGGCTGCCTGGATAAAGATTTCCATTTGTTCACGCACATGCGGCTGACCGACATACTCCGTCAGCAACTTAGGCCGGATCGCACGATCCAGAACCTCCTCCTCATTGAAAGACTCGGCAGAAATTAGGCGGTCAGCTTCAATCATTTTTTACCCTTTGCCCCTACAATGCTGCACGGAGTGCGTCGCGGATCAAGGTTTCGCAATCAGCACCTGGCTTGGCAATTTTGCTGATCATACGGCTGGCTTCCTGTGGTTTATACCCAAGAGCCACCAGCGCCGAAACGGCTTCAGCTTCTATATCCATTTCGGCAGCTTTGGCTGCAGTTGCTGGAAGATTAATTTCGCTACTGTTATTGAACAAATCACCGTTCAATCCTTTAAAGCGATCTTTCATTTCCACGACCAAGCGTTCGGCGGTTTTCTTGCCAACGCCAGGTAACTTAACCAATGCCGAGATCTCTTCACGTTCTACCGCGCTGACAAACTGCTGCGCCGACATTCCGGAAAGGATCGCCAATGCTAGCTTCGGCCCAACGCCGTTCACTTTGATCAATTCCCGGAACAACGCACGTTCTTGCTTGTCATTAAATCCATAGAGTAGTTGTGCATCTTCACGCACAACAAATTGGGTAAACACGATAGCCTCTTGCCCCAGTTCCGGCAGTTCATAAAAACAGGTCATTGGCATATGGACTTCATATCCGACGCCGTTGGCTTCTAACAGCACTAACGGTGGCTGTTTTTCCAGAATAACGCCTCTGAGACGACCTATCATTACCCCTCCTGAATGGATCGCTGCATGTGGACTCTTGCCACACAATAATGGTAAAGCTTATACCACAAAAAAGGCTGGATGAATATCCAGCCTACATCGACTCAGCCTTTTTCGAGGCAATACTGCATAGACATCAGCGCAGACGCCCGCGCGACAAATTCAACCGCCCTTCACTCATCCGCAGTATGTTCTGACTGAGATGACAGTGGGTAATGGCTATCGCCAATGCATCAGCAGCGTCTGCCTGCGGATTGGCGGAAAGCTTTAGCAGCGAACGCACCATGTGTTGAACCTGCGCCTTTTCAGCCGCTCCGGTCCCAACCACCGTCTGTTTGACCTGACGCGCCGCATATTCAAACACTTCTAGATTCTGATTGACGGCGGCAACGATCGCTACGCCGCGCGCTTGCCCCAGTTTGAGGGCAGAATCCGGGTTTTTTGCCATAAATACTTGCTCGATAGCAAAAAAATCCGGCTGAAACTGCGTGATAATCTCACTGACACCCGCATAAATCAGTTTTAAACGCGTCGGAATATCATCAACTACGGTACGAATACAGCCGCTGGCGACGTAGGTCAGTTGGCGACCCTGCTGGCGGATTAGGCCATAACCAGTGACGCGCGAGCCGGGATCGATTCCCAGTATTATCGCCATAGCTACCACACCCTGCATTAAGTTTAAGGCGGTGTCCTGACCTTACTCAGAGCACCGCCTAAATAGCCTGACGTTACCGGAAGGCAATGCCATCAGTCGATTATCTTACAGCGTAGCTGCGATCTCGTCGGAAATTTCACCGTTATGGTAAACCTCCTGCACATCATCACAGTCTTCCAGCATGTCGATCAGACGCAGTAGCTTGGGTGCCGTTTCTGCGTCCATATCCGCTTTGGTTGATGGGATCATGGAAACTTCAGCTGCTTCAGCCTCAAAACCCGCTGCTGTCAGTGCATCTTTCACTTCACCCAGGTTCTCCCAGGCAGTAAAGACATCTATCGCACCATCGTCATAGGCCACAATATCTTCCGCACCGGCTTCCAGTGCGGCTTCCATCACTTGGTCTTCATCCAGACCAGGAGCATAGGTGATCACCCCTTTTTTTGTGAACAGATACGCAACGGAACCGTCTGTACCCAAGTTACCACCACATTTGGTGAACGCATGACGCACTTCTGCAACAGTACGGTTACGGTTATCACTCAGGCACTCAATCATCACCGCAGTGCCACCAGGACCATAGCCTTCATAGATGATGGTTTCCATATTGGTATCATCATCACCACCTACACCACGGGCGATAGCGCGGTTCAGAGTATCACGCGTCATGTTGTTTGACAGCGCTTTGTCGATAGCCGCACGTAGCCGGGGGTTAGCACCTGGATCACCCCCACCCAATTTGGCTGCGGTGACCAGCTCACGGATTATTTTGGTGAAAATCTTTCCACGTTTGGAATCTTGCGCTGCCTTGCGGTGCTTAGTGTTGGCCCATTTACTATGACCTGCCATAAAAATATCTCCAAAAAAGAACTACTGGACAGAATGGATCACAAACTCTTCAATCGCCTGCTGATTACTCCATGACTTGGTCAGTTTGATGGCTTCCACCGCCTCAAGCCACTGGTATGCGTGATGTTCGGTCAACACCGGATCGCGCTCTTCAGGTAACGCCAGGCAAAACCAGTGTTCTTTGTTACGCATAGTGCCCGGCGCATAACGATGTCGCAAATGGACAAAGAGTTCAAATTCCACACAGCGTTGACAATCAAACAGAGGCAGATCCTCTGCTTCGATATCGATACCGATCTCTTCCATAACTTCGCGCTGTGCAGCACGTAACGGCGATTCAGTGTCTTCCAGACTGCCGGTAACCGACTGCCAAAACTCTGTATCGTCACGCCGCTGTAACATCAGCACCCGACCACTGGATTTTGCATAAATCACCACCAGAATAGACTCGGGTCGCTTGTAATTCATCACTCGCTCTCTTGCTCGGTAGAGCCTTTTTTTACCACGCTAATGGCCAACTCCTGCAAAGAAGCCGGGTTGGCAAAGCTTGGCGCATCAGTCATCAAACATGCTGCTGCGGTCGTTTTCGGGAAGGCGATAACGTCGCGGATGTTTTCTGTACCAGTTAACAGCATAACCAGACGATCAAGGCCGAATGCTAGGCCAGCATGTGGCGGCGTGCCATACTTTAGTGCATCCAGCAGGAAGCCAAACTTCTCACGCTGCTCGTGTTCGTTAATACCGAGAATACCAAATACCGTCTGCTGCATTTCACTGCGGTGAATACGCACGGAACCGCCGCCCACTTCGTAGCCATTCAGCACCATGTCATAGGCATTGGCGATAGCAGAGGCAGGATCTTGCTGCAATTCTTGTGGGTTCATATCACGCGGTGCAGTGAACGGGTGGTGCATGGCAGCCAATCCCCCTTCGCCGTCGTCTTCGAACATCGGGAAGTCGACAACCCACAGTGGAGCCCAACTTTCCAACTTGGTCAATCCGAGATCTCGGCCCAACTTCAGACGCAAAGCCCCCATGGCGTCGGTAACAACTTTATAGCTGTCCGCACCGAAGAACAGGATATCACCGGTCTGTGCATTCGTTCGCGCCAAAACGGCTTCCAATACGTCAGCACTGAGGAACTTGGCAATCGGGCTTTGCACGCCTTCCATACCAGCAGCTCGGTCATTGACCTTCAGCCATGCCAACCCTTTAGCACCATAAATGTTGACAAAAGCGCCGTACTCATCGATCTGCTTGCGTGTCAACTGCACACCGCCCGGTACACAAATTGCTGCTACGCGCCCTTTAGCATCATTGGCCGGGCCGGAGAATACTTTGAATTCAACGTCTTTTACCAGATCGGCAACATCAACCAGCTCCAGTGGGTTCCGCAGATCAGGCTTATCTGAGCCGAAACGGCGCATGGCTTCCGCAAACGTCATCGTGGGGAATTTACCCAAATCGACCCCTTTCACCTCTAGCCACAATTCGTGTACCAACTGTTCCATCACTTTCCGAACCTGATCGGCAGTCATGAACGAAGTTTCAACGTCAATCTGGGTAAATTCCGGCTGACGGTCAGCACGCAGATCTTCATCACGGAAACATTTGACGATCTGATAGTAGCGATCAAAGCCTGACATCATGAGCAGCTGTTTGAACAACTGCGGGGATTGTGGTAGCGCATAAAATTTGCCTTTATGCACGCGGCTTGGTACCAGATAGTCACGCGCTCCCTCTGGAGTAGCCTTGGTCAACATCGGGGTTTCAATATCAAGGAAACCCTCCCTATCCATAAAGCGACGTACAAAACTGGTGATCTTGGCACGAGTTTTCAAACGATCGGCCATTTCGGGGCGGCGCAGATCCAGATAACGATATTTCAGGCGGGCCTCTTCGGTATTGGTTTGGTTAGAATCCAACGGCAGAGGTTCAGAACGGTTAATGATCTCCAGAGCATGAGCAAACACTTCGACTTCACCGGTCGCCATATCTTTATTGATTTGACTTTCCGGGCGAGCCCGTACCGTACCCACGATTTGAATGCAGAACTCATTACGCAGTTCGAAAGCTTTATCGAACGCCGTCTTCTGATCCGGATCGAAGAACACCTGAACAATGCCTTCACGATCACGCATATCAATAAAGATCAGCCCGCCCAAATCGCGGCGGCGGTTTACCCAACCACACAAAGTGACTTCTTGGCCTACATGGGCCAGATTCAACTGCCCACAATATTCAGTACGCATACGCTATCCTTTTACTTAAGCCGATTCCGCCGGAAGCATAACTGCTGTCGTCCGCACGGCTGTGATCTATACCCGTTCCCTTTAAAGCCTTAGCAGAGTTGACTCCCTACCTGCGACTTGAGATCCCTAGGGTATAACGAATTCTTACTTGTCCGATTTAAAATCTGTCGCCTACCAGCCGATGCCTTTTAACTGGAAACCGGTGGACGAAATCAACTCGGTCAATGTGGGCTGCTCACACGCCGGACACTCAGTCAGCGGCGCGTCGGAAAATTTCTGTAATTCCTCTAATCGATGTTTGCATGCACCACATGCATATTCAAAAATCGGCATAGGTCGTTGGATTAAAGAGTGATGAAAAAAGGTGACCATTATAAAGGAATTTCATGCGCCAGATAAGTACGAACGAGGCATTGTTACTATGCTAAATGACATCTCTCTGGTGCAACAAACACATTAGTTAACAATTTTCTCCCTACCCAATAGCAGTTTTTTCACCTAGGTCCCTCTTGCCATTACGCCTTATTACAGACCACACTTGCCACCCCGACCCTGATCCACTCTCACAATGAGATGTCTTTATTATGTTGAAGCTTGATCCCGAAACAACGGCTCTGGTACTTATCGATCTGCAAGAGGGTATTTTACCTTTCGCTGCGGGCCCACACAGCGCCAACAAAGTTGTCACTCACGCCGCACACTTGGCTGGGCGTTTTCGCGCACTAAATGCGCCGGTGTTTCTGGTTCGAGTCGGCTGGTCGGACTCATTTGCCGAAGCGCTGAAGCAACCGGTAGACAAGCCTTCCCCTTCTCCGGTTGGCGGATTAACTGATTCATGGTGGACATTCCCAAAAGAACTGGCCGTACAGGATAGCGACGTCTTAATCACCAAACGCCAATGGGGAGCTTTCTACGGTACCGATCTTGACCTTCAACTACGTCGTCGTGGTATCAAAACCATCGTACTAGGAGGTATTGCTACCAATATCGGGGTCGAATCCACGGCTCGTAATGCTTGGGAATATGGTTATGAATTGGTGATCGCCGAAGACATTTGCAGCACCTACAATGCTGAAATGCACCAGTTTGCCTTTGATAATATATTCCCACGGATCGCTCGCGTGCGCAGCACCAGCGAAATTCACGCTGCACTATAGGCTATGGCTTGAAAGACTGAAAAGATAACGCTACCGTTGTTGCCAGAATGTGAACAGGAAAGATAGCAACATAATGTATATCGGACTACCACAATGGCAACATCCTGCCTGGCACCGCATTGGTTTGCGCGATCTGGCTGACTATAGTCGTTACTTTAATTGCGTAGAAGGCAACACCACCTTCTACGCACTTCCAAAAGCAGAAATTGTGCATCGTTGGCGCGATATGACCCATGATGATTTCCGTTTTTGTTTTAAATTCCCCTCAGCGATCAGCCATAAAGCGGCCTTACGTCATTGCAACGCTGACCTGAAGACATTTTATGACTGCCTGAATCCGATCCAAGCGCGCATTGGGCAACTTTGGCTGCAGTTGCCTGCCGCTTTTTCTCCCAAACACCTAAGCGTATTGTGGGATTTTCTGGACGATTTACCGCAAGCTTTTACTTACGGCGTTGAAGTGCGGCACTCTGCATTTTTCACCAAAGGCGAAGAAGAGCGATCCCTTAATCAGGGCCTGCATCAACGTGGGATCAACCGTGTGATCCTTGATAGCCGCCCGGTTCATAGCGCCGTTCCGTCCACAGCAGCACTACGCGATGCGCAACAGAAAAAACCCAAGCTTCCTGTACATGCGATTGTTACTGCCAATAATCCTCTAGTGCGTTTTATTGGCGGCGATGTACTACAGGATAATCTTCGTTGGTTTGAGGTATGGCAACAGAAACTCTCCGTCTGGTCTGAGCAACATCATCCCTATCTGTTCATACATACGCCAGATAACGGAGATTCCCCGCAACAAGCACAAAAAATCTGGCAACGGCTGCATCAGGTGATTCGCAATCTACCGCCAGCACCAGACTGGCCAGAACAGGATAATCTGTTTTGAACAATTAATCTGACTGATTACAACGGTTTTTTCTGGCGACAGCCGCAGTAATGGCAGTTATGATGCTTGCTGTAAGAGTTGATTAAGAAATGGAGTGAAAAATGGTAAGCGCGCTCTATGTAGTGCTTGGCGCATTGTTGTTGATCAAACTCTCTTTTGACGTGGTCAGGCTCAGAATGCAGTACCGTGTTGCAAGTGGTGACGGTGGTTTCTATGAACTGCAAACCGCAATTCGCGTTCATGGCAATGCGGTAGAGTACATCCCGATGGCAGCAGTGTTGCTAGTCATCATGGAGATGAACGGAGCTGAAGTCTGGATGGTTCACCTCTGTGGCATCATGCTAATGGCAGGCCGATTGGTACACTACTACGGCTTGCGCAACCACGAAATTCACTGGCGCCGTTCAGGCATGGCGGCTACTTACATTTCCTTGATATTGATGATCATCGCTAATATCTTCTATCTTCCATGGGACATTATTTTCAGTCTGCATTGAGCTTCTGTTTCAGGCGGTCAGGCCGCCTGCTTCTGCCCTAACCGGTTTTCTGTTAGCATACGCACCTTCTAATTCTGACCTGATTTGCCGCTATGCCAAACCGCGATACACTTTTTTCCGCTCCAATTGCCAAACTGGGTGACTGGACTTTCGACGAGCGCGTCGCTGAAGTCTTCCCAGACATGATCCAGCGTTCTGTTCCTGGCTACTCAAATATCATCTCAATGATTGGTATGTTAACCGAGCGTTTTGTTCAGCCAGGAAGCCAGGTTTATGACTTGGGATGTTCACTTGGTGCAGCGACGTTATCGATACGCAGAAATATCAATGTTGCCGGTTGTAAAATCATTGCGGTTGATAATTCCCCTGCCATGGTTGAGCGCTGTCGCCGTCATATCGACGCTTTCCGCGCAGAGACCCCCGTAGAGATCATTGAAGCAGATATTCTGGATATCCACATTGAAAATGCCTCGATGGTTGTACTGAACTTCACCCTACAATTTCTTGAGCCAGCAGACCGCCTACGCTTACTTAGTCAGGTTTATCAAGGGCTTCTTCCCGGTGGAGCATTAGTGTTATCAGAGAAATTCAGTTTTGAAGATGAGAATGTCGGTGAATTGTTGTTTAACATGCATCATGATTTCAAACGAGCAAATGGCTATAGCGAGTTGGAAATCAGCCAAAAACGCAGCATGCTTGAGCATGTCATGCTGACAGACTCTGTCGCAACACATAAGGCACGGTTGAATCAGGCAGGTTTTAAACATGCGGAGGTTTGGTTCCAGTGCTTTAATTTTGGTTCGCTGATCGCCCTGAAATCAGGAGAAATCGCATGATTGAGTTCGGGGATTTTTATCAGCGCATCGCCAAAAGCCCACTAAGCCATTGGCTAGATACGCTGCCAGCACAAATCAGTGCGTGGCAACGTGGATCATTGCATGGAAAATTCAAGCAATGGTTTAACTCAGTAGAACATCTCCCGTCCTTGGCACCGACGCAGCTCGATTTACTGCACGGCGTTTACGCAGAAATGGAACAACCTCTCTCGGCGGGCCAACGCGAAGGCATTGAGAAAATGCTACGAACCCTTATGCCGTGGCGCAAAGGGCCTTTCTCTCTGTATGGCATAAATATCGATACTGAATGGCACTCCGACTGGAAGTGGGATCGTGTATTGCCACATATTTCTCCGTTGGCTGGCCGCACCATTCTCGATGTCGGATGTGGCAGTGGTTACCATTTGTGGCGAATGGTCGGTGCCGGAGCACATCTGGCGGTTGGTATTGATCCAATGCAATTATTCCTGTGCCAATTCGAAGCCGTGCGTAAACTGCTGGGCGGTGATCAGCGCGCGCACGTATTACCGTTGGGGATTGAACAGTTGCCGGAATTAGCGGCCTTCGATACCGTTTTCTCAATGGGTGTGCTCTATCATCGTCGTTCACCATTAGACCATCTTTATCAGTTGAAAAGCCAGTTGCTTCCTGAAGGGGAATTAGTGTTGGAAACTTTGGTTGTCGAGGGTGATCGTCACCAAGTTTTGGTTCCAGGCGATCGCTATGCACAGATGCGTAACGTCTACTTTATCCCGTCTGCTGAAGCACTGAAATGCTGGCTGGAAAAATGCGGTTTTGTGGACGTCAAAATTGCCGATATCTGTCCCACTAGTATTGAAGAACAGCGTCGAACCGATTGGATGATCAGTGAGTCACTTGCCGAGTTCCTCGATCCAAACGATCACAGTAAAACTGTTGAAGGTTATCCAGCGCCCCTAAGGGCAGTATTAATCGCTAAAAAACCCTGAACTCATCACATCCATGCCCTTATAGAAGCTGGAACATGGAACGCCAGATTAATTGATAATTATTTTTTTACATTTTTACAACATTTAAGTCGGCATTATTCGCCATTCTTAACTAAAGTTAAAGTGTTGGTATCGCGCCAACACCAGTGAAACATTTAATCTTTTGCCCTGAACACCTCTACCCTGTTCAGGGCTTTTTTTTAATTTGCGTTAAGCCGTTAAAAGTAAAAATCCACCACCCAAGGAGGTGGTTTAGAGCTGACAAAAAAAGGGAGGCTGTCGCCTCCCTTTTTAGCTCATATACCTGATCAATGATTACGGATGTAATTATCCATATCGGTTTTCAAGTTATCAGATTTCGTACCAAAGATAGCCTGAACACCAGAACCTGCAACAACCACACCCGCAGCACCCAATGTTTTCAGACCGGCTTGGTCAACCTTGGACACGTCTGCCACGCTAACGCGCAGACGGGTGATACAAGCATCCAGGTTTGTGATATTTTCTTTACCACCAAATGCCTTAACTAAAGCCGCCGACATTTCCGAACCAGACTGAGTCACCTGATCGGAAGTGCTCTCTTCACGGCCTGGGGTTTTCAGATCCAGTTTAGCAATCAGTACACGGAAAATAGTGTAGTACACTAAGCCGTAGATGACACCAACGATTGGGAACAGCCAGATTTTACTGCTGTTACCGCTCAATACGATGAAATCGATCAAGCCGTGTGAGAAGCTGGTACCGTCACGCATACCCAGCAGAATACAGATTGGGAAGGCAAGACCTGCCAAAAT
Organism: Serratia sp. UGAL515B_01; assembly: GCF_033095805.1. NCBI lineage: Bacteria > Pseudomonadati > Pseudomonadota > Gammaproteobacteria > Enterobacterales > Yersiniaceae > Serratia > Serratia sp. UGAL515B_01. The sequence goes on along the minus strand of NZ_CP109901.1, from coordinate 1,480,819 downwards.
CGCGTGGATAACATACAAGATCGGCGCAACAAACATGAAAGAGAACTCGATCGGCTCGGTAATACCGGTCAGGAACGAGGTCAATGCTGCGGAGATCATAATCCCGCCGACTTTAGCACGGTTTTCCGGTTTAGCTGAGTGCCATATGGCGATAGCCGCCGCAGGTAAGCCGTACATTTTAAACAGGAAACCACCGGACAACATACCCGCAGTCGGATCACCCGCCATATAGCGAGGAATGTCGCCATGGAAAACCTGCCCCGCCGCATTAGTGAATGCACCAATTTGCATTTGGAACGGTACGTTCCAAATATGATGCAAGCCGAAAGGTACTAAAGCACGCTCAACAACACCATAGATACCAAATGCGACAACGGGGTTTTGATATGCCGCCCATTGTGAGAAAGTTTGGATAGCGCTACCGATAGGCGGCCAGATAAAGGACAGGATCAGGCCCAGAATGATGGCTGCCAAGCCAGAGATGATCGGCACAAAACGCTTACCGGCAAAGAAGCCCAGGTATTCCGGCAGTTGAATGCGGAAAAAGCGGTTAAACATATAGGCAGCGATGGCACCGGAGATAATACCCCCGAGCACCCCGGTATCCGCCAGGTGTTTGGCAGCAATCTCTTCAGCCGGCAGGTGCAAGACCAACGGCGCAACCACCGCCATGGTTTTCACCATGATGCCGTAGGCTACTACCGCAGCTAATGCAGAAACCCCATCGTTGTTAGTGAAGCCCAGAGCAACACCAATGGCAAAAATCAACGGCATATTGGCGAATACAGACCCGCCGGCTTCTGCCATCACGTGAGAGACTACCGCAGGTAGCCAGCTGAAATTGGCAGAACCGACGCCCAGCAGAATACCTGCGATAGGCAATACGGATACCGGCAGCATCAGCGATTTACCTACTTTTTGCAGGTTTGCAAATGCGTTCTTGAACATAGTTGAGTGTGCTCCTGAGTAATAGTGCTTTGCAACTTCTCGCGAATTTTCGCGTTGTAGAGGGGAAACAAACCTCTTACATATCAGGGTGTCTGAGCACCCCTGGAATTTTTACGGAGAGTAAAATAAATGCCCCGTATAATGTTTGATGGTAGTCACGTTTCAATGAACAAACCTGACACTTTTCCAAAATCGTCCACTTTTTGTAAAAAAGATGAAAAAGGTCCACAGCTGACATAAAACGGGTGGGAACATTACCCGTTTTATCGATAAATTACGAGCTTAAAAAAATCCATCATCACCGATGACTATGAATTAACTTTAGGCGAAAGATGAGGGTTTGATATGAAATAAGCGTGAAAAATTGGATGTCGTCGCCTCAGCCAAGCTTTCCAAACTCACGCCCTTCAATATCGCGAGGTATTCAGCGACATCGCGTACATAAGCCGGTTGATTTTCTTTGCCTCGATGAGGAACGGGAGCTAAATACGGAGAGTCAGTTTCCACTAGCATACGATCCAGCGGTACATAACGCGCAACTTCTCGCAATGGCTCAGCATTACGAAACGTGACAATCCCTGAGAACGATATATAAAAACCCAGGTCCAGTAATGCTTTAGCAGTAGGGAGATCTTCAGTAAAACAATGTAGTACCCCCCCACAATCCTGTGCATTCTCTTCACGCAAAATACTCAGCGTATCTTCACGCGCATCGCGAGTGTGTACAATCACCGGTTTGTTGAGTTCCCGGCCAATGCGAATATGTTCGCGAAAAGAAGCTTGCTGCAAAGGCAGATTGTCTTTTTGATAGAAATAATCCAACCCAGTTTCACCCAGAGCGACAACGTGCTCTGCTGCTGCTAAACGGCGCAGTTCAGCATAATCGTATCCACCCTCCAGATTCAGTGGATGAACGCCACAGGAAAAGGCAACATCGTTTCGCTGGCCAATCAGTTGAACCATAGCCTGATAACCTGGCAAGGTGGTAGCAACGGCGAGGACATAACCCACATCCCGTGCTTTAGCCTTTACCAAGGCATCATCAACATTATGATGCAATGCTTCAAAATCCAAACTATCAAGATGACAATGAGAATCTACTAACAACATGATAATGAACTCTTTTACAACGTATAAGGAGGTGAATCACCGGGAGCGCCGACCATCTGCTCCCAGTTGAGTAACTGTTCTGTCAGTAATAATTCGCGGTTCACACCCGTGATACTGAGCAGTTGATGGCGACAGTTAAGCCACTGTTGCATGCTCTGTTGCAACGAAGAACTATTCAAACATCGCGCTAATTGCTGCACTAACGACCGCTGATCCTGATTCATCACATGATTCACCGCCCCCTGCTGGCATTTCAACCCGTCCAGCAGCAGCGCGCATAACCAATGTAGCCTCTCAGGCACGTCATCATGGTTCAATGCAGGTAACAGGAGCAGCATATCTTCCTGCTGCAAAGCAGTACTCAGCGCACTACAAAGTGAGGCTCGCTGCTGCCAACGTTCTGGCTGTAACAGCGCTTCAGCAGCAATGGGGGCACCGCCATGCAAACGCAGCGCAGTGAGTCGCGCTATCGGCTCACCAATCCCTTCGCGGTCTAGCCAGCGTAAACCCATCTGTTCATCGGGGCTAGCAAGATGCCAATAGAAGCAGCGGCTACGCAATGTCGCTAACAAACGTGACGGTTCGCTGCAACCTAGCAGAAAATAAGTATTGTCAGGCGGTTCCTCCAACGTTTTCAGCAACGCGTTAGCGGCAGCTTCTGTCAGCAATTCAGCTTGAGACAGCCACACCACTTTAGCTCCCCCTTGCTGAGCATGAGAATAAAGACTCTCTATTACTTGGCGAATCGGTTCAATACCCAAGCTGGATTTGCCTTTCTCCGGTACCAATGTATGGTAATCAGGATGATTCCCAGCCAGCATCAAGCGGCAACTGTGGCATTCCCCACAGCTCTTTTCACCATTGCGTTGCTGGCAAATCAACCAGCGGCCTAATGCGTAGAGCAACGCTGCATCTCCGTTTCCAGGCGCAGCATGTAACAATAAGGCATGGTGACCGCGACCAGCAGCATATTGCCCCACCAAATGGCGATACGGCATATTAAGCCACGGATACCAGTTCATTACTCGTCTTCCTGCTGTAGTAACCATTGCGAAACTGCTTGTCGAATATCAGCGGTGACCTGTTCCAGCGTTTGCGCTGCGTCGATAGTCACTATGCTTTTATCCTGCACGACAAGTTCCAGATAGCGTGCACGAGTTCTTTCGAAGAACGGCAACGCTTCCTGTTCAATACGATCCAATTTGCCGCGTGCACGTGCTCTCTGTAAACCAACCAAGGGCGGTAAGTCGAGGTACAATGTCAGGTCAGGACGAAAATCGCCAAGCACGGTATCGCGCAATGATGCCATCAGCTGTTGATCAACCCCTCTTCCACCTCCTTGATAGGCTTGCGATGAGAGGTCATGGCGGTCACCAACAACCCAAGCTCCTCTTGCCAAAGCAGGCTTGATCACTGTCTCAACCAGTTGGACACGGGCTGCGTACAGCATCAGGACTTCTGCTTTGATCGTAGGCAATTCCCCCTCCGTTCCGCGTTTAAACAGATCGCGAAGCTTTTCCGCAATTGGAGTGCCCCCCGGTTCGCGGGTAAACACAATATCCTTGATTCCCCGCTCCTGCATCACACTGACAATTGTGTCACGTGCAGTTGTTTTACCCGCGCCTTCCAAACCTTCAATGACGACAAATTTACTTTTCATTCTTTTCCTTTTGCACCTTGCGATAGGCGCGCACGGCTTCGTTATGGCTGGTTAAATTGGTGGTAAATGTGTGACCACCCTTACCGTCAGCCACAAAGTAGAGATAATCTGTTTTTGCCGGATTTGCGGCAGCCTCAAGTGAGGCACGGCTTGGTATGGCAATCGGCGTTGGAGGCAATCCATCAATTACGTAGGTGTTGTAGAGCGTGGGTGTTTCAAGATCCTTACGACTGATGCTGCCAGTGTAACTTTCTCCCATACCATAAATCACGGTGGGATCGGTCTGCAAACGCATACCTAGGCGCAATCGATTAATGAACACCGAGGCTACTTTAGTTCGCTCTTCAGGCACTGCCGTCTCTTTCTCGATAATCGATGCCATTATCAGCAATTCTTCTGCCGTTTTATACGGCAAGCTGGTATCTCGTTTGTTCCAAACATCCTGCAATATTTTTTCCATCCGAACATGGGAACGTTTTAGTAAGGCCAAGTCGGTTGTGCCAGCGGTGTAGAGATAAGTGTCCGGATAGAAACGCCCTTCAAGGCTTGAACCCTTCGGCAAACCAAGCGCAACAGCAATTTGCGCATTATCTTTACCTGCCAAAGTATGTTTCACATATTTGGACTCCTGCAACACTTGTAACCAGTCGCGCAGGCGTGAACCTTCAATAAAACGTGCGCTAAACTGTGCTTCTTTGCCACTGGCTAACAATTTCAACATTTGGCGCACTGTCATTCCTGGCGTTAAACGATAGGTGCCAGCCTTGAACTCTGCCAATTCTGGTTCCAAATGTAGTAACCAGGGGAACCATCTACCGTTGTGGATCAACTTATCGCGCACCAGTAAGCCTGCAAGTGCAACTCGCCCTGTGCCCGAAGGCAGTTTAAAAATGGTTTCCTGTCCAATAGCCAGCGACGTATCAGCAAAACGTTTAACTTTTTGATAACCCCAATACAATGAGGCCAAAATCAGAATGACCACCAGTAAAATAATCTTTAGTTTTTTTCTCTTCATCAATCAGCCATCTTTAACAGTACGGTCGCAAAAAATCATACAGTTGGCGCGAATGATAGCACCATGATTGCGCAGTATTCACTGATAGCAATGGCATCAGTGCGTTACATACCAAAACTTCATCCGCATCCGCCAGCGTCTCAAGTGGTTCACTGACATGATGCAATCTATAGTCTGTTGCCGTTAATGATGCCATCACTTTACGACGCATCACCCCTGCAACCCCGGCATGATTGAGGCATGGAGTAAAAACATCTCGCCCTTTACGCCAGAATAAATTGGCTGCACAGCATTCCACCAGCATACCGGCAGTGTCAAGCACCAGAGCTTCGTCTGCATCCGTCTGTTCTAAGTGTGCACGGATCAGCACCTGCTCAAGACGATTGAGGTGTTTCACCCCTGCTAGCAAAGGGCTTCGGGCTAATTGAATCGGGCTAAGTGCGAGTTTAATCCCCTCCTCACGCCACTGCTGATAATGTATTGGATAAGTACTGCGCGAGACAATCCTTGTAGGGGCCGCACATCCAACAGGACTGTAACCTCGCCCACCACTACCACGTGTAAGTATGACTTTGACGACACCCAGCGCTGTGGAACCTGCTGCATGCAGCATCTCACGCTCGACAGATGCCCAATCTACCTCTGGCAAAAGCAAGCACCTAGCTGCCTGCTGTAGCCGTTCAAGATGCCAAGGCAAAAGATCAATTTTGCCTTCCACCACCCTGGCAGTAGTAAAACAACCATCGCCGAACTGTAAACCGCGATCGCCAACTGCCAACGCATCATGCTGTTGTCCGTTGATCCAGTACATAGGGTCCCCTTCGCAATCAGTTTCCAACACCACATTTCAAGCGCAAAAAACCGATAATAAATGTATGAGTCTGGATTTAGTCTTTTGACGAGATAAAAAAACCCGGTCAAAAAGAACCGGGCTTTGATTGGGCTATATCCTTTTATAGCAAGCGAGTACCGCTGGTCATCAGGGAATAGAACCCGGCTTTAGCTTCGTTTTACTAAACTCGACGGAAAATCAACGAGCCATTAGTACCGCCAAAACCAAAGGAGTTACACAAACTGTACTCCATATCTTTTGTTTGACGTGCTTCATGTGGCACAAAATCCAAATCGCACCCTTCATCTGGGCTATCCAGATTGATCGTGGGCGGAACCGCCTGATCACGAAGTGCCAAAACAGTAAAGATGGACTCAATAGCTCCAGCAGCCCCTAACAGGTGACCGGTCATCGATTTGGTCGAACTCACCAACACTCGTTTGGCATCATTGCCAAAAACGGATTTTACTGCTTGTGCCTCAGCCTTATCGCCCGCAGGCGTCGATGTGCCATGTGCGTTGATATAACCAATTTGTGATGGTTTGGCACCCGCATCAAGCAAGGCATTTTCCATGGCCAGAGCTGCACCAGCACCATTTTCCGGTGGAGATGTCATATGATAAGCATCGCTGCTCATACCAAAGCCAACAATCTCTGCGTAAATTTTTGCTCCACGCTTCTTCGCATGTTCGTACTCTTCAAGCACCATCATTCCAGCCCCATCACCGAGCACAAAACCATCACGGTCTTTGTCCCAAGGGCGGCTTGCAGCCTGCGGATTTTCGTTACGCGTTGAAAGTGCGCGAGCAGCACCAAAACCACCGACGCCTAGAGGAGTGCTGGCCTTCTCTGCACCACCGGCAAGCATCACATCTGCATCGTTATAAGCAATGATACGAGCTGCATGACCGATATTATGAACACCAGATGTACAGGCTGTTGCTATTGAAATACTGGGACCGCGCATACCATACATGATGGTCAAATGCCCGGCGATCATATTCACAATGGTTGAAGGCACAAAAAATGGACTGATTTTCCGTGGACCACCGTTCACCAGTGAACTGTGGTTCTCTTCAATCAATCCCAGTCCGCCAATACCTGAACCGATTGCAGCGCCAATACGCGTGGCGTTAGCCTCGTTGATATCCAGCCCCGCATCTTGCATAGCTTGCATGCCAGCTGCGATCCCGTATTGGATGAAGGCATCCATTTTCCGCGCATCTTTGCGCGAAATGAAGTCTTCAGAGTTAAAGTTCTTTACCAAGCCAGCAAAACGCGTTGCATAGGCAGCAGTATCGAAATGGTCAATCAGGCTGATGCCACTCTGACCGGCAAGAAGAGCGTTCCACGTGGACTCTACAGTGTTGCCGACAGGAGACAACATGCCCAGTCCGGTCACAACTACTCGACGCTTAGACACGTTTGTCCTCCAAGGAGGGAAAATATGACACTAGGGATAGAAAAACTTAGGCGGTCGAGTGACCGCCTAGATATGTTCGCTTACTGTTGGCTAGCGTTGATAAAATCAATAGCTGCTTGAACAGTAGTGATCTTCTCTGCTTCTTCGTCTGGAATCTCGGTATCAAATTCTTCTTCCAGTGCCATTACCAGCTCAACGGTGTCAAGAGAATCAGCGCCCAGATCTTCAACAAATGAAGCGTTATTCAAAACCTCTTCCTGTTTAACACCCAATTGCTCAACAATGATTTTCTTAACGCGTTCTTCGATAGTGCTCATACTCTTAAATTTCCTATCAAAACTCGCTTTCGCGATGGTTTTCGTAGTGTATAAAATGTTGAAAAAGATGCAACTAAATCCCGGCTGGTCAAACCACGATTTTACGCTATTTTGCGGTTTCTCCCCCAAATAACGCAAATAGTTTTCACATTTTTTAAATCATGTACATGCCGCCATTGACATGTAACGTTTCACCGGTAATGTAGCCAGCCTCGTCAGAGGCTAAAAATGCAACAGCACTGGCGATTTCTTTAACATCCCCAAGCCGGTTTGCCGGAACCTGCGCCAAAATGCCAGCACGTTGTTCTTCTGTCAACGCCTGTGTCATGTCCGTCTCAATAAAGCCAGGAGCCACGACGTTGACAGTAATGCCACGCGAAGCAATCTCACGAGCCAAAGACTTGCTAAAACCAATTAGACCAGCTTTAGCCGCCGCGTAATTCGCCTGCCCTGCGTTCCCCATGGTACCCACAACAGAACCAATAGAGATGATACGGCCAGAACGCTTTTTCATCATAGCTCGCATTACCGCTTTTGATAGACGGAATACGGAAGTCAGATTAGTGTCCAGCATATCCTGCCACTCATCCTCTTTCATTCGCATCAGCAGGTTATCACGCGTAATGCCGGCATTATTCACTAAAATGTCGATTTCGCCAAATTCCTCACGAATCGATGCTAATACGTTCTCAATAGAGTGCGCATCAACAACGTTCAACATATAGCCTTTGCCGTTTTCCCCCAGATAATTACTGATAGCTTCGGCACCGCTTTCACTGGTTGCTGTCCCCAGCACTTTAGCACCGCGAGCAACAAATAATTCTGCAACAGCCCGCCCAATTCCACGGCTTGCACCAGTGACGAGAACAATCTTTCCTTCAAAACTCATCGTTTTCCTCTTTTTATTGCTCAAGCGCCGCAGCCAAGCTGGCGGTATCATTCACCGCTGTTGCAGCCAGAGTATCGACAATCCGTTTGGTAAGACCGGTCAGCACTTTGCCTGGGCCGATCTCAAACAGCAGAGAAACGCCTTCAGCAGCCATGAATTCAACGCTTTCAGTCCAACGTACCGGGTTATAAAGCTGGCGCACTAACGCGTCGCGGATTGCTTCAGGCATACTTTCTGCACGAACGTCAACATTATTAACAACAGGCACCGTCGGTGGGTTGAAGGTGACGTTTTGTAGAGCTAACATCAATTTTTCTGCGGCGGGTTTCATCAACGCACAGTGCGATGGAACGCTCACTGGCAACGGCAATGCACGTTTTGCACCCGCAACCTTGCAAGCCGCACCCGCACGCTCAACCGCTTCTTTAGTACCAGCAATGACGACTTGCCCTGGGGAGTTGAAGTTCACCGGTGATACAACCTGCCCTTGAGCCGATTCCACACAGGCCTTGGCGATAGATTCATTATCCAGTCCAATGATGGCATACATGGCACCGGTGCCTTCAGGCACGGCTTCCTGCATCAGTTTGCCACGCAGCTCCACTAAACGAATAGCCTCGGCAAAATTCAGCACACCAGCACATACCAGCGCAGAATACTCCCCCAAACTATGACCAGCCATCATTGCCGGCATTTTACCACACTGCTGTTGCCAGACCCGGAAAATGGCCACGGAAGCCGCCAACAGAGCGGGCTGTGTCTGCCAGGTTTTGTTCAACTCTTCCACCGGACCAAGCTGCACCAACTGCCACAAGTCATAGCCTAAAACGGCGGAAGCTTCACTAAAAGTTTGTTCTACAATAGGAAACTGCGTGGCCAAATCGGCCAACATGCCAACAGTTTGCGAACCCTGCCCTGGAAAAACAAATGCAAATTGCGTCATTTTTTATCTTCCTGTCAAATCAAAAACGAACCAGCGCCGAGCCCCAAGTAAAGCCACCGCCAAACGCTTCAAGCAACACTAAGTCGCCGCGCTGGATACGCCCATCACGGACAGCTTCATCAAGCGCTGAAGGTACAGAGGCAGCAGAGGTATTGCCGTGACGGTCAAGGGTCACCACAACTTTATCCATACCCATGCCCAGTTTTTTTGCTGTTGCGCTGATGATACGCAAATTTGCCTGATGTGGAACCAACCAATCCAGCTCACTGCGATCCAAGCCATTGGCCTTCATTGTTTCATCGACGATATGTGCCAGTTCAGTCACTGCTACTTTAAAAACCTCGTTACCCGCCATGGTGACATAAGCAGGTTGTTCTGGATCTTGCCGATCGGCATTTGGCAGCGCCAGTAGATTTCCATAACGACCATCCGCATGCAAATGCGTTGAGACAATGCCCGGTTCTTCAGACGCGCCTAACACCACAGCCCCTGCACCATCACCAAACAGAATAATCGTACTGCGATCATTTGGATCGAGTGTGCGGGAAAGTACATCTGAACCAATCACCAGCGCATGTTTTACCGCGCCATTTTTTACATATTGATCCGCGACACTCAAAGCATAGGTAAAGCCAGCACAAGCCGCAGCAATATCAAAAGCAGCGCAATCCTGAATACCTAGCATCTGCTGTACCTGGCAGGCAGAGCTTGGGAATGCATGGCTTGAGGTCGTGGTCGCAACAACGATTAAATCGATGTCTTCTTTAGCAATGCCTGCCATCTCCATTGCAAGGGAGGCTGCTCGAAAACTCATGGTAGCCACAGTTTCATCCGCAGCGGCGATACGGCGCTCGCGAATACCCGTGCGGGTGACAATCCACTCGTCAGAGGTATCAACCATTTTTTCCAAGTCAGCGTTGGTACGCACTTGTACGGGTAAATAACTCCCCGTACCGAGAATCTTTGTATACATGTACGATCAGTCACTCTTGGGTAATACAGCTTCAAGGCGCGCGGCAATCCGGTCAGGAACTTGCCGCTGCACCGCCTGCACAGCCTGCTCGATAGCGACTGCAAACGCATTTTGGTTCGCAGCGCCGTGGCTTTTGATTACGGTGCCACGCAATCCTAACAGACATGCGCCATTATACTGGTCGGGGTTCAGGTGACTAAAACGCTTCGCAACCCGCCTCTGCAGCCATCGGCCCAATAATTTCAACCACCATGTCTGCTTTCCTCCTTCAGCGGTAGACTTTAAGAGTGACAAGAACATTCTTATCACGCCTTCCATCGTCTTCAGGGTCACATTGCCCACAAAACCGTCGCAGACCATAACATCCGTTTTACCAGTGAGCAGATCGTTTCCTTCCAGATATCCAATATAGTTTATTGCTGGTGTATCTTTTAGCACGAGCGCTGCTTCGCGGATATTATCTAAACCTTTGGTTTCTTCTTCTCCAATATTGAGTAGCGCGACACGGGGTTGCGCAATACCCAATACCTCCTCAGCCATCACCGCCCCCATTACGGCAAATTGCACCAACATAGCGCTATCGCATTCCACATTTGCCCCCAGATCCAGCACCACGGTTTTACTGCGACATTGGTTAGGGATTACCGTCATCAGTGCTGGCCGCTGTATGCCATCAAGTGGCTTGATCAGCAGTTTGGCCAATCCCATCAACGCACCTGTATTGCCCGCACTGACACAGGCTTGAGCTTCACCAGTTTTAATCAATTCCAGCGCAATGCGCATAGAACTACCGCGGCTGGCACGGATCGCTTGTGAAGGTTTAGCATCGCCTGCAATAACCATTTCGGCAGGTACAACTTGCAAACGTGTCAACAGCTGTGAGTCGGCTTTTACTAATAAAGGAGAGATAGCGTCGGGATCACCGACCAATAGGAGGTGGAGCTGTAAATTAGAAGCCAGTGCCTGCAATGAAGCAGGCACCGTGACGCAGGGACCGAAGTCCCCGCCCATTGCATCTAACGCTAGGGTTAGACGAGTCAAAGTATCGCTAACTTAGCCGATAACTTTGCGACCGCGGTAAAAACCGTCGGCAGTGATGTGGTGACGACGATGAGTTTCACCAGAAGTCGCATCTACTGACAATGTGGTAGTGGTCAGCGCGTCGTGTGAACGGCGCATGCCACGCTTGGAACGGGTTGGTTTATTTTGTTGTACGGCCATGGACCTTACTCCTAGATTACTTACGCTTTAAACTTGCTAGTACGGCAAATGGATTAGGTTTTTCAGCCTCTGCAGGCAGTTTACCAAATACCATGTCCGCTTCGGACACTTCACAGTGTTCAGATTCATGTACCGGAACGACAGGCAATGAAAGAATAATTTCGTCTTCAATCATTGCCAACAGATCGACTTCGCCAAACTCGTCAACTTCAATCGGTTCGTACACTTCCGGCAATGCCTCAGCCTGCTCATCATTGACGACCGGGCTAAAACAATATGTTGTGTGGACCTGATGCGCAAACGGAACACCACAGCGTTGGCACATCAACGTTACCGAGACGTCCGCATGCCCTGTTATCACCGCGAGGCGTTGGTTATCAATATTGAATGACAATTCAGCCTCAACATCACTATCCACACTGACTACGGATTCGGCAACACGTGTAACCTGCTCTGGCGCATAGATACCGACATAATCTAAGCGTTTCTGAGCGGTTCGGACCGCATCAATGGTCAAGGGTAATTTTACCTTTTGCATAGGGCGCGCATATTAACTTTGTAACGACGTAGAGTCAAAGAAAAAGGCCGTAAACGGCACCTTTCACCAATATTCGCTTCCACAGCGGCGGACAGTTTAAGATGACATGAATATTTACGCTATGGTTTGTAGAAAAAATTATGCAGAGAATCTTACTTGCCTCAACATCAATCTACCGTCAGCAATTATTAGAAAAGCTAAACCTGCCTTTTATTTGCGCTGCCCCGCAGATCGATGAAACACCACTTCCTGGCGAAACTGCAGAAGAACTGGTTCTTCGCCTTGCGGTCGCCAAAGCTCGGGCGTTATCTGCCGCCTATCCAGGCTATCTGATCATTGGGTCCGATCAGGTGTGTGTTATAGATAATGAAATCACTGGCAAACCTCATACCAAAGAGAATGCCTGCAAACAATTGAGCAAAGCCAGCGGCCAAAAGGTCACCTTTTATACCGGTCTGGCTCTCTATAACAGTCACAGTTTGCATCTGCAGACAGTGTGTGAACCTTTTCATGTCCATTTTCGCCAATTGACGAATACCGAAATAGACTCTTACATTCGCCAGGAACAGCCCTTAAACTGTGCGGGCAGCTTTATGAGTGAAGGACTGGGAATTGCACTTTTTGAGAAACTTGAAGGGCGGGACCCAAACACATTAATTGGGCTACCACTGATCGCGCTACTTGAAATGTTGCGGGCGGAAGGAATCAACCCGCTGAAAGTTATTTGACGGTCTGTTTACGTAATACCTTCAGACAATGACGCAACTCTTCATCCATCGGTGCTTCAACTCGCATTGTTTCACCGGTGGACGGATGTTCAAAACGCAGTGCAGCAGCATGCAAAAACAGGCGTTTTAGTCCAGTCCCCATTAATTGGCGATCAAATTCCTGGTCGCCATAGCGATCGTCGAAAGCAATAGGGTGTCCGGCATGTAAGGCATGTACGCGGATTTGGTGAGTACGCCCAGTGATCGGGCTAGCTTTCACCAACGTAGCATGTTCAAAACGCTCCTCTACCTTGAAGCGGGTTTCCGAAGGTTTACCTTCGCTGCTGACTCGCACAATCCGCTCCCCGCTCTGCAGAATATTCTTCAATAACGGAGCTTGTACCACTTTGCAATGAGACTGCCACTGCCCACGGACTAACGCCAGATAATCCTTCTGCATACCCTTGAGTCGTAATTGCTCATGCAGCGAGCGCAATGCCGAACGCTTCTTGGCTATCATCAGGACACCAGAAGTATCTCGATCCAGACGATGCACCAATTCTAGGAAACGAGCCTCCGGACGCAACGCACGTAACCCTTCGATCACACCGAAACTCAGTCCACTTCCACCGTGAACAGCCGTGCCAGACGGTTTATTCAGCAACAATAGATGGTCATCTTCAAAAAGAATGCAATCGGCCAAAGCGGCTACTTTACCCAATTTGGCGGAAACCTGAACCTCTTCCCGTTCGGCTACCCGTACCGGGGGGATACGCACCACATCACCCACGGCCAGTTTGTATTCTGCCTTGATGCGGCCTTTATTCACCCGTACCTCCCCCTTGCGCACGATGCGGTAAATCATACTCTTGGGCACGCCTTTCAAACGGGCAAGCAAAAAATTATCGATTCTCTGACCGGCTTCATCGTCAGAAATTGTGACTGATTGTACTGCGGGATTGTTCGTTTTCATGGTGCGGGATCCTAAAGAGAGCGAGTAAATAGCGCCACTTCTTTTTATGTGCTTAACTATCTACCTGACTTTAACAGAAATCACAGCCTGCAATCAGGCAGCAAGCCGATTCTAACGTTTGTCATTTCTTCTTGCTATCCTTAGTGTATCAAGCCGTGGACCGCCAACAGGGGCAAATTTCCTGAGCCTTGCATTTTCTAAGTTACGGGAAGTGTATGCACCGATGGCAGCACTGCTGTTTGAAAAGTAACGAATAGAAAGTTAAGGAAAAGTCACCTTGCTATAACGGTATCAGCAATGGAATAATGAAGTAGCTTTCCGTGCTGTTCCCGTTAAAACAGGGATAATTACGGAATTATACAGTTTGTCTGGTGGCACAAAAACGCAGCAATGGCGTAAGACGTAATGTGAAATCAAACAATTAGCGGGCTGCGGGTTGCAGCTTGGCCGGCAAATGGAATCAGCTCTGCCAACATAAATCAGAGGCTATTCCCCAAGTCAAAAGCGCTGTTTTCATAAAGAAATACAGGCTTACCGAGATAATGCGCCCCTATGCAGGCGACAACCGTGAGGTTGACGACTTTGCGAGAAGACACGGGGTTTTCGGTTTTAACCAGGCCATGAGGTTATTTTGCCCGCAGCTTTGTCGATAATGTAAAAATAACGAGTAAGTTAAGATGAAAAGAATGTTGATTAACGCAACTCAGCAGGAAGAGTTGCGTGTTGCCCTTGTAGATGGACAGCGGCTGTACGATCTGGATATTGAAAGCCCTGGCCATGAGCAGAAAAAAGCGAATATTTACAAAGGCAAAATCACCCGTATTGAACCAAGTCTTGAAGCAGCGTTCGTAGATTATGGCGCAGAAAGGCATGGTTTCCTCCCTCTGAAAGAAATCGCTCGCGAATACTTCCCAAGCAATTACTCTTCCCATGGCCGCCCAAACATCAAAGATGTGCTGCGCGAAGGTCAGGAAGTGATTGTGCAAGTTGATAAAGAAGAACGTGGTAATAAAGGCGCAGCCTTGACCACTTTTATCAGTTTGGCTGGTAGCTATCTGGTACTGATGCCAAACAACCCACGTGCCGGTGGTATTTCACGCCGTATCGAGGGTGATGATCGCACCGAGCTGAAAGAAGCCCTTTCTTCCCTGCAGTTACCCGATGGTATGGGGCTGATTGTTCGCACTGCTGGCGTAGGCAAGTCCGCAGATGCCTTACAGTGGGATCTTTCATTTCGTCTCAAACACTGGGAAGCAATAAAAAAAGCCGCTGAAGGCCGCCAGGCGCCATTCCTGATCCATCAGGAAAGTAACGTTATAGTACGTGCTTTTCGCGACTATTTGCGCCCAGACATCGGTGAAATCCTGATCGATAATCCTAAAGTCCTCGAACTGGCCAAAGAGCATATCTCTGCACTAGGTCGCCCGGATTTCAGTAGTAAAATCAAACCTTACAGTGGTGAAATTCCTCTCTTCAGCCATTATCAAATTGAATCGCAAATAGAGTCTGCATTCCAGCGTGAAGTACGTTTACCTTCGGGTGGTTCGATTGTTATTGATTCTACGGAGGCCTTAACCGCGATTGATATCAACTCAGCGCGAGCAACACGCGGTGGTGATATCGAGGAAACAGCATTCAATACCAACCTGGAAGCCGCTGATGAGATTGCGCGCCAATTGCGTCTGCGTGACCTGGGTGGGTTGATTGTCATTGACTTTATTGATATGACCCCCGTTCGCCATCAACGCGAAGTGGAAAACCGTCTGCGTGACGCAGTGCGTCAAGATCGTGCACGTATTCAGATTGGTCGTATCTCTCGTTTTGGCCTGCTGGAAATGTCTCGTCAACGTCTCAGCCCTTCATTAGGTGAGTCGAGTCATCACGTCTGCCCACGCTGTAGCGGTACAGGTACCATCCGTGATAACGAATCTCTGGCACTATCTATCCTTCGGTTGATCGAAGAAGAAGCACTGAAAGAAAATACCAAGGAAGTTCATGCTATCGTACCCGTTCAGGTTGCCTCTTACCTGCTTAACGAGAAGCGTGAATCTGTCAGTGCAATCGAAAGACGTCAAGCCGGTGTAAAAGCGATAATCGTGCCGAACGATCAAATGCAAACACCACATTATTCGGTATTGCGCGTACGCAAGGGTGAGGAAACCCCAACCTTAAGCTACTTGCTGCCGAAGTTGCATGAGGAAGAAATGGCGCAACCTCTGGAGGATGCACAAATGGAGCGCAAGCGTCCAGAGCAGCCTGCGTTGGCCTCTTTCTCACTAGGTGCAGGTGAAGATGCCCCACCATCTACTGAAGAGCCTGTTATTAGGCAATCGACCATCGCGGCAAAATCGAACGAAACGACGGCTTCCGTTGCCTCGAAACCAGGCTTGTTTAACCGTTTATTTGGTGGCCTTAAATCCCTTTTTGCAAGCGATGAGACTCCTGTAGTCGAAGAAGCCGAACCACTCCAAACAGTGAAAGCTGAAGCGAGCGATAATCGCCGCCAGGATCGTCGTGGGCAACGTCGCCAGGGCGCGGGTCGCAAAGGCGAACGTAAAGATCGCAGCGAATCGAGTGACAACCGCGAACCACGTGAAAATAGGGAATCCCGTGAGACACGCGAAAGTCGTGATGACCAGCGCCGCAATAATAGGCGTAATAATGCTCAACAGAATGCATCTATTGCCAGCAATGATGTGCAAACTGATGAAACGGCAAAAGTACAGCACGAAGAACAGCAAGTGCGCCGTGAACAACGTGCAGACCGTCAACGCCGTCGTCAGGAAGAAAAACGCCAGACGACGCAACATGAAGTTAAAGCGTTGGACAACGTTGATAACACTATTGCCAGCAACGACGAAGATCAGGATGATCGCCATCAACAGCCAACACAACGTCGCCAGCGTCGCCCACTGACGCAGAAAGTCCGCGTGCTGTCGGAAGTCGAAGAACTACAGCGTGCTGCTGAAGAACTGTTAGCGCCTAAAGCAGCAGCGGTATCTGTCGCTAAAGTGATAACAAGCCAGATCCCTGCGCTTGAAGAGAGTGTAAAACTGCTGCCACAGACTATCGCTGTGCAGTCCACTGAAGAGATCCACTCCGATAACCGTAATAACGGTGAAAACGGTATGCCTCGTCGCTCTCGCCGTTCTCCTCGTCATCTTCGAGTCAGTGGTCAACGTCGTCGTCGCTATCGCGATGAACGTTATCCAAACCATTCGCCGATGCCGCTTGCTGGTGCTTTTGCATCCCCAGAGATGGCTTCCGGAAAAGTTTGGATACATTACCCTGTAACTCATGTGTCACACGAAGTTCAACAGCCTGAACTTCCAGCCCACATTACAGAAATCTCCGCAGGGGATTTGGTTGCGGCCAACGCAGCTATCCCCCAAGTGACTGAAACTGTAACTGCGCAACAGCGGGTTACAGAAGTGAGTAACGTTCAGGCTGCATTTGTGCAGGTTGCTCCAATTGCTGAAGCTGCACCGGTTGTTTTGGAGGAAGTCTCTGTAGAAACTGCCGAAGTAGCTCAGCCGCAGGAAGCCCCTTCGGAGCTCGTTACCTATGAACCGGCTAACGAGATTGTTGAAATTACGTCTTGCGTACCTGTTATTGAAACCTTTGCAGCTGAACCTTCGGTGCTTGAACTAGCAGTGGACGAAGTAGCTGAAGTGGCTCCAGTGCAACAAACTGTTGTTGCCCCACTGGTGGAAACACCAGTGGTATCTCCACCAGCTCAAAGCATCCCACAAGTGTTGTATAAGCATATTGCAACCGCCCCAATGACTAAGGCACCGGCTCCGACTTACGAGCCAGAGGCAACCAAAGCCAGTGACTGGCAGCGTCCTTCCTTTAACTTTGATGGGAAAGGTGCTGCAGGTGCGCATGCGGCAGCTAATCAAGCCGCAGCACCTGCGACAAAACCTCAACAGGTTAGTGAATAATCTATCCTGTTAAGATGCAAACGATGCAAACCCAAAACCCGCCGCCAGGCGGGTTTTTTTATTGCCACTAACGGGTGATGGCGGCATCCCACCAGCAATTGATTTCACCTCGCCACCAACAAACAGATGCAACGCAAACGCTTTCCGCTTATGCTTACACCCCGGCGTGAATAACCTACAATTATTCGCTTTTATTCAGATATTTCGACCGCCGGAGTTCCGCCCCATGACTGCACAAACCAACGTCCTGAAAATCCGCCGTCCTGACGATTGGCATATCCATCTACGTGATGACGATATGCTAAAAACGGTTTTACCCTATACCAGCAAGGTATTTGGCCGGGCGATTGTGATGCCGAATCTGGCCACGCCGATCGCCACTGTTGCTGCAGCGCGCAGCTATCGCGATCGCATCTTGGCTGCTATCCCTGCTGACCATAGCTTCACCCCGCTGATGACCTGCTATTTGACTGACTCACTGTCAACAAAAGAGCTTGTCGAAGGTTTTGAACAAGGGGTCTTTACCGCAGCCAAGCTATATCCCGCGAATGCGACAACTAACTCAAGCCATGGTGTCAATGACATTACGGGAATTTACCCTTTATTCGAGCAGATGCAAAAAATCGGTATGCCGCTGTTGATCCATGGTGAAGTTACCGATGCGACTGTAGATATTTTTGACCGGGAAGCGCGATTTATTGATCAGGTCATGGAACCTATACGCCGCCTATTTCCTGAATTGAAAATCGTTTTTGAACATATCACTACAAAAGAAGCGGCTCAGTATGTTCAGGAAGGCAACCGTTTCCTAGGCGCAACTATCACGCCACAGCATCTAATGTTCAACCGTAACCATATGCTGGTTGGCGGGATCCGTCCGCACCTGTTCTGCCTACCTATTTTGAAGCGAAATATCCACCAAGAAGCTCTGCGTAAAGCTGTCACCAGCGGTTCCGATAAGTTTTTCCTCGGTACTGATTCGGCACCACACTCCAAACACCGTAAAGAGACAAGCTGTGGCTGTGCTGGGGTATTTAACGCGCCAAATGCAATGTCCGCTTACGCTACAGTATTTGAGCAATTAAACGCACTGGAACAGTTGGAAGCCTTCAGTTCCCTGAATGGACCTCGTTTTTACGGTTTACCCGTCAACAAAGATTACATTACGCTGGAACGCGTCACCGTTTCTCAACCAAATGAGATCGCCTTAGGTTCTGAAGCTGTCGTTCCGTTTTTGGCAGGTGAAGATATTGGCTGGTCTGTCACCAATTGTTGATTTTTGCTCTTGCCTTTGTCGAAGGGCAACTGTATAAATAAACAGTTATGTGAATCTGGGGGCAATTATGCGTGTTGAAGTTACTATAGATAAAACCAAACCACTGCCGCCGGGGGCGATTGAGGCCCTGACTGGTGAATTCAGTAAACGGGTAAATCGCAAGTTTCCTGACACCACCGTGCAAATTCGGTATGCCGGTTCCAACAGCCTATCGGTACTTGGCGGGGCTAAAACCGATAAGGATCTGATCGAGGAAATACTCCAAGAAACATGGGAAAGCGCCGACGATTGGTTCACTACAGAGTAATATTACCCTTTTATTCTTGCCGGGGGGGCGCTCTCCGGCTTTTTTCATATCAATATGTTGTAATTAACCTTGAATCAGGTTATTTACATAAACAAAAATAATTCGAGTGTCTTGTAAGCGGCAAGCACTAGAGAGTTCAGGAGCATAGCTCCTCTTCGTAACTGGGATGACAGAACTCAGTTAACACCCACAAAACTTGCAGTGTGGCGTGTATATACCCAAAATAATTCGAGTTGCTTGTAGGCAGCAACTGAGCGAAGCCCCAGGAGCTTACTCAGGTAAGTGACTGGGGTGAACGAAGGCAGTCAACACCCAAGCAACTTGAAGTATGACGAGTATACACACTTACCACCAACGCACAGCAACGTATCGAACTTACATTCAAGTTTACGTGCCAAAAAAGAATATCTTTCTTACTTGCATTTCTAGTCTTCTTTAACTTGTCAAACCTGATTACTTGTTCAAGATAATATTTATTTTCCTTAAATTTCATTAAAAATGCCACGCTGGAAATCATGGGCGCGTATACTGTAATAGCTCATTGTGATAATGAGACACACTGCTCCTCGTTAGTAACTCATGATAGTCACTACTTGATAAGGGGTTTTTATGGACAGAAATGATGAAGTAATACAGACACATCCGTTAGTTGGCTGGGATATCAGTACTGTAGATGTTTATGATGCCATGATGATTCGCCTTCATTACCTGTCTTCACTAAGCCAAACGCCCGAAGAAGCACAAGTTGATCGGACCCTTTGGTTAACTACCGATGTTGCCCGCCAATTGATCAATATTTTAGAAGCCGGCATCGCCAAAATAGAATCAACTGATTACCAAGATCTTGACCGAAGAAAGCATTAATATTTTCAGCAACACCAACTAAGGCGCCAGCAATTTACTGGCGCTTTTCTTTGCTATGGAAGTCGCACTATGAGTAAATTACGATCCAAAATCTTATACCTCAAAAGTCTGGATTAAGACTAGGCCACGGAAGGTTAAATTTGGTTGGGTTTACGCAATTTAGGGATATCATCTAAATAGCTATATGGACACCTCACCAGTGCAAGTGTGGGCAGACCTTTTTCTGGCAATCACGGCGTGTCGGCGTTCCTCATCATTCCCACCTGCCGGCAGCGTGATGTGTAGCGGTATTAAGAACACCTATTTAGAAAACTATCGACATTATTTTATGAAGAGGATACGCGCGTGGAATATGACTTGATCATCGTTGGTTGTGGCTCAGTTGGGGCTGCAGCAGGTTATTACGCGACAACTGCAGGCTTGAAAGTGTTAATGATTGACCGTGCTATGCCTCCGCATAAGAGTGGTAGTCATCATGGCAGTACGCGCATCATTCGCCATGCTTCTGGCGAGGGTGAAAAGTATACCCCACTAATCCTCCGTGCTCAGGCTTTGTGGAATGGATTACAGCAACAAGTCGATGAAAAACTCTTTCATCCCTGTGGTGTTATCACTATGGGGCCTAAAGACACTAAGTTTGTCCGTAATGCGCAACACAGTGCAAAAAATTATAACCTGAATATACAGTTGCTCAGTGCTGAACAGATCAAAAAGCGTTGGGACGAATTTACCGTACCAGAGGACTATATCGGCGTATTTGAGCCTGATGCCGGGATACTACATCCTGAATTGGCCATTGCGAACTATATCAGATTGACAAAAGAAGCAGGTTGCTCTCAGTTGTTTAATTGCCCTGTGAAAGCAATAAAATATGCCACAGACGGCATCGAGGTGACTACTGCTGAAGGCCAGTTCAAAGGACGCAAAGCCGTTATCACTGTAGGCTCCTGGGTTAAAAACCTGCTGCCAGAGTTACCCATATCGCCAATACGTAAGGTTTTTTCCTGGTATCAGGCTGACGGACGTTACAGTGTGAGTAACAACTTCCCCGCTTTTACTATTGAAGCACAGGATGGATGCCGCTATTACGGTTTTCCAGCCGATGGTGAAGGCTTAAAAGTGGGCAAGCATGACGGCGGGCAGCCGATTGAAACACCACAACAATGCAAACCGTACGGCACAATAGCCACTGACGGTTCTGAAGTGTTCAGCTTTCTGCGTCAGTTTTTATCTGGCGTGGGTGTTTGTCTGCGCGGTGAGGTCTGTAGTTACGCTATGAGCCCAGATGAAGATTTTATCATTGATACCTTACCTGACTGCCCGCAACTGCTTGTAATCACTGGATTAAGTGGCCATGGTTTTAAATTCGCTAGCGCACTGGGAGAGATCGCCGCTCTGTTCGCTCAAAATAAAACCTCACCAACAGACATAACTCCCTTCGGTCTGCAGCGTTTCTAAACTACCACCTTCCCTTTAAGCTTAATGAAATACGCTGCCTTTGTAGCCTTGTGATGTACTTACGCTTCAAGCTGAGGGCACTAGGCTGTGCCCCTCAATTGCAGGAGAGCGCCGCCGCTGGCGGTAATGTTCGCGCAGAGCAAGACGTGAGCCACGCGGTTTGGTGGGCCAAATAAGCGGCGAACAACGCAGCAATACACGCCAATGGCCCCAGCCCGTGGGTTCTCCGCCCCAGAAGCCCATTCTCTGTGTTGTCGGGCTTGAACAGAGGGCCACCCTCCGCCTTGATAGCGGGCTTTTGGGTCTGCGACGGCACCATGCGCAATTCAGGGACACAGTCTAGATCCCTTCATTCACCCCTGGCATTTTTGAGTAAGCTCCTGGAGATTCGTTCAGGTGCCGTCTAAAAGGCTTTTTACTCCGGGTTGATCTCTTTGGTTGGTTTCCCATCACCAAGGATGACCGCCAGTTTATGTCCTCCATCCATCGTTTCTAAAGTAATGCGGCCAATAATGGTCAGCGGTACCGAAAGCAACATCCCTACAGGTCCCATTAACCACCCCCAAAATATAAGGGAGAGGAAGACCACTAAAGTTGAAAGCCCAAGTCCTCGCCCCATAATTCTAGGTTCGAGCATATTACCAATGACCAAATTAATCAGGATAAATCCCCCCGCAACCACAATGGAATCTGCAAAACCATTAAACAACAATGCCTGGATAAATGGAGGGATTGCCGCAATAGCAGAACCTATATTGGGCACATAATTAAACAGAAAGGCCAACATTCCCCAGATAAAGGCAAAACGAACACCAACCCAACTGAGGAAACCCCAGACGATAAGGCCTGTTGCAAGGCTTATTGCAGTTTTAATTACCAAATAATGCGTTACCCCTCTCAATGCCAACCGAATAGCCGCCATTCCTTCGTTCGGATTATTCAACGCTTGCTGCAACTTAAAGGGCAATACCCTCACTTCAAACAACATAAACACGACGGTCATGAGCAGCAGGAAAATACTGGTCATAGCCCCCGATAACTGTCCTAACAAACGTGTAACGAGATTCATTGTGGCACTAGGGTCAACAAACTTAATTAACGCATCTACGGAGAAAGTAATATCGATATTGAAACGATCTGCATAACCTTGCAACTCGCTAATTTTCTCCAACAGCAAACCGCGATATTGTGGCAACGAACGGGCAAATTCATTGAGAGAGGAACCTAACATACCAATAAACATCATTAATAACACAACAACGGTAATAACCAACAGCATGACACTCAAACCTCTCGGCACTCGGCAACGCTCCAGCGAGACAACCAAGGGGTTAAGCACAATAGCGAGGAAAACAGCAAGCAAGAAAGGCACAACAATGTCCGCTGCGGCTTTGATCCCCGCCAAAATGACTACCATCATCGCCAACATCATCATCAAGCGAAGCTTGCGATCATAAAATTCTAACCTGCCCATTGAATATCCTTGCTTGATGAAGGCCAGCACGAGCCTGTTAATGTATGTACACCTATCGCTATGCAAACTACAACGGAATCAAACGCAAAGACGATTGCCTGGACACGACTTAGACTATCTAGAGTATATACAAGTTACTACAAGATGCAGGTAGGCGATAAGCAAGAACCACCAAATAGCTGCGCGGAATAGTGTTTTCGGTGGTCATTATGCAGGCTAGCCTGCATTGAGAACATGCGATGTGCAATACGAGTCTGCAGAGAAATTACGGTGTGTCGGCGTTCTCATCATACCCACTAAGCCCATTCCTTCTTTTTCCCTCCACCGTGAGGACAAGTTTAGAAACCGTGACGGTACCTCACGCAATCAAAGAACACAGCTTAGGTAAAAATAAGAGCACTCCTTCGAGTCCACTAGGGAAATAGTCTGCAAAGCAGATTTGGATTATTATTTAGTCAATTGCTGATATTTACCTAAAATGACAAAAATTGACATTAATTAATAAATATATAGATTTCAATGCGTAATTTTTTTCAGTCATTATGAGATCATTAGCAACCAACTATGCATTTGATGAACCTACCGACAGCTCACACAAATAAACTGACCAATTTCATTATTTAATAACATAATGAAATTTATTGTTGATTTTATGTTTTTTTAAAGTTTAATTAATGCTGCCGGAAAAGGCGTAACGTAAGGAAGCCCAATGCTTTGGAAAAATACCTCTGACCGCTTTGGTCACATTTCTGTCCTGATCCACTGGCTAGTGGCACTGACAGTCTATGGCATGTTTGCTCTCGGCCTATGGATGGTAACACTAGGTTATTACGATGTTTGGTACCACAAGGCACCAGAGATCCATAAAAGTATCGGCATTTTGCTTCTTATTATTATGGTGTTCCGGGTACTATGGCGGTTTATTTCTCCCCCTCCAAAACCACTCACTAGTTATAGCCGTTTCACACGTATCAGTGCCGTTTTTGCACACCTTGCCTTGTATGTTTTGCTGTTTGGCATTTTGATCAGCGGCTACCTGATTTCTACTGCTGATAACCAGGCAATAAACGTTTTCGGCTGGTTTGAGGTACCTGCTTCTGTTACTGGTCTGCCACAGCAGGCGGATACAGCAGGAACAATCCATTTATATCTGGCTTGGGTGGTGGTTGTGCTCTCAGTTCTTCACGCCTTGGCTGCTCTTAAACATCACTTTATTGATGGTGATATTACTTTGAAACGGATGCTAGGTCGCAGCACCGATTAACCTGTTGGATTTATGGAGATTGTTATGTTTTTGAAAAAGACTGTATTAAGCCTCACTGCCGGAGCTTTACTACTGAGCGCGGGTTCGGCCCTGGCCGCAAACTACAAAATCGATAAGCAGGGACAGCATGCTTTTATTGAATTTCGTATCAAACACCTAGGCTACAGCTGGTTGTATGGCAGTTTCAAAGACTTTGATGGTGGATTCACTTTTGATCAGAACGACCCTTCAAAAGATAAAGTGAATGTCACAATCAATACTGCAAGCGTGGACACTAATCATGCAGAACGAGATAAGCACTTGCGTAGCGCAGATTTTCTGAACGCTGATAAGCATAAGCAAGCAACGTTCGAATCAACTGAAGTGAAGAAAAACGGCGAAGGCTATGCAGTAATTGGTAATTTGACCCTGAACGGTGTTACCAAGCCTGTTACTCTGGACGCCAAACTGATTGGTCAAGGTAATGACCCTTGGGGCAACTACCGTGCCGGGTTCGAAGCCAACGGTACAATCAAGCTGAAAGACTTCGATATTACTAAGGATCTTGGCCCTGCGTCACAGGAAGTGGAGCTGATCATTTCTGTAGAAGGCGTTCGCGAGAAATAAGCTAAAAGGTGGCGCTGAAAACTCAGCGCCATTTCTATAAGCGTTCAACTTACCCGCTCTTATTCTTTAGGAGCCGGTATATGAAGTGTTGTCTGCAACAGCCCTTTCGACTTATTAAAGATTTTAACACCATTTTCACGGCCAGCACGACGTGCTCTTTGCTCATCACGTGGCAGCTTCAACTCTTCGCGGCAATTATCACTGCAGCACCCCTCAAACTTTGCTGCACAGGACGGGCACTGGATAAACAGCAGATGGCAACCATCATTGCGGCAGTTAGTATGAGTATCGCAAGGTACCCCACATTGGTGGCAATTAGCGATAACATCCTCTGAAATACGTTCCCCCATACGCTCGTCAAACACAAAGTTTTTGCCGATAAACTTCAGCGGCAAACCTTGTGCTTTGGCTTTGCGCACATACTCGATAATCCCTCCTTCGACGTGGTATACGTTTTTAAAGCCATTATGCAGCATATAAGCACTGGCTTTTTCACAACGTATCCCGCCGGTACAGTACATGACAATGTTCTTGTCTTTTTGTTGCTCTAGCAGTTCTACCGCCATCGGTAACTGTTCACGAAAGGTGTCTGAGGGAATTTCAATCGCATTCTCGAAATGCCCGACTTCATACTCATAGTGGTTACGCATGTCGACGAAGACAGTGTTCGGATCGTCGATCATCTGGTTCACGCGTTCAGCCCGCAGATACTGTCCTACATTGGCAGGATCGAATGTCGCGTCTTCAATACCGTCGGCCACAATGCGCTCACGAACTTTCAATCGCAGCACCCAAAAGGATTTCCCGTCATCTTCAAGAGCAATATTTAGACGAACCTGATCTAACGCAGGGTGAGAGGCAAAGAGAACCGTTTTAAAGTCGTCAAAATTGCTCTGCGGCACGCTAATTTGCGCGTTGATCCCTTCCTTAGCCACATAGATACGGCCAAAAACCTTCAATTTATCGAATTGAATATATAGGCTGTCGCGAAAAGCCTTGGGATCATCAATGTTAAAATATTTGTAAAAAGAAACTGTAGTGCGCGGCTCGTTTTCAGCCAGCATACGTGCCTTCAGTTCCTCATTAGAAATTCGGTTATGTAACACTGGCATGGTGTACTTTCCTGTCTTTCGGGAGGTAAATGACTGAGTGCGCTATGGCCTTTAGGCCATAGCGCGGCGCACATGATAACCGAAAACAAGCGGTAACACAGCATTAACCCAATGGTAATAACGAGGGGGATAAAGCGGAGAAATTCATGCGTTTTAACAGCTCTTTGATTAATTATCCATCATGCAGTGACCCATCAAGTTAAGCTTTCGGCGCATTTCAGCATGTGTTAGAGGTCATTATTTCATGAATCGGATGGCGTACCTGCTGAAAAAAACGACATTCTCGCCTTTTTTATGACAAAAAAAGGCTTTTTAATACAGGGGATTTTCCAGTTACTCTAGAAAAATGTCACAATGACTCTAAAAAGCGGCAGAAAACTATCACATAGATCCATTACCTGAGTGACACACACATAGTGTTGCAGCATGGTGGGCACTCCCGTTAGCCTAGCCACGCCGAATGGCTGGGTCTTTCTATAGCAACGCCGTTGTTCGAATGACCCAGGATTTATGTAATGTCTCTGTTATTACTGTTAAATGACTGCTTCTAAGCTGAGAACCTATGACGCAAGTTCCTTCTTTTAAACGATCTTTACTACATCCTCGCTACTGGCTTACCTGGTTTGGCATTGCCCTACTCTACCTGCTGGTTTTGCTCCCTTATCCCGTCATTTATCGCCTGGGTACAGGGCTGGGAAGATTCTCCATGCACTTTCTCAAACGCCGCGTTGCTATAACACAGCGCAACCTCGAGTTGTGTTTTCCAACAATGCCAAGAGCAGAACGTGCTGCACTGGTCGCGAAAAACTTTGAGTCAGTGGGAATGGGGTTATTTGAAACCGGTATGGCGTGGTTCTGGCCAAACTGGCGCATAGAGCGCTGGTCGACAGTAATGGGCTTGGAACATATCAGAAAAGCACAAGCCAACCATCAAGGTATCCTGCTTATAGGGTTACATTTTCTGACGTTGGAATTAGGTGCACGTATTTTTGGTATTCACACCCCAGGCATTGGCGTTTACCGCCCACACGACAATAAACTGATAGACTGGCTGCAGACTTTGGGACGTATGCGCTCCAATAAATCCATGCTGGACCGTAAGGACGTCAAAGGGATGGTTCGTGCCCTAAAACAAGGGGAAGTTATCTGGTATGCACCAGACCATGACTACGGCCCGCGCAGTAGCGTATTTGCCCCTTTCTTTGCCGTGGAACAGGCTGCAACGACGACAGGTAGTTACACGCTGGTACGCATGGGTAAATCAACGATTATTCCCTTTACTCCACGCCGCTTGCCAGAAGGTAAAGGGTATGAACTTCTTATCCAACCAGCAGTAGAGAATTTCCCACTGAATAGTGAGTTTGATGCGGCTGCCTTTATGAACAAAGTGATTGAGGAAGAGATCCTGTTGGCACCAGACCAGTATATGTGGCTACACCGTCGTTTTAAAACACGTCCAGAAGGAGAAGCCTCTCTCTATTAAAGACATGCCGCCGCCAACAGGCGGCTTTTTATAACATATCGTGGACAGCGCGTTAAATCTGGAATGCACAAACTTTCTGCTGATAGAAAGAGCAACTATGTATATCGTCAATCTGACCTACCACCGCCCGATTGAGGAAGTTGAGAACCATTTGGCAGCACACGTCACTTGGCTGAAACGTTATTTTCAGGATGGGAATTTTATAGCATCAGGCCGCAAAAAACCGCGTACAGGCGGTGTGATTTTGGTAAAAGATATGGCGAGAACACAGTTAGATACTATCCTGGCGGAAGATCCTTTCGATGCTATCGCCCACTATGAAGTGACAGATGTTGCTCTGACAGCCACCTCTGCTGGATTTGAATCATTGTTCGGTATCTGATCGTGCATGCAGCTATGTAGTCTTTGGGGGGCTTATTTGAGGCACTGCCAAGATGAAATGTGTTCAGCCATACCGTAGCCCTCCAATATACAGTGTTGATTTATATTATCATCACGGCTTCAACGGACCTATCTGAGACCTATTTCTTTACTTTTCTTGGATTAATCTGAATCGGTAAAACCGGGTAAACATTGAAAGTAAAAAAGTTAACATCTTATTTTTTATGCCATCACTTGCCAATTAGAACAATAAATACGCTGTCAATACGAAAAGTATTTCAAATCACTGAAAAATCAGTAAAGTAGACATCTAACGATTTTTCGTCTAAAAGATGGATTATAGATACCAAACAGAACTATCATTAAGCAAAAAAATGCTTATAAATATAATTTCCGGTGAAAAGTGGACGGCCCGGTTTTCAAGTTTCATGTGCACCGCCATTGCAGTTTAGTCGGTTAACCTCCTCAGGTTGACACACGTTACTCAGATGCTCAAACGCACATATCACACTATCTGTTGCTTCAGTGCAACATATTGTATTGGGAAGAGTTTATGCAATCCTCTGTTAACCAAAAAAAAATTCGAACCTTCTTCGGTCATCCATATCCGCTTGGCTCACTGTTTTTCACCGAGATGTGGGAAAGATTTTCATTTTATGGCATTCGCCCGCTACTGATCCTGTTTATGGCCGCGACAGTTTATGACGGCGGCATGGGGTTAGCCCGTGAAAACGCATCAGCGATCGTGGGTATCTTTGCTGGCAGTATGTATCTGGCAGCATTGCCGGGTGGATGGCTAGCAGACAACTGGCTTGGTCAGCAAAAAGCCGTTTGGTACGGTTCGATCCTGATTGCTATAGGTCACTTATCTATTGCTTTGTCGGCAGTCATGGGGAACGACTTATTTTTTATCGGCCTGATATTTATTGTCCTGGGTTCCGGCTTATTTAAAACCTGCATTTCAGTCATGGTCGGCACATTATATAAACAGGGTGATATGCGCCGTGACGGCGGTTTCTCGCTGTTCTATATGGGGATAAACATGGGTTCCTTTATCGCCCCCTTGATTTCAGGCTTGCTGATCCGCTCTCATGGCTGGCACTGGGGTTTTGGCATTGGTGGTATCGGCATGTTGGTCGCATTGATCATTTTCCGCGCGTTTGCACTACCGGCCATGAAACGTTATGACGGCGAAGTAGGCCTTGACTCCACCTGGAACAATCCAGTAGTTAAGAAAAACGGCGTTGGCACTTGGATTTTAGCCTTGGCTGTCGGTATCGCGGCAGTAGTGGCCTTGATCTCGCAAGGCTTGATTATCATCAACCCTGTCGCCATCGCGAGTATGCTAGTTTATGTGATTGCGACTTCCGTTACCTTGTACTTTATTTATCTGTTTTTCTTTGCTGGTTTAAGCCGCAGAGAGCGCGCACGCCTACTAGTCTGTTTTGTCCTGCTAGTTTCAGCTGCATTTTTCTGGTCTGCTTTCGAACAAAAACCGACGTCGTTCAATCTGTTCGCTAATGATTACACACATCGCATGGTAGGCAACTTCGAGATCCCCGCAGTGTGGTTCCAATCAATTAACGCGTTGTTCATTATTTTGCTGGCGCCAGTATTTAGTTGGTTATGGCCAGCTCTAGCACGCAACAATGTTCGTTTGAGCAGCATCGCCAAGTTTGTTATCGGCATCCTGTTTGCTGCTGTAGGTTTTGGTGTAATGATGCTCGCAGCCGAACAAGTTTTAAGTAATGGTGGTGCCGGAGTGTCACCGCTATGGCTGGTGGGCAGTATTCTCCTACTCACTTTGGGTGAACTGTGCCTTAGCCCTATCGGCCTAGCAACCATGACGCTACTGGCTCCTGAAAGAATGCGTGGCCAAATGATGGGCTTATGGTTCTGTGCCAGTGCGCTAGGTAATTTGGCTGCAGGCCTGATCGGTGGTCACGTAAAAGCAGACCAACTAGAAATGTTACCAACCCTGTTTGCTCGCTGCTCAATTGCGTTGGTGATATGCGCCGCAATATTGATCCTACTTATCGTGCCAATTCGCCGGATGTTAGAAAATACTCAAAACAATAATGATGAGAAATCGATAAAACAAGCCTGAACGACATTAGATCTGTACGCGAATCACGCAGCAATGCGCACAAATGGCACAAGTACATGCCTAAAAGTCTGTCTTTGGTATTGCAGGCTTTTGGGCCTAGTCTGTGTCCCTCAATTGCACGTGAGCGCCGCTAGCGGTAATTTGCGAGCAGAGTAAGGCGAGAGCCGCAAGGGCAGGCCAAGTAAATAGCCTACGCTCTAGCAACAGCAAGCCCCTAACGGGCTTGTTTTTTGTCTCTATAAAATAATTTCAATAAAATTAATTTATTGATTTATCGAATAAAAAAAACAAAGCTAATGTATTCCAAACCTTTCTTCTATAAATCATGCTATAAGTGATGATAATAACTCAATTCTTTTGTAATCAGCCTTAACATTTTACAGGAATTGCAGGCTATCATATACCATATAATTATTGTGGTTTCCCCTTGTTTCAGTAAAACCAATATAACTCGTAGGAGAATATTATTTTGGATGCCAACACGATCAATAACTTGTTCATCATCGGTGCCGTGTTGGTGGGGGCAAGTATTCTCCTTAGTTCATTCTCTTCGCGCTTGGGCATACCTATTCTGGTGATCTTTCTGGCAATAGGCATGCTGGCTGGCGTCGACGGCCCTGGTGGTATTGCTTTTGACAACTATCCGGCTGCGTATCTGATCAGTAATCTGGCTCTGGCAGTCATCCTACTCGATGGTGGTATGCGCACCCGCGTCAGTTCATTTCGGGTCGCTCTGTGGCCAGCCTTATCGATGGCTACGTTTGGCGTGTTGATTACCGCAGGGTTGACTGGATTGGCTGCTGCCTGGTTGTTTGGTCTCGACCTTATTCAAGGGTTATTGATCGGTGCCATTATTGGTTCCACGGATGCTGCTGCCGTCTTTTCACTACTCGGTGGCAAGGGCCTAAACGAACGTGTCAGCGCTACGTTGGAAATTGAATCTGGCAGTAACGACCCTATGGCTGTATTTTTGACCGTCACGCTGATTTCCATGATTTCTGCAGGAGAAACGTCACTAAGCTGGATGTTCTTGGTTAATTTAGTGCAACAATTCGGCATGGGGATCATCTTAGGACTGGGCGGTGGTTGGGTACTACTTAAGTTGATCAATCACATTAAACTTGCGCAAGGATTATACCCACTGCTTGCTGTGAGCGGGGGGATCTTTATTTTTGCACTGACTACCGCACTGGACGGAAGTGGTATTTTAGCGGTGTATCTATGTGGACTGTTGTTGGGTAATCGCCCTATTCGTAACCGCCACGGTATTCTACAAACCTTTGACGGCCTGGCTTGGCTTAGCCAGATTGGGATGTTCCTGGTTCTCGGGTTACTGCTGAATCCACATGACCTGCTACCAATCGCTATTCCAGCCTTGTTGCTGTCGCTATGGATGATACTTTTTGCACGCCCAATCGCGGTATTTATTGGTCTATTGCCCTTCCGCAATTTTAACTTACGCGAACGCATGTTTATTTCCTGGGTTGGTTTACGTGGTGCAGTACCTGTTATATTGGCGGTTTTCCCTATGATGGCGGGGTTGCCTCACGCAAACTTATTCTTCAACGTTGCCTTTTTTGTCGTGTTAGTTTCACTCTTGTTGCAGGGTACAACGCTTTCCTTTGCTGCCAGAAAAGCAAAAGTCGTCGTGCCACCAGCCTTGGCACCGATTTCTCGCGTTGGTCTCGACATCCATCAGCAAGATCAGTGGGAACAGTTTGTCTACCAGCTCACGCCCGATAACTGGTGCGTAGGTGTCGCACTGAGAGAACTAAGAATGCCCCAAGGGACAAGTATTGCAGCCTTATTCCGTGGTAAAGAGTTGTTACACCCCAGTGGCAGTACGCTATTACTTGCTGATGATATTCTGTGCGTTGTGGGTCACGAACACGACTTACCCGCACTTGGCAAGCTCTTCAGCCAAGCCCCCACTGTCACTCTGGACGAACGTTTCTTTGGCGACTTTATTCTGCAACCAGATGCCCTTTTAAGTGATATCTCCCAACTTTATGGCCTCAATCTGCAAGAAGGTGTAGATAAACATCAGACGCTTGGCCAATTCGTTACCACTTTAATCGGTGGTGAAGCAGTGGTTGGCGACCAAGTCGAGTGGGATGGCTTAACATGGACGATCGCCGAAATGGAGTCCGACCGTATCAGCAAAATTGGGGTAAAAATAGTTACTGATTAGCCCCTGCAAACCTTTGTAGAATAGGTATTGTATAACAGCAACAAGCGTAACGCTTATGCGGGTTTGAAGGAGCAAATCCGCATTAAGGTCGTTTAACACAACAATCAAAGTGCAATCTGCAATACGATTAGAATGGACAGCACTATGCCATCTTTACGTGTTCTTCAATTGCGCCCACCTTATGAGAAAAATCCTAGAGACAATAATTATTAAAATCTGGCATTGTTCACAGCACAAAGGCATATCTTTATAGTTGCTGTCAGGCTCACTTTTGAATAGTAATACATCGTAAGTAAGACGATAGCAGTACAAAAAATCGGCCAAGAGCCGATTTTAATACCTTAATGCGTCGCCAGAAGCGACAAGGCGGTATATTTCCCGAATAGCGCAACAAACACCTCTAAAACTTGAAGAACGACATAAATATTAAATTTGCGCTAATAATATTGAGCGTAACAGTACGATAACTTATCTCTGCATCATTAATTCAAGAAAACCAATCGGATGACGTAACGTGCCAGAACAAGAGAAAGACTTACTTGGGTGGATTCTGCTTACCGTTTCAGCTCTGTGCTTAGTCATCATTGCTGGGCTGTTAGTATGGGGATTCTTGCTGTATTGAAGCTTTGGGCTTTCCAGCACAGGTTACTATTTTGTTATCAGTTAGCTACATATCACTCCTCCCGTTAAGCATATGTCAAATAAACACTATACTCGTCATACTTCAAGTTGCATGTGCGTTGGCTTTCCTCACTCATCCCAGTCACTTACTTGAGTAAGCTCCTGGGGATTCGTTGCGTTGCCGCCTTCCTGCAACTCGAATTATTTTGGGTATATAACAATAACAGGACTCTCTTATAATCAAGTATTCCCCGTCTAACTACGGGCTTTGCCGTTATCGCCTAGAATTAGGAAAAAACGGCTATGGCGGTTTTAGTAACCACAATCAGATCTTGCAACTCTCACAATCCTCTTCATCTTCAAGAAGTTGAGGAACTTCCTTAGCCCTGTGTGCGGCATTTGCTTCAGCTTTTGCTAATTCAGCATCGATATCAAAGTCAAAAACATCATCATTCATTACAAGTACCCAATATTAATTCCATACCCCAAAAGGGTATTAATCATCGTTGAAGGGCCCACTACTTCAATACATAACTGCAGCCGGGGCCTGTTTTTTATACAACTTTTTCGTATAGGCAAGATCGTAAACATCGTAGAAATCAATCTCGCCCTTATTGGCAAGGATTTCAAGTATACGAGCTTTTAGTACGGTACCGATAGCAGGATCATTTAGCAATGCCTGGATGGCTTGTTGTGACAACGTTCGGGTAAAATACCACTCTCCGTTGTAGCAAACACGCAAGTCCAACACGCCGATATCTTCAAAACGGTACACTGGCTTAATCTCAATCAGTAGCATAGCAAACATGAACAAGACGAAAACGGTAAAACCCAAAAATGAATAGAAGCCCATGTAGGGAACTGGGTACATAACAGCAATTACAGCAAAATATCCCGCAAACATGGCAAGACAAAGCCAACGGTGATTACGCGCAAATTCACTGTTGAAACGTGGTTTACCATCACGCCCTTCTTGATTGTTAATCTGCTCAATCTCTTTCACCAAGATATTTTTAATTGCATCCATCACGACAACCTTTGCATATTCACATTGCCACTATATCCTTCGCCACTTTAGCGCGCTGTAAGCAGCGTTCAAAATCGGTTTATGACCGATTTCCCGTTCAGTTGCCGCCTAGCCACAACCTGCAGTAACTCGGCACAAGCTATCATAAGTGCAGTTTATCGAGGTAGATCAGTTTCTGCATTATTCACCATTAATTGTTATATCCTTGAATAGCTGCACGTAATAGTGCTTCAGGTCGGAGTAATGCAGGTTAGCGGGCCATTAAACGTACAGGGATGAGCAGGAATTCACGGCGGGTCAGTGTTCCTCACCATTCCTACCTGCCAGAGGCTTAAGGTGCCGCACGTATTTAAAGTTATCTATGGTGCCGCCGCAAAACACAAGGCCAGCGTGCGTCTCTGAGTTGTTTGCACTCGGGGCAGTCAAAGGGCACCGCCGAGTAACAAAAACAACACACAGGCAACTTGAAACTTGGCAGCTATAGACTCTCTCCATTTCGTCTATGATTAAATAAGATACATTACATAAACAAGGCAATGACTATGCAAAGCCAGAAGATAGGGTTCAGAAAACACTATCCCTTACATATCCAGATTGCCGCACTTTTTACATTACTGATTGTTTCAATTGGTAGTGCAATCATTATTTTCAACCACAGCCAACTGTCAAAACTTACTGAAGCCACTACCAACATGCAGTATCAAAAAACCGGCGAAGCTATAGCGGCAGAGTTAAACTCCGTCACTCGTCACATGATGATGTCTGTAAATTTTCTTGCTAACTCTCCAATAATGCAAACCAATACGCTCGAAGAGAGAATGAGTTTTGTCAGTCAATTTATTGAGATATTGCAACAAAATGATTATGCCAATGCAATATACAGTGCTTACCCTAACGGTGATTTTTTTATACTGCGGCGTTTGTCTACCGATATCCGCACCTTATTCAAGGTACCTGGAAACGCTGAATGGTTGGTGCAAAGCAATCGTTTTTTATCTGGGACACCAGAAAGGCGGATTATTTATCTCGACGGTAATCAAAGAATTATTGGTCAAACAGTTATGGAGTATGACGGCTTCGACCCCCGTAAACGTAATTGGTATATCCTTGCCTCAAAAAGTCAAAATCTGATCACTTCACCACTCTATACCTTTAAAGCTACGGGAAAAACCGGTTTTACCTACAGTATCCAGGCTAAAAATAACACCCATGCGATTATTGGTCTGGATGTTTCACTGGGTTCACTTTCGGAATTTCTCCAACAGAATCTGCCTCCCGGCAGTCAAGCTGCAATTATCAATTTTGCCAATGAGACTATCGCCAGTCTCCCTCAAATAAAGCAGGATGATGCAGCAACTCATGATGGGCTTAATAAAATTTCTCAACTCACTGTTTTACAGAAACTATTAGAGACCAAACGCAGCAATAGTTCAGAAAGCATTCTCTTTTCTGCTCAGGGACAGAACTGGTATGGCTTCGTTATAGAACTTCATGATCATGGCAATAACTATCAATTAGTGATTGCCACCCCCTCTTTCTATTTGACTGCTGATGCCAATTTAATTCGTAACCACTCAACTCTGATTGCATTTTCTCTGTTGTTATTCAGTTTACCATTAGTCTGGTATTTTTCATTGCGGATCTCTCGTCCATTGATTGGTTTACGTCATGACGCTGATGCAATCAGCAATTTGTATTTTGAGGATCGGGAAGAAGAGCACTCGGCAATTGAAGAAATTGATGACTTGCACAAATCCATGTCAAAAATGAAACTAACGCTAAAGCAGTTTATTTCTATGGGCCGTCTGTTATCTACCAAAGATAGTTTCCCTCAAAAGATGCAAGGATTACTCAATGAAACAACCAAAATAGCCACATTAACAGGAGGCGCTATTTACCTGCCCGACAAAGAATTAGGGAATTTCTCGCCTATTGCTTTCAGTTGGACTGGTCAAAATGTTCAGACTTCAAATCTGCCTTCTTTACAGTTGGATAAAGGTTATCCTACCGAGCTTTTGCAAATATTAGCAGGCGAAACAGTTACCGGTGTTTTTGATAATGAAAATACACCCAGTCAATTGCTCACTTTCTTAGAGCCATATTTGCCTCTTCGTTATATTGCCATTCCGATGCAAAACCATGACCAACAGTTAATGGGTTTTTTACTGCTCTTTCCCCCTCAGGAATCAAATGCTGAGCGCGTCTTCGCCAAAATGCAGTTAATCAATGCGCTGGCAGGGAGTTTATCGGTGGCAATAGAAACCCAACATCTGCTGCAAGAGCAAAAAAATCTGTTGAGCGCCTTTATCGAATTGATCGCTGGGGCAATTGATGCGAAAAGCGCCTACACCGGTGGGCATTGTCAGCGTGTACCGGTTATCACAGAAATGTTGGCCAAAGCAGCCGTTGAAGTTCAAGAAGGCCCTTTCGCCTCTTTTGCCCTTTCAGAGAATGAATGGGAAGAATTACACACCGCCTGCTGGCTGCATGACTGTGGGAAAATCACGACTCCGGAAGCAGTTGTCGATAAATCGACAAAGCTGGAACTGATTTATGATCGCATCCATGAAATACGTATGCGTTTTGAAGTTCTGAAACGTGAAAAAGAAATTAGCTACCTGCGCAATAACACTAAGGTATCTATCGGTATTGAGGAAGAGCTGTCGTTAAATGATGAACTGCGTCAGTTGGACGATGATTTCTACTTTATTGCCCAGTGCAATATTGGCGGTGAATTTCTCCCAGACGCTGCTCTAGAACGTATTCAAAAAATTGCACAATATCAATGGACACGCACACTGGATGATAGTGCCGGTGTATCACGTGAAGAGCTGAGCCGCAAAAAACGTCGTCCATTAGCCCCACTCCCTGTTCAGGAGCCGATGCTGGCAGATAAAGAGGAACATGTCATCTATCGAGATAGCAAGAACAAGTTGCCCGAAGATTACCATTTCAAAATTAAAGAACCAGCATTACTGTACAACCATGGGGAGATTTACAATCTCAGCATAAGAAAGGGAACGCTGAACGAAGAAGAAAGATTTAAAATTAATGAACACATAATGCAAACAATCATTATGTTGAATAAACTCCCCTTCCCACGCAGTATGGCTAACGTCCCAGTGATTGCCGGTGGCCATCATGAACGCATGGATGGTAAGGGATATCCTTACCAGTTGAACTATAAACAGATGAGTATTCCTGTACGAATGATGGCAATTGCCGACGTATTTGAAGCTCTAACCGCAGATGACAGA
Source organism: Serratia sp. UGAL515B_01 (assembly GCF_033095805.1). Taxonomy (NCBI): domain Bacteria; kingdom Pseudomonadati; phylum Pseudomonadota; class Gammaproteobacteria; order Enterobacterales; family Yersiniaceae; genus Serratia; species Serratia sp. UGAL515B_01. The sequence goes on along the minus strand of NZ_CP109901.1, from coordinate 1,443,898 downwards.
CCCTATAAAATGGGGAAATTGTTATCTGAGTCACTAAATATTATGGTCAACATGGTGAATGAGAATCACCTTGATCGCGAGCTGTTCATTCTCTTTCTACAGTCTGGGGTTTACCTCGATTACGCTCACGCCTACCTGCATGCTGACAAAATAGATTCTGTCGATGTCCATACAATGATGAGCAAACTCAAGCCACAAAATATCATGCTAGCTGAAGAGTTGATTAACTAAATAGGTGTTCTTAATACCGCGACACATCACGTTTCCCATAACTTGAGCGCAGCCCTAGTTTAGGCTGCATCCCTCAATTACCCATGGTGCCGCCGCAGACCCCAAAACCCGTTATCAAGCCCGACAACACAGAAAACGGGCTTCTTGGGCGCGCCCCTTCAAGCTGTGGCCATTGGCGTGATTGCTGCGTTGTTCGCCGCTTATTTGGCCCACCCAACCTCGCGGCTCACGCCTTGCTCTGCGCGCAAATTACCGCCAGCGACGCTCGCGTGCAATTATAGGCATCACCGACAAGTGATAAAGGTTCACCGTCTTAAATACTGTTGAACATGCCTAAAAAGAAACCATCAGAAAACAGACCAACAGCTCAACATAGGGTCACCGTCTCTTGCGGTTACGATGCATATCAATTGCAACGGCTGTTACAATAATAATGCCTTTGATAATATCCTGAATATAAGAGTCCACACCGATAAAGGTAAAGCCGCTTTTGATTAGCCCCAGAATAACAGCACCAATAAGAGTGCCGGTTATTCGTCCAACTCCTCCCATCAAGCTACTACCGCCAATGACCGCCGCAGCAATAGCATCCAGTTCATAAGCGACGCCCATACTCGACTGCCCACTGCTGACTCGTGCAGCAAGCACCACACCTGCCAGCCCTGCCAGCCCGCCTGCGATTGTATACACTGTCACCAGATATTTATTGACGTTAATACCCGAAACTTTGGCTGAGGTGATGTTACCCCCGATAGCGTAAATATATTTGCCGTAACGCGTATGTTTGAGCGCAACATGAAAAATAGCTGCCACAACCAGAAATATGATGACCGGCATGGCTCCCTGCCCGATCGCGCTGAAATCATCAGACAAGAAACTCACAGGGTTGCCTTTAGTGTAATATTGAGCCAGCCCTCGTGCGGAAACCATCATGCCCAATGTCGCAATAAACGGAGGGATACCGGTTCGCGTGATCAGGAATCCGTTGATAAAACCGCAGAGTATCCCCACGCCAATCCCCGCCCCAATAGGGATCGCGGCAGGCAAATCCAACAACCCAGGATAGATTGGCGATATACTCTCAGAAGTTTGTGCTAGGCTCGCTGCCACCACAGCAGTTAAGGCAATGAGTGAGCCAGATGAAAGATCGATACCTGTAGTGATGATCACTTGGGTCACACCTACCGCGATGATGCCAATGATCGCCACCTGTAACACAATCAATAATAAGCGACTCGGATTCATTAAAAATGACTGGTCACGTACAACCCAACCAAGAATTTCAAAGATTAGCGCAATACCAATCATAACAATAAAAATGCCAATATCTTTTGGCATATTACCGCCGAAACTCGCCAACCGCGCACCTTTTGTCACCTGCACCGCGGACAATGCTTCTTCCAGTTTTATGTTACTCATTACGGTCACCTTTGCGCTATTCAGAGGCCAACGCCAAAATTTTTTCCTGTTCAGCTTCATCTTTATCCAAGATCCCGGTGATACGTCCACCATGCATGACCATTACGCGATCGCTCATGCCAATAATTTCTGGAAGTTCAGATGAAACCAAAATAATGGCGACACCGCGGTGTGCCAGTTCACTGATAAGCCGATATATTTCGGCCTTTGCTCCTACATCGATACCGCGTGTTGGCTCATCAAGGATCAATATTTTCGGTTGAGCCAGTAACCAACGAGCAATTAATACCTTTTGCTGATTCCCACCGCTGAGATTATTGATAATCTGATCCATGGTTGGCGTTTTTATATTGAGCTTTCTAATTTGCTCTAAGCAATCCTTAGCCATTTGTCCATGGCTGATAAACCCATTCTTGCTGGTATATTGAGAGAGATTCACGATGCTCATATTTTCCACTACCGAAAGCACCAGAAAAAGACCCGATTTTTTTCGATCTTCGGTCAGGAATGCTAGCCCTTGTTCTATAGCTTTGGACGGCGAATCGATTTTTACCGGAACCCCTTCAATAAATATTGTCCCTCTGTCTGCCGGATACATTCCAAACAGGCTTTCCATCACTTCACTGCGTCCTGCTCCTACTAATCCGGCAACGCCAAGTATTTCGCCACGCTTAATGGAGAATGTGATGTCGCTAAACCAGCCCTCACGGCATAAACCGCTAACGCGTAATACCTCTTCGCCAATATTGTTATTGAACTTGGGGAACATTTGCGTTAGCTCACGCCCCACCATCATGGTGATCAACGATTCTTTAGTCAGGTTTTCCGTTTTATCACTGGCAATTGAGGTACCATCACGGAATATACTTACCTCATCGGTTATGGCAAAAATTTCATCCATTTTGTGGCTAATATAAATAATACCTTTACCCTGTTTTTTAAGCTCACGAATAATCGCAAACAAATGAATAACTTCCCCCTCAGTTAATGCAGATGTTGGTTCATCCATAATTAATACATCTGCATTATAAGAAACCGCTTTAGCTATCTCGACCATCTGTTGGTTTGCAATACTCAGCTCTCCCAACAGGGTTTCCGGTTTTAATTTAATATTAAGGTGCGCTAATAACTCAGTAGTTTTACGGTTCAATTCTTTATGATTGACAAAACCTAATCTGATAGGTTCGCGTCCCAACCAGATATTTTCCGCCACCGTCATGTGTGGTACCAGATTAAGTTCCTGATGAATCATTGATATCCCTGAATGCAGTGCTTCCAACGTGTCGCCGAATGTCACAAGTTGGCCTTTGATTTTAATTGCGCCTTCATCAGGGTGATAAATACCGATCAAACATTTCATCAGCGTCGATTTACCCGCCCCATTCTCCCCCATAAGCGCATGCACGCTACCGGGTTTGATTTTTATCGAGACTTTATCTAACGCTTTAACCCCTGGGAACTGCTTGCTGATACCCTCGGCCTCAAGCACATAAGGATACATACTAATAACCTCCGCAGTTACAACTCAGACTATACCCTTTAATTTATCGTGACACGACCATACCGCTGGAAACAGCAATCGCTAAGGGATATAACCTGGTTAAAATAACAGCGCACTCCCTCACACTAACAGAGAATACATAAGTCTTATCCGGACAAAATTATTATTTATCGTTGTTATCACCAAAGCTTTGATAATTGGCTTTCGTGATCAACTGATAGGGTACCATGACGCTACTTTCGACTTTTTCACCTTTTATAAGCTGGATGGCGGTTTGAACTGCCCCTTCACCCTGACCTTTTGCATCTTGAAAAATACTTAAACTCAAATCTCCCTTCTTAATAAATTCCAGGGCATCAGGCGTGCCGTCAATTCCAGCTACCAATACGCCGTTTTTTTTCGCCTGCTTCAGTGCCAGAATGGCACCAATTGCCATTTCATCATTATTGGAAACAATGGCATCAATTTGTTGGCCAGAAAGGAGCCAATCAGTTGTCACATCAACTGCCTCTTTACGAAAAAACTTGGCCGTCTGCTTATCGATGACATGAATGTCAGGGTACTTGACCACAACATCTTCTACGCCACGAGTACGATCACGCGTTGCTTCACTGGAAAGTTCGCCAAGCAAGATCATTACGTTCCCCTTGCCATTCATTAACTTAGCCAACTCTTCCATCTGCAGCTTACCGGCAAGTTTTGAGTCTGAACCCACGTAGGCCATCCCGGCAGGGAGTGTAGCTTCAGGACGGCGGTTAACAAACACCAGCGGGATTTTGGCGTCTTGCGCCAGCTTGATCATCGGTTTCACTCCCTGTGTATCAACCGGATTGAGGATTATTGCATCCACTCCTTGACTGACAAAGTTCTCCACTTGCTGGACCTGTTGGGCAATATCGCCTTTGGCATCTTCAAACTGCCCACTGACATCGTCCTCTTGTTTCATTTTATTCTGCATGGACTGCCGCAAAATGGTGAGGAAATTATCATCAAAATAGGCCATAGACACACCTATCTTGATGTCTTTGGCTAACACCGTAGTTGGTAACGTACATACCAGTAACGAGGTAACGATCAGTTTTTTCAGCTTCATATCACATACTCTTTATTAGTTAGGATGAGAGGTTTGTTGATTTCATGACAAATGAAAAATATTTTTTACAATCAAACAACATTTCACTCGTTTTTTCGCATTAAAGAAAAGATGAACAATCTTTTTCAACCCGTTAAAGGTAGATTAGCACTCTTAATCCAGCCGAATAAAAACATTTAAAACAGTATGTTAGAATTACCATTACACATAAGATAAATCAGCCAATCAATTTATTAAATTTTTATTTCATAAATTAGAGTATTGAAACTTTTAAACCTCAACAAGCGAAACATGCATTTTAGAATGGTGAATTAACAAAAATATGACATAGATCTAACAATTGACCACAACGCCATAGCATCCTTCAACGATTCTTGTATCCTCAGCCTTTATGTCGTCATTACCCTTGGTAGAGGTTTAGGGAAGTCATGCGCAGCAATACTCTCAGATAGCCGCAGCACTTTAAGGCGTTCCCCCAAAAACCATCCAAGGAAAAGTCGGGCTTAAACAGAACACCCAGTTCATCTTCGACGTTAGTGATATTTTTTGGCGACTGGACAGCACCAGAAGAAATTAAGCGATACGGCTCAACTCCGCTGTGCTTGATAGAATTTCACTTTAATTTTGGGGCGCGACCCACTGGGCTGGGGTCATTCGTGCGCACTGCTACGTTATTAGCCGCTTATTGGGTACCCAAACTCACGGCTCACACCTTGCTCTGCGCGCAAATGATCGCCAGCAACGCTCGCGTGCAATTGCCTAGTGCCAGCAGGAGAACTGGCCCTGAAAAATTAAATGGGTATTGATTGAGGCTAGTGCAGACTCTAAATAGGCATTATTAATACCGCTAATTTCACGCTTCTGGCTGGTGGGAGTGATGAGGAGCACCGACACGCCGTGCCCCCCTCCCTAGAGACTGGTACCGCGCATCCATGCGCTCACTTGCCAGTGTTTAGTCCGTGGCAAATACCTCTTAGCTATTCTAACAAGGAAAGAATAAACGCATACTCCAGTGCTATATCCTCATAAGCCTTGAAACGGCCAGATTTACCACCATGCCCAGCATCCATGTCGGTATACAGCAGCAATGTATGGTCGTCCGTTTTCAATTCGCGAAGTTTAGCTACCCATTTGGCAGGTTCCCAGTATTGAACCTGCGAGTCATGCAGCCCAGTAGTTACCAACATATGTGGATAATCCTGAGCCTTAACCTGATCATAAGGGCTGTACTGTTTGATGTAATCGTAGTAAACCTTATCGTTTGGATTACCCCATTCATCGTACTCCCCGGTAGTAAGGGGAATAGTCTCATCCAACATGGTGGTCAACACATCAACAAAAGGCACCTGAGCCACAATACCCTTAAACAATTGAGGAGCCTGGTTGACCACCGCCCCCATAAGTAAACCACCTGCGCTTCCCCCCATGGCAAATACGTACTGGGCATCAGCATAGCCTTGTTCTACCAGGGTTTGAGTGACATCGATAAAGTCATTAAAGGTATTTTTCTTTTTTAATAATTTGCCGTCTTCATACCAAAGCTGCCCCAATTCGGCGCCACCACGAATATGTGCCAATGCGAAGACGAAACCACGATCCAAAAGACTAAGGCGACTGGTACTGAACGCTGGATCCATGCTACCGCCATAGGAACCGTAAGCGTATACCATCAGCGGATTCGCACCATGAACAAAACGATCGGCTCGGTACACTAATGACACCGGTATCTCTACACCATCACGCCCTTTCACCCAAATACGCTCGCTACGGTAGTCTTCCGCCGTAAAATTTTTGACATCCTGCTGTTTGAGCTGCTCGCGCTCACCGCTATCAAGATTTAATTCGTATAAGGTGCTTGGTGTCGTCATAGAGGAATAGCCATAACGCAGCAGCACAGTTTCTGGATCTGGATTATAAGCTAACCACGTGACATAGGTCGGGTCGTCAAATGCAATACTTTTTTCTTCGCCAGTATGCCAGTGAATTTGCCGTAATCGCGTTAGACCCGCTATGCGTTCCTCCACAACCAGCCAGTCACGGAAAAGGCTAAACCCTTCAAGCATAACGTCGCTTCGTGGGGCGATCAGCTCTTGCCATTGCTCTTCATCAGCTTGATCACTCTGATACAGGCCAAAATTCTTGCCATCCTTATTCGAGCGAATAAAGAAATGTTGGTGATAATGATCGATAGCATATTCATGATCTTTACGCCGTGGTACGAATATCCGGGGCTTAGTATCAACCCCATTTGTATCCAGTAGAAGAATTTCAGATGTTGTCGTGCTGCTGAGATGGATCAGGATAAATTGTTCAGACGTGGTTTTTTCCAGGCTGACATAAAAAGTGTCATCCAGTTCTTCATAAATGAGCGTATCAAGCTGCGGATCGCTCCCTATCTGATGACGATAAACCTGATAGGGCAGCAATGTTTTGGCATGTTTACGAACGTAATAGATTGTAGATGAGTCATTCGCCCATTCAAAACTGCCAGAGGTGTTCTCCAATACCTCATCGGCCCAACTATCATTGGTCAGATCCTTGAAACGAATGTCGTACTGGCGGCGCGATAAGAAATCCTCAGCCACGGCCAGATGCTGATTATCAGGACTAACGTCTAAACCGCCAAGCATATAGTATTCATGCCCTTCGGCGCGTAAATTGCCGTCAAGCAAGGTGTCCCACTGTTCACTGGATGCTTCAGGTTGACGAACATATATTGCATATTCATTGCCTGGTTCATAACGGGTCTGATAACGAAAACCACGCTTGACGTAAGGCACCGAATGCTCTTGTTGCGGAATGCGAGCGACCATTTCCTGATACAGAGTTTCACGCAATGGTTGCTGCGGACTCAACTGTGCCTCAGTGTAGGCATTTTCAGCATCAAGATAGCTCAATATATCGGGGTCTAAACGTTCATCATCACGTAACCAGTAATAGTCGTCTACACGAGTATCGCCGTGTAGGGTGATTGGATAAGGCCGTTTTTCAGCTTTAGGAGGTGTCATCATTGCTAAATCATCCGTTTAGATTGATAAAAGCAAGAGTGACACGATCCTTATTAAATTAACAAGCTATGCAGCTAGAGTAATTCGCGTTTTTTCTCGTTAACGTCATTTTCAATCCCTTGTCTTACATCTACCGGAATTTTCAACGACTGCGCCAACGCATCAAGATAGCTGCGCTCCATGAAATGGTCGACATCAATAACCATGCAGCTCAGGTAATATACCTCTAAGGCTTCATCTTCATTCTTCACGCTTTGTGTGATCAATTCGGGGTTCAGTGGCTGATCAATAGCTTGTTGCACCCAAGCTTGGGCCTCACTCCCTAGCTGCAATTGCTCAAGACTATGGTCAATTGCGCGTTTTTCGTCTGCATCTATGTGACCATCGCTTTTAGCAGCGAACACCAATGCCTGCACCAAACGTTTGGCACGCAGATCTAAAGGCGACCTCTGCTCAACAAATTGTGGTTCTTGTTGCTGCTCCTCTCTGACACGTTGCTTATATTTGTTCCACAACACAGCACCAACCGCTGCACTGCCACCAATAATCAGTGCGTTTTTACCGTATTTACTTACCATTTCACGAGAGGATTTATTCGCTAACAAAACACCAACTAGCCCGCCTAACGCAGTTGGGGCCAATAACTTTCCAATCCCTTCAGTACCACCCGTTGACTCTTTTTTGTCACCCAGCATAGATTGGATCTGTTGCAACCAGTTATTTTTCATTCCTACCTCTAACAAATTGAATATAGTGGCTCGCAAACACCTCCGAGCCAACTTGGCCAGCGTTCCTCAGATTATGGTATTATTTGTAAATAAATGTATTGTCGCTACAAATTTTTGTCGCTAATGACCGAATAGATTGGGGTTGTAAGTAGCCAGCAACGGGACAGGCCTTACCGAAAGTCCCTCTACTGAGTTGTGTCATTTGAAACACATGATCGACTAAAAGTTGTAACTGGAGTGCATCTGGATGCAGGAACTCTTCTGAATTGAAAGTAATAGTCTGATAAGAAAGGATTAAAGTTTACTGAAAGTAATAACAAATAACTTTTCCAAGCCTGGATAGATCTCTTCAATGAGCTGTTTTTAGCTCGCTAAGGGACATATTTTCTTGTCTCGCATGTTCTTTAGTTAGAGCATCAAGATGTACCGCCATTACCGATTTGATCTCAACAAAACAAAAAACACACCAGCTTCATTGCGACTGACGCGTAATACTTCGCCCGGTTCGAAATGCGATTCACTGGCGTCACGGATAGTAATGATTTTGTGACCAGCCATAATACCTTGCTCGAAGCAACTGAAAAGGTTAAGGCACGCAGCGTTAAAATCCTATATGAACCCACCCTGCTCGTTGCAGGAGGATGAGCTACCTGCAACGTAAAACTAACTGATTATGTCGCGTATCACGCGGCCTGTTCTCTTGGCTCTGCGTCTTCTTCCGAGAGAAGTACCATTTTATCCGTTTTGCTTTTAGCCGGTTTTTTTACGGTTTCTTGTGGGGCTGCACCACCACGCAAAATCTGAGATAACATATCTTTATTTTCTGCCAAGAAAAGGCTTAGCGCTTCACGCTGTTCTTCTTCCAACGTAACAGGCGCTTGCTGCAACCATTCGCCAAGGCCGTCAGCCAGATCGAGCATCTTGTCATAGGCATCGGCTTCTTTCTTGTTTGCGAAAGTCATTTTTTCCTCACCGTTTCTGACTACTACATATTTCACTTCAACAGCCATGAACGTTTCCTCAAAGGTTATATACTCATCATACTAAAGTTGCAGAGGCGTTAGCTGCGCACGATTACTTTCCCCTTTAGGGCCATAGCTAACAGCTTTCAAAGCGGCTCTCAACAGATTTATCACCCCAGGCACACAGTCATCCTGGGGATTCATGAGCTGGCCGCCTTTCCGCAACTCGAATTAATCAGAGCAAGGCACTGTGATTTTATACAGTATAAGGTACTTTCACAGCAGGTCGCAAGCAATCCATCATTTATTATTTCAACAATCGCACTTTGCAACTCTTACCTTTTATTTTTCCCTGCTGGAGCTGTTGTAATGCTTTGCGCGCACTCGCCTTGCGGATGGCCACATAAGCGTGTACCGGGAACATGTCGATCTTCCCGACCTCTGCCGCAGTCAGTCCAGCTTCTCCGGTCAACGCGCCAAGAATATCACCTGGGCGAATTTTAGCCTTGCGGCCGCCATCGATGCACAGTGTGACCATTTCAGCTTCAAGGGGAGTGTTTGGAGCTCCGCTCAATTCAGATACCGGTGCCCACTTCACGGTCATCTGCAAATAGTCCTCAAGGGCATGAACGCGTACCATTTCCTGTGGCGTACACAAGCTGATGGCTAACCCATTCAAACCCGCTCGCCCGGTGCGGCCAATGCGGTGAACATGCACTTCCGGATCAAACGACAGCTCGTAGTTGACCACTAACGCCAACTCTTTGATATCGAGACCACGAGCAGCAACATCGGTCGCCACCAGCACACGGCAACTCCGGTTAGCAAAACGCACCAGCACCTGATCCCTGTCCCGCTGTTCCAGATCGCCGTGAAGCGCCAACACGCTAATGTCACGACTTTCGAGCGCTTCAAACACGCTCTGACAGTCACGCTTGGTGTTGCAGAATACGACGCATGAGGACGGTTGATAATGGCGAAGGGCCGCAACCAGAAGTGCAGGGCGTTGATCTTGTGTAGTTTCATAGAAGCGCTGTTCGATATTTGTTTGCTCTTCCTTATCCGCAACTTCCACATTCAGAGGCTGGCGTTGCACGCGGGCACTGATGCGTTCAATACCTGCCGGATAAGTGGCAGAAAACAGCAAAGTCTGACGTGTTTGTGGGGTGTAACTGATCACATCATCAATATCGTCCGCGAAACCCATATCCAGCATACGATCGGCTTCATCAAGCACCAGTACTTTCAGATCGTCAAGTACCAGGGTTGTTTTGCGTAAATGTTCCTGCACACGGCCTGGCGTACCCACCACGATATGGGGAGCATGCACCAAAGAGTCGAGCTGTGGTCCGACCGGTTGGCCGCCACAAAGGGTCAATATTTTGATGTTCTGCGTGAAACGGGCAAGACGACGTAACTCTTTACTGACCTGATCGGCAAGTTCACGTGTCGGGCAGAGGACCAGCGCCTGCGTTGCCACTTGGCTAACATTGATTTTATCCAGCAGGCCAATACCGAACGCCGCTGTCTTACCGCTGCCGGTTTTTGCTTTGGCACGTACATCCTGTCCTTTTAATATGGCAGGTAACGCTGCGGCCTGTACCGGCGTCATTTCGGCATACCCCAGTTCGTTGAGGTTGGCCAACTGTTCAGCTGGCAGTGGCAGGGAGGAAAAAGAAACTGTGCTCACGGCAATGACTCTTATATGGCAGGTGAAAAGGTGGCGCGGCCATTGGGCAGGCGCCGGATCTGGCGCAGATGATAACAGATTTCTATTCATCCCCTCGATTTAAGTGCAGCCTTGCTGCGTACGCAATCGTTTTCGCATATACTGCGCACTCATTGTCAGACCGTATTAATTCCTACAGAATCAGGTACGAAACTATGTTAACGATTGGAACCGCCCTGCGTCCTTCTGCTACGCGTGTCATGCTGCTCGGTTCAGGCGAACTGGGTAAGGAAGTGGCCATTGAATGCCAGCGTTTAGGGTTAGAAGTGATCGCTGTAGATCGCTATGCCGACGCCCCTGCCATGCATGTAGCACATCGTAGCCATGTCATCAATATGCTGGACGGCAATGCACTGAAAGCAGTGATCGAGCAAGAACGTCCCGACTATATCGTGCCAGAGATTGAAGCTATCGCCACCGATATGCTGGTTGAACTGGAGCAACAAGGCCATCGCGTAGTACCTTGCGCTGAAGCCACACGTCTTACCATGAATCGTGAAGGTATTCGTCGCTTAGCTTCAGAAACCTTAGGATTGCCCACTTCCAGCTACCAGTTTGCGGATAGCAAGGAGAGCTTCCGTCAAGCGGCGGCAGAAATTGGTTATCCGTGTATCGTCAAACCGGTCATGAGCTCATCGGGTAAAGGCCAAAGCCTGATCCGTGATGAACAGCAATTGAATACCGCCTGGAATTACGCGCAGCAAGGAGGTCGTGCCGGTGGTGGGCGGGTGATTGTCGAAGGATTAGTAAAATTTGATTTCGAGATCACCTTGTTAACTATCAAAGCCGTTGATGGCATCCATTTCTGCGCTCCAATCGGCCATCGTCAGGAAGATGGCGACTACCGTGAATCCTGGCAGCCACAACAGATGTCTGAATTGGCACTTAGTCGAGCACAAGCAATCGCGGAAAAAGTCGTCAACGCATTAGGCGGTTTGGGTTTATTCGGTGTCGAGCTCTTTGTCTGCGGCGATGAGGTAATTTTCAGTGAGGTTTCTCCACGCCCGCACGATACCGGTATGGTCACACTGGTTTCACAGGATTTGTCGGAGTTCGCTCTACACGTAAGAGCGTTTCTTGGGTTACCAATCAACGTTATCCGCCAATTCGGGCCTTCCGCCTCTGCGGTGATCCTGCCAGAACTCACCGGCAATGATGTCCGTTTTAGCGGGTTAGACTCTGCATTAAAGGGATACAATCAGGTGCGTTTATTTGGCAAACCGGACATCAGTGGCAAACGTCGTCTGGGCGTCGCACTCTCTACCGCAACAAATATTGAACAAGCTGTCACGTTAGCAAAGCAGGCCGCCGCTGCGGTTAAGGTGCTAGAATAATACTCTAGGGTTTCGGCATACCGGGGCCCCAAACACCATCAACAATTTTTGGTGTCTTCACTATCTTCGTCCAGGTACTCTGTCGGCTCTTCCTGTTCTTGTTCATCCTCGAACATCACAGTCACCCGATCGCCCTGATGTTTTTCGCGGATTTCTTGCGCGACAAGTGCAATGGCTTCACCACTGCTCATACCTTGTTCCATAAGATGATGGATACGTTCAGCAGCTTCCTGCTGCTCTTGGTGACTCAGTGACGGCATACCAGCAAGCATGTGTTTCTCTCCAGCAAAGATGGAGACGAATTATACGCTCTAAGACTGCGGATCCCAACGTCTATTGTCTTGTTGCCCGCCAGTCGTTTTCATTCCTATGAATTACCACGTTGTGATGACCTTACCTCTTTTCAACCAGCTGCGTCTGCTCGCGTAATATGGCACAATAACCGCCCTACATCGCCGTTTCAGTTAGTCGGGTTTTTAATACTCATGAGTGCCACCACACCAAACCTTAAATCGTTGCCTTATACTCGCGGTGCTGTATTGGAATTATTCGCCTCTTTGGCACACACCCCTTGGGCTATGCTGCTGCATTCAGGTTTTGCTGAACATTCCCATAACCGCTTTGATATTCTGGTTGCTGAACCTCGTGTCACGATAACAACATACGGTTCCGATACTGAAGTTCAGCGAGGAGACATCCGGCACTGTTCACAAGCTGACCCTTTCTTGCAGTTACAACAACAGCTTGACGCCATGAATTTGTCTCCACCATCGAATAACGATCTGCCTTTTCAGGGCGGAGCATTAGGCCTATTCGGTTATGATTTAGGCAGGCGAATAGAAAAACTGCCGCAAAGGGCGCAGGCTGATATCAAGCTGCCGGATATGGCCGTAGGGATTTATGATTGGGCATTAATCGCTGATCATCAAAAAGAGATGCTGACACTGCTCAGTTATGGCAATGTTGACAAACGTTGGCAATGGCTTAACCAGCAGCAAGCACCACGAGTTAAGCCCTTTGCCTTATCTGGAAACTGGCAGGCGAACATGACACGCCAGCAATATGGCGAGAAATTCCGCCGGATCCAGGAGTATCTGCGTAGTGGTGATTGCTATCAGATTAATCTAGCACAGCGCTTTTCCGCTCCATACCAAGGAGATGAATGGCAGGCATTCCTTCAGTTAAGTGCCAACAACCGTGCTCCGTTTTCCGCTTTCTTACGCTTGGCACAAAACAGTGTGCTGAGCGTTTCGCCAGAGCGTTTCCTATGGTTAGAAAACAGGCAAATCCAAACCCGACCAATCAAAGGTACTTTGCCACGCCTTACCGACGCCTGTCAGGATGCTGAGCAAGCACAGAAACTGGCCAGCTCAGCGAAAGATCGGGCAGAGAACCTGATGATCGTCGATTTATTGCGTAATGATATAGGCCGAGTTGCTCAGCCAGGCAGCGTGCGTGTCACAGAGCTGTTTAAAGTCGAACCCTTTCCGGCAGTACATCATCTGGTCAGTACCATTACCGCCACACTCCCCAGTGCCACCCCTGCTACTGAACTTTTGCGCGCCTGCTTCCCTGGCGGATCAATCACTGGTGCTCCTAAAGTCCGTGCTATGGAAATTATTGAAGAGCTTGAACCACAGCGACGAAATGCCTATTGCGGCAGCATTGGCTATATCAGTTTCTGCGGTACGATGGATACTAGTATTACTATACGAACCCTGACGACTGAAAACGGACACATATTCTGTTCTGCTGGCGGAGGGATTGTCGCCGATAGTTGGGAAGAAGCGGAATATCAGGAAACATTTGATAAGCTGGGCCGCATTTTGCCACAGCTGGGGGAGTTTACCCTGTCGTGAACCATCAGCCTTATCCACCATCGCTGGCTGCTTTTATCAGCCGTTTTCAGTTACAGTTACCACAGGCTACGCAGAGCTCGTACAACGTCTGTCCTGCAGCGGTGCTGATCCCCATAATCTGCAGGCCAGAACCGACCTTGCTACTCACCCGTCGAGCGGATTCATTGCGTAAACATGCAGGACAGGTCGCCTTTCCCGGTGGTAAAACCGATCGTGAGGATCTCTCACCCATCGCGACTGCCGTGCGTGAAGCTCAGGAGGAAGTTGCTATTCCTCCGCACGCTGTAAAAATACTTGGCCAGTTGGCACCGATCGACAGCAATACCGGTTTCAAAGTCACGCCGGTTGTGGGTTTAATTCCCGCAGATATCGAATTTCACGCCAATGAAGATGAAGTCGCTGAAGTATTTGAAATGCCTCTGCATGAGGCACTCTCGCTATTACGCTATTATCCATTGGATATTCACCGCAAGGGTCATACACATCGAGTTTATCTTTCCTGGTATCAGAGCCAGTTTGTTTGGGGACTCACCGCCGCCATCATCCGTCGGCTTGCACAACAGGTGAACATTTAATTGTGATTTAAATCACATTTTTTCAGTCGCTGATGGCGTATTTAGGAGTGTCGTGAGCGATATCAATTTACAGAGCTACTTTTTCCACTACCTTTCGTGCCATTACTCTTTTAAAAACTGAAATTACTCTCTTCAACATTACTAAATGCCTGTAAAGTAATTCATACTGGAATAAATTGCTAAAAAAATCGATTTTTATATAACATTGTTTTACCAAAATGGTGACAGGGTTGCTACCAGAAGACCTGGGATCGGTATAATCCCCCCGTGGTCTAACCACTCTCTAAGGCAGTCAAGACAGAAAGTGGCCCCAAGGAACATTCAATGCGAAAAAGGCCACAGGGACCTTTCATACCATCGCAGTGCTCTGCGCATTTTAGACGCGCACCCATAAAAATATGCCTCTTTTAAGGAGTTTAGCGTGATTAGCGTTTTCGACATGTTTAAGATCGGTATCGGCCCTTCCAGTTCTCATACTGTAGGACCGATGAAAGCCGGTAAACAGTTTGTCGACGATCTGGTACATGAAGGCCTGTTGTCTTCTGTCACGCGCGTTACCGTCGACGTTTATGGTTCACTCTCATTGACCGGTAAAGGCCACCATACGGACATTGCCATTATTCTTGGCCTGGCGGGTAATATGCCCGATACTGTTGATATAGATGCAATTCCCGGGTTCATCCGCGATGTCGAGCAACGTCAGCGCCTACTGCTGGCAAATGGGCAACATGAAGTCGACTTCCCTCGCGATGGTGGCATGGTTTTCCGTAGTGACAATCTGCCACTACACGAAAACGGTATGCAGATCCACGCGTTCAGCGGGGACAAACAAATTTACAGTAAGATCTATTACTCTATAGGTGGTGGATTTATCGTTGATGAAGAACACTTTGGCAAAGCCGATAACAGTGAAGTTACCGTCCCTTATCCTTTCGGCTCTGCAAACGAAATGTTGGCGAACTGCCGCAGCACAGGACTTTCCCTCTCAGGCATAGTGATGCAAAACGAACTGGCACTCCACAGTAAGCAGGAAATCGAAACTTATTTCAGTGACGTTTGGCAAACCATGCGCGCCTGTATGGAGCGCGGCCTGAATACCGAGGGCGTGCTGCCCGGCCCACTACGGGTCCCGCGTCGCGCCTCTGCCTTAAGGCGTTTATTGGTTTCTTCCGATAAGCTATCCAATGACCCGATGAATGTGATCGACTGGGTTAATATGTTCGCGTTGGCAGTAAACGAAGAGAATGCCGCTGGTGGACGCGTAGTTACCGCACCAACCAACGGTGCCTGTGGAATAGTTCCTGCCGTACTGGCGTACTACGATCATTTCATTGAATCCGTCACCCCAGATATCTATATTCGTTACTTTATGGCATCTGGCGCTATTGGGACATTGTACAAGATGAATGCCTCAATTTCTGGTGCAGAGGTGGGTTGCCAGGGTGAAGTGGGCGTTGCTTGCTCAATGGCTGCTGCAGGTTTGGCAGAGCTGTTAGGCGGCAGTCCTGAGCAGGTCTGCATAGCAGCGGAGATCGGTATGGAACATAATTTGGGGCTAACCTGTGACCCAGTAGCTGGCCAAGTACAAGTTCCCTGCATCGAACGTAATGCCATTGCATCAGTGAAAGCGATCAACTCAGCTCGGATGGCCTTACGCCGTACCAGTGAACCACGTGTATCTCTGGATAAAGTGATCGAAACCATGTACGAAACCGGTAAAGATATGAACGCGAAATACCGTGAAACGTCCCGCGGTGGGCTGGCGATTAAAGTCCAATGTGACTAAGCTGAGCAGCGTGTGGATATTGATATCCCCTTAGTACTTCAAGCGGCAGAAGCGTTAGCTGTGTTAATCTGCACATCTAGGCTGTGTCCCTCAATTGTACGCGAGCGCCGCTGGCGGTAATTTGCGCACAGAGCAAAGCATAAGTCGCGAGGTTTGGTGTGGGCCAAATAAGCGGCGAACAACGCAGCAATGCACGCCAATGGCCCCAGCCCGAAGGGTCCCTTTCTCTGTGTTGTCGGGCTTGAACAGAGAGCCACTCTGCCCTTCACCCTCCGCCTTGACAACGGGTTTTGGGGTATGCGAGGCACCACGAGCAATTGAGGGACGTAGCCTAACGACCTCCTCCTTCGGGCTGCTGTAGACAAATTTGTCGTTCAGTTTCCTGTAGCTTGAAGTTACCTTGGGATATATACTCAGAATAATTCGAGTTGCTTGTAGGCGGCAACTGAGCGAAGCCCCAAGAGCTTACTCAGGTAAGTGACTGGGGTGAACGAAGGCAGTCAACACCCAAGCAACTTGAAGTATGACGAGTATATACCCGTGCTTTTAATGGATCTTTCTATTATAAAGCAGAGACAGAATGACTTTTCCTGTGTCCATTTTCCACTTTTCTATTCCATTCATCCCTTCCTGCAACTGCTCAATTGAAATACTTTATTGAATTACAAAAATTTTACAGACGAATAGTCTAGAATTAGTCAGCAACCCTATAGCGGAATTTTAGCTATGACTCGCTTTGTCCATCTGACTGAACTAGGACTGACTTGATGGTGATGAACCAACTGGCCGCTAGGAACTATCGTTATTACCGTTGGCTTATCGCGAGTACGGTTGGGTTGGCTATTTTATTGATTTCTTTGTCTACCCACTATTATCAAGAAGTGAGTAAAACAGAACAGGACCAGCAAGTTTTAGCAAGCCGCATCATTAACAAACTTAATAAAATACTTTCACCTACGGAACAACAAACTGCCCACACTCTGCTATTAGTAGGGCAACCCTGTGAATCGGTAATGCTTGCACTACGTTATTATGCAGCACAAAATCAGGCGTTACGCGCTATTCTGCTGGTGCAGAATGGGACAATCTATTGTTCCAGCATCTTCGGCACACGTAATTTTGTCTTTTCAGCACTATTCCCAACACTGACTACTGGCAAAGTTCAGTTAGAACTTCATCCTTCATTAGTTGTGGCAAAAGGCACCCCTACGTTGGTATTGTGGACACCATTAACCAAGCAAAACGGTAGCGGCGTACTAAACGTATTTAATATCGAGCTGTTAGCGAATTTTTTGCTTGAACCTCAAGAGCCTTATGCACAAAGGATCGTTTTAAATATCGGTGAACGTAGACTGGAGTACGGGCAGAAAGCGATTAGCTATCCCTCATCTCAACAGGCAAAGGAAAATCCACAATATATCGCCCATTCGGTCAAGTACCCATTCTCTATTTCTTTGTATGGCCAAAATACCACTGATTTAGCGCTGGCAGCGTTACCACACCACATTCCTCTTGCCCTCATGCTGAGTTTACTAAGCGCGTATGTGGTCTATCTGAGCACCGCCAACCGAATGAGTATGACTTATTCTATTGTTCACGCCATGGCCCACAACGAGTTTCGTGTTTACTGTCAACCTATTATCAACAGTGAGAATGGCAAGTGTGTAGGTATCGAAACATTGCTACGCTGGAAAAACAAGCGTCAGGGCTGGATCCCTCCCGATGTGTTTATTCCGCTAGCCGAACAGCATGACCTCATCATTCCATTGACACGTCATCTGATGACGACGGTCGTCGAGAACCTCAGTTTGTTTCCTCAGCGCCCTTCGTTTTACATCAGCATTAACGTCGCAGCCGAGCATTTCAACGCGGTCAGCATTATTGATGATATCCGCCACATCTGGTTACCAGCCAACCCGATGTCATCCTTGATGCTGGAGCTGACAGAGCGTACTTCGCTGTCAGAAATTCAGCATGAGCAAATTAAAGCGCTTAAAGAGATGGGGATCATGCTGGCGATAGATGATTTTGGCACAGGGCACAGCTCGCTGAGTTACTTAAAAAAACTCAGCCCCGATGTATTGAAGATAGACCATGGTTTTACAGCAGCTATTGGTACCGATGCTATCAACGCCACCGTGACTGATACCATTATCACGCTGGCACAACGACTGAAACTCAAGCTGGTTGCGGAAGGAGTTGAAACCAAAGAACAGGTCGAATATTTACGCTCACGCAAAGTCGATGCCTTGCAGGGCTACTACTTCGCCAAGCCAATGCCTATCGGCATGTTCCCATCGTGGTTACAGCAATATGAAACCCGTCAACGGGCAATGGGGCCGCAAGCCAAAGAAAAGACATGAAGGCCGAAGGAACCTCCCTCGGCCTGATCGATTAGGCCTCTTGCTGGTACGGAGCCATCACTTTGGAGATGCTAACCAGTTCGATACGATAATCAGAGACTTCAAGGATCTCAAAGCATAGTGCGTTAAGCTCGATCTTATCCCCTACCATCGGCATGTGGCCTGAATGTGAGAGCAGAAAACCTGCTAGGGAAGCATAATCCTCTGTCGGGCTGACTAAATTGTCACAGTTCAATGCCTGTTCCAACGAGTGAAGGTCTGCCCCTCCTTTGACCAGCCAGCGCTCACCTTCTACAAGAATGTCTGGCGTTTCGTCTTCATCAGGAAATTCTCCCGCAATCGCCTCCAATACGTCTAGGGGTGTGACTAACCCTTGCACCACGCCAAATTCGTTGGTCACCACCACCAAACGGCCTTTGGCACGGCGTAATACCGCTAGCAGTTTGATAACATCCATGGTTTCTGGCACCACCAACGGGGGAGTGAGAGAAGCAAACTCAGCAATGTCAACACCCTGCTCCAACGCGACCAAGAGATCCTTGGCGCGCACTACGCCTATGATTTCATCCAACTTATCACGGCATACCGGGAATAAGCTATGTGGAGTGTCCAGCAGTTGTTCACGTACTTCGTCACGGGAGCGTTCGCAGTCAACCCAGGAAATCTCGGTTCTCGGAGTCATAACACTACGCAGCGTTCGCGAAGCCAGCGTCAGCACACCACTGATCATATATCGCTCCTCTTCTGCGAAGGTTTCCCTCACTTTACGCGGATTATTATCGTTAACCTGCGGCTGTGAATGCGGTTGCCCCATCAGGCGCATGATAGCTTCTGCCGTTCGTTCACGCATTGGCCGACGAGCCTCGTGCTTGATGAAATTGCGTCTCGCGATCTGGTTAAAAGATTCAATCAGAATTGAGAAGCCAATGGCTGCGTAGAGGTAACCTTTAGGAATATGCACCCCAAAGCCTTCAGCAATCAAACTCAGGCCAATCATCAACAGAAAACTCAGGCAAAGTACGACAATGGTCGGATGTGCGTTGACGAAGTTGGTCAGTGGCTTGGAGGCAAGCAACATCACGGCCATAGCAATGACCACGGCAGCCATCATGATAGGCAGATCATTCACCATTCCCACAGCGGTAATTACCGCATCGAGAGAGAACACTGCATCAAGAATGACAATCTGCACCACTACTGCCCAAAATTTGGCATAGCCTCTGTTTGCACCTTCCTCATGCGTTTTCCCTTCCAGCCGCTCATGCAATTCCATCGTGGCTTTGAACAGTAGGAATATCCCTCCAAGCAGCAGGATCAGATCGCGCCCAGAGAAACTAAACTCAGCGATGCTAAACAGCGGCTTGGTCAACGTAACTATCCACGAGATCACCGAAAGCAGGCCAAGGCGCATCAACAAAGCCAACGATAAACCGATGATGCGCGCTTTATCTCGCTGTTTTGGCGGCAGTTTATCGGCCAGAATAGCGATAAACACCAAATTATCGATGCCCAGTACAATTTCCAAGACCACAAGTGTCAATAAACCTGCCCAAATCGAGGGGTCCATTAAGATTTCCATATCAGACTCCAGAAAAAAGGCAGGCTTTTCGAGCCGTACTCAAACACAAAGGGAAAAAAATACGAAGGCTGCGTGGATAAAACCAGAATTGTATTAACGGGACACGGACTACGGCCTTGAAAAGGCTGACCATACTATGCAGTTGCAGGGGGAATACAGGTAAATAATAACTTCGGTGACAGTCCATAGGGGGGCTGAGGCCCTTCACTCCTTGATAATTTAAGAAGAACGCACTTTAGCAGGAAACTTTTCGGCGGAAAAGTAGCATTTTTTACTTTATGTATTCTTTCGTAACATTATTGCTGTTTAATTCCTCAAACAAACCACCCGCGGGAACCGATCCACTAATAGCTGAACAAGATCACAAAAATTATTGTTTCACTCAATAAAATAAATGCTGTCAATTCGCATGTAACCTGACCGGCTTTAAATCCACCAGATAAAGTTTTTTTGTAACTTTACTCTTTAATAATTTACATAAACCGACGAAATGACTACCAGGACGGTAACAAGAGAGATACAAAACTGTATCTTAAGTTCAACGAGGAGCTTGGCGTTACCGCAGCAATGGAAGAGCAACGTGCCAACGGTGCTGCTATTGATGACGCAGCTATTAACGGTATCAAAGTGGGTCTGATGGGGCCGCTTGCTGGCGTTAGTGACCCAATTTTCTGGGGGACTGTGCGCCCGGTATTTACTGCACTTGGGGGCAGGTATTGCCATGAGCGGCAGTCTGCTCGGCCCAATTCTATTCTTTGTACTGTTTAACCTGGTACGCCTGTTGGTACGTTACTACGGCTATCGCAAAGGAGTTGATCTCGTTGGCGATATGGGCGGTGGCTTCCTGCAGAAACTGACGGAAGGAGCGTCCATTCTCGGCCTGTTTGTCATGGGAGCCTTGGTCAACAAGTGGACGCACGTGAACATCCCGCTGGTAGTATCGAAAATTACTGACCAAACCGGTCACACCGCAGTGACAACCGTACAAACCATTCTCGACCAATTGATGCCGGGTTTAGTACCACTGTTGCTGACCTTTTGCTGTATGTGGCTATTACGCAAAAAAATCAATGCGCTTTGGCTCATTATCGGCTTCTTTATCATCGGTATCTTTGGTTACTGGATCGGCCTGCTTGGCCTGTAATCTTTTCTGATAACCGGGGGAAAGCCCCGGTTTTTTATTGATGGAGTGGTGAGATGTCGTTAACCAACAGCGTACTATTGATTTTTATTTTGCTGATGCTTTTATATGCGCTCTACGATGAATTCGGCATGAGCTTGATGAAAGGCAAAACGCTGTTGCCGATACAGTTAAAACGCAGCAATCGCCTTGACTGTCTGACCTTTGTCGGTTTGGTCGCTATTCTGATCTACAAAAATATTATCAGTCAAGGCGGGATAGTAACCACCTACCTATTAATTTCTCTCGCATTGATTGCGGTTTATATTTCTTATATTCGCTGGCCGAAAATATTGTTTAAAACTCATGGATTTTTCTATGCAAATATTTTTACAAGTTATGCCAAGATTAGAGCAATGAATTTATCTGAGGATGGTATTTTAGTGATTAATTTAGAACAACGTAGATTATTAACATAGGTTACACAGTTAGATGACTTAGAAAGAGTTTGCAATTTTTTTGTTGAAAATCATTAAATTAAATTTACACACTTAATATAATTATTGCCAAATGACATTGGGGGATTATTTCTCAAGATCGTTTTATCTTTTTGGTTATTATTCCCACACTCCTGTTGCTATTATAGGCAAAGTTATCTCTACAAACCACATTGAATAATAACAATTCTCAATTTCATATAATAAACTAAAATAAAGATTGTACGTGATGAAAACAGTATGGTACTGTTTTGCGCGTTATTGGGGAGTAGCCGGTTTCTGGTGATTAAAAAATCAGAAACGTCCGTATCAACATACTCGTTTCGTTTTTGAAACGTGGTGCGGGCAGCATTAAAGCTTGGCGAGACCATAGACACGTGACGCCGTCGTATGGTTGGGGGTGGGTTACGTGTATATGGAGCCACCCGGCCGAGACGACTCAATATGAACCTTTCTGCAACACTCATCTTGGCTTTTGGCATGTCCCTGGACGCATTTGCTGCATCTGTAGGTAAAGGTGCTGTATTGCATAAACCTCGTTTTCGTGAAGCAGTTCGTACTGGTCTTATCTTTGGCATCATCGAAGCCATAACTCCACTGATCGGCTGGGGCATAGGGGTATTTGCCAGCCAATACGTCATTGAATGGGATCATTGGATTGCTTTCAGCCTGCTGTTAATTCTGGGTGTGCGCATGATCGTTGAAGGCGTGAAAAACACCCCGGATGAAAACCAGCAGCTAAAACGCCATGGCTTCTGGGTGCTCGTGACAACCGCAATTGCAACCAGTCTTGATGCTATGGCTATTGGGGTAGGGCTGGCTTTTCTACAGGTTAATATTGTTCATACTGCAATGGCGATCGGTTGTGCGACCATGATTATGGCAACGCTGGGCATGATGATTGGCCGTTTTATCGGGCCGATACTTGGTAAGCGAGCAGAAATCCTTGGCGGTATTGTATTGATCGGGATTGGGATTAATATTCTGCTTGAACACCTCGGCTATTTTGCCTGATGCCACTCAGTTGAAAAGCCTGTCTACAGCAGGCTTTTTTTGATTACATCAGTGGCGGCGGTGCAAACGGATCGCAAAATCTGTCTCACAAGCAAAAATGGTCATCGCGGCCAAATTCATTTGCACGTCCAATGGGGTACGCCAGGCAAACGGTGTCATCTGCAATAAGTTGGCTGCCTGTTCTCCCGGCAACATCATAGGATAAGCCAATCGCTCTGACATTTCACATGCAAACCCGCCAAGCTGCTCACCATTTTCTGCGTGTAGCTTAACTTCTTGATAGACCATTTCTTTCAGTTGGTAAAGATGCCGCGGCCCCGGTGACACGGTAATCACTACGCCTCCAGGTTTTACCACCCTCGCCAACTCTTCAGCTTTACAAGGCGCATAGATACGCAATACTGCATCAAGAGAAGCATCGGCAAACGGCAAATGGTGGCTGGAAGCCACACAGAATGAGACCATTGGATAACGTTTTGCCGCCAGACGAATGGCCCCTTTAGCAACATCCAGACCGTATACGGCGATCCTCCTTAATTGAGAAAGTTGTTCCGCCACCGCAGCAGTGTAATAACCTTCTCCGCAACCAATATCCAGTAAAGCTTGCGCCTCAACAGGTACCGCTTCTGCCAACAGGTTGGCTATCCGCTGTTGTAACGGTTGATAGTACCCACTATCAAGAAAGGCACGACGTGCGCGCATCATCTCGACACTGTCTCCTGGCTGTTTGGAACGCTTGTACTGCACAGGCATTAAATTGACATAACCCTCTTTGGCTTGGTCAAATTGATGGTTATTTTCACAGCACCATTGCAGGCTGGCGAAATTAAGTGGTTGATGGCACAGCGGGCACTGATAAAGCATAACGTTGATCTCAGAGAGTTACGGCGCTGGGTAGTCTAAATAAGGCCGTTGTTCGATGCAAGGCAACGGCTTAATCTCAAATGCCTAAGATGCTCAAAGCCAGCCATTTTAGTCTGCTATAACGCGAAGGGATCTATTGAGTCACTTGGCCTGGCCAATACGTTGCGATCTTGGCTAAACTGAGTGTTCCCACCTTGGCGCTGGTAAAAGACGTTTATGACCGATTACTCTCCACTTTTGAGCACCATCCAAAAGATCACTCATGGCTTTGGCGATAAAAGCGCCCTATTACCGTTATCCTTGCAACCCTATCGCTCGACTCTTGCCGAAAAAAAGCAGGTACATGGCATACGTATTGTCGATATTAATCAGCCAGCTCAGCATTGCGGGGAAGCCGACGGATTTTTTACCCGCGAGCCAGGGATACTGATCGCTGTACTAACAGCAGATTGCCTGCCAGTGATTTTCAGCCGTAAAGACGGTAGCGCGATCGGCGCTGTGCATGCAGGGTGGCGTGGCCTGCTACACGGTATTGTTGAACAAATGGCAAAGAGGATAAACCGAGACGACAGCACCGGAAACTGGGTCGCCTCTATTGGGGCTGCGGCGGGTGCCTGTTGTTACGAGGTCAATGAGGAGCTAATCACACATTTTAAGCAGCTATTACCCTACCCTGCGGAGATAATTAGCCCAAGCTACCGGCACTTAGACTTGGCCGCTATCGCGAAAAACAAGCTCAACGACTTAGGATTTGCCGCAGTCGACCAGGCAGGAAGTTGCACTCTCTGTACCCTAGATAGTACCCGCACTCAACCGCAATACTTTAAATACACCAGCTATCGCCGTAACAGCCGCCACCGTCAGCAAGACCCCAGCTACCCAGATATTAAAGGCCGCAATCAATATTCAGGGATTGTTATAACCGGCTGAGCCCTTATTGCCCTATACTCGTCATACTTCAAGTTGCATGTGCGTTGGCTTTCCTCACTCACCCCAGTCACTTACTTGAGTAAGCTCCTGGGGATTCGTTGCGTTGCCGCCTTCCTGCAACTCGAATTATTTTGGGTATAAAAGCGAAAAACCCGCCTGAGGGCGGGTTTTTTGTACAGCTAATCCTGATTAGATCGCTGTAACGTTTACTGCAGATGGACCTTTCTGACCATCTTGGATTTCGAATTCTACGTTTTGGCCTTCAGCCAGGGTTTTGAAGCCGTTACCCTGAATTGCAGAGAAATGTACGAATACATCTTTGCTGCCGTCAGCTGGGGTGATGAAACCGAAACCTTTAGACTCGTTGAACCACTTAACTTGACCTTTGATCTTTGCCATCTTGAGTATTTCCTTTGGATTGTTTAAACCGCCCGTAGGCGTTACATAGACAAACTAGAGTCGTTACTGCTTGAGGCACCAAGATAAGGATCGGCAGAGAAGTGGTATTCAACGCTAACGTCTTTACTCAGAACTTCTTTACTGAAAATGCCACACATATACAGAACTGTACCTCGTTTTACCCAAGTGCGTTATTACATACTCTGTAAAGTATGGCAAGCCATTTTTAATCAGTGATGGATATGTCGCACATATTTGGAACGGTCAGCGGCAAGAATAGATTAAATAGAGCAAAAGAGGTTGAAGACTTCGCTATTTTCTGCTTTGCAAAGAAGCGGCTTGATACTCCAAATAGGACATGAATTTTAAGAATTTTTTCAGGCCAGCACCGAAAGGTTATGCCTAGAAATAACCGCTAATTCGGTAAAAAAATCTTAAAATTTTTTGAATTTTTATGGGATTTTATATGCAATATTTGAATATCGATAAATGACTGATTCAATCACCTACTGATAAGACCATTACCTCCTTGTCAGAATAGGAAAGCCCCCGTCTCTCTATCAGTTCGATGCCATAGTGAGTTGGCTACGCCAAGTAGCCACTCCCAGAAAGCTAAAGGTATAACGAATATATTAAGGGAGAGAACCAATCTCCATACGTTCACCGATTTTTAGCAGATGAAACCGATGTTGTTCAATTCCTGCCATTTTCACTGCGTGAATTAATTGTTCTGGAGGTTCATCCAAAGATTCATCGGCTAACTCAAAAACACCCCAGTGAATAGGGATCACTCGAGGCTGATTTAATTGTTGATATAGCAAGACCGACTGTTGTGGGTCCATATGTTGCTCCTGCATGAACCATCGCGGCGCATAAGCACCGATTGGCAACGCAGCGATATCAAATGGACCAAGGCGAGAACCAATCTCTACCAATTGCCTACTGTAACCCGTGTCTCCGGAGAAATAAAAACGCAACGCGGGGTGGTGTATCACCCAACCGCACCATAGCGACCGATTTCGGTCCCAAGGGGTGCGCATACTCCAATGGCGTGCTGGCGTGGCATAAAATGCCATACCATCCAACGTCACACTTTCCCACCAATCCAACTCCACAACCCGTTTAGCAGGATAATGACTAAACCACGATTTTAGACCTAAGGGCACGATGAAAGTAGCACTTCGAAATCGTTTGGTCAGTTCGCAAATAGTTCTCTTATCGAGGTGATCATAGTGATTATGAGAAATTAGCACCACATCCACTGCGGGTAACTGTTGTATCGTTAATGGGGGTGGCGTTTTCCGCCGAGGCCCATAAAAACTCACTGGGGATGCACGGGATGACAATACTGGATCGATAAGCACATAGCGGCCCCCTAACCTCAGCAATACAGATGCATGCCCTAGCCACCAGATACAGTCTGTGCTACCACTCAGATCGGCTTGTTGCCACCAACGCTGGGTAAATTGGGCATATCCTGCTTGCGGTGGCTTGGGTAAACGCTGTTTTTTTCGTTCCTTCTGCCAACGTTTCAAATCCCCCTTTTCATGCAACGTCGGCTCTAGGTTGCGAAATCCCTGAGGTGTATGATGCGCTTTGCTAGCGTCATAGTATTTATTGGTTATTTTCATCCTAACCTCTCCCGACAGTGCCCTAGAACCAGCTAATAGGCTATAGATTCAAAGAGACTCAAACCGCATTACCCGGCTGTATCTCCACAGGTTACCAAGGGCACAGCTAACATCTGTTCCTCTAAGATCCGCTCCAAGCGTGCCACCTTTAGGCTGTGTCCCTTAACTATCCGTGGTGCCGTCGCAGCCCCAAAAGCCCATTATCAAGGCGGAGGGTGAAGGGCAGAGTGGCTCTCTGTTCAAGCCCGACAACACAGAGAATAGGCTTTCGGGGCGCGACCCTACGGGCTGACGCCATTGGCGTGCATAGCTGCGTTGTTCGCCGCTTATTGGGGCCACCCAACCTCGCGGCTCACGCCTTGCTCTGCGCGCAAATGACCGCCAGCGGCGCTCGCGTACAGTTAAGGGACACAGCCTAATATCACTCGAGTTATTTTCAGTATAAGACCCGTCCGGTAATTAACCGACTTTATTTGCTAATGCTATTTTCTCTTCGGAATATGGTCATCAGACATCGATATTGCGCCGCTGATAAGCGGTAATATTAACTGGCTCATAGGTATGTTGGAACAACGAAGATTATGAGCGATCCTGTCGGATGCAAAAGAGGTATCTGCAAGTGCTCAAAGAGGCGCGGCTCGCGCCCCCACGGACGTTTATTTTGTTAGTTAGCTTGCTGTGTCTTTACGCCGCGTAAGCACAAAGCCGAACCACAGCAACATTATCCATACAGGCATCAGCAAAACAGATATGCGGATCCCTTCACTAAAATACATTATTGCCAAGATGAAGGCCAAAAACACCAGGCACAGATAGTTGCCAAATGGATACCCTAAAGCACGAAAATGCGTTATCACGCCTTGGCGATTTTTTGCCGCACGAAATTTTAGGTGTGCCAGACATATCATTACCCAATTTATAACTAACGTGGAAACGACCAGCGCCATCAACAATTCAAATGCCTTACCGGGCATAGCATAGTTAATCAAAACGCCAACCGATGTCGCCAGAGCGGATAACGCAATTGACAGTACAGGCACCCCTCGCTTGTTTACTTTCGTGAACACTTTGGGCGCATTACCCTGCATGGCCAAACCGAACAGCATTCGGCTGTTGGAATATACGCCGCTATTGTAGACCGACAATGCAGCCGTAAGTACTACAACGTTGAGAATAGTCGCCACAAGATTGCTGTTAAGCGAATGGAAAATCATCACAAATGGACTGCCTCCTTCAACCACTTTGTCCCATGGGTAAAGTGATAGCAGTACCGTCAATGATCCAATATAGAAAATCAGTATCCGGTAAACCACCTGATTGGTAGCTTTGGGTATACTGTTACGTGGATCAGACGCTTCAGCAGCGGTAATCCCCACCATTTCCAACCCGCCAAACGAAAACATGATCACCGCCATAGCCATAACCAGCCCACCGAAACCATGAGGCATAAAACCGCCCTGGTCCCACAGATTGCTGATACTGGCTTCCGGACCACCGTTGCCACTAGCCAATAAATAGGCACCGAACACAATCATGCCCAGAATGGCAGCTACCTTTATAATGGCAAACCAAAATTCAGTTTCACCATAAAGACGTACATTTACCAGATTGACCAAGTTGATCACCACAAAGAACAATGCGGCAGACACCCAGGTGGGAATTTCTGGCCACCAGTATTGAATGTATATTCCAACGGCAGTCAATTCAGCCATTCCAACGAGAATAAACATGGCCCAGTAATTCCAACCAGAAAGAAAACCGGCAAAATCCCCCCAGTATTTGTACGCGAAATGACTAAAAGAACCAGCAACCGGTTCCTCTACCACCATCTCTCCCAATTGGCGCATGATCAAAAAGGCAATAAAACCACCGATAGCATAGCCAAGCAAAACGGAAGGCCCAGCCATTTTGATCGTTTGCGCAATGCCAAGAAACAGCCCAGTACCGACAGCACCACCAAGGGCAATGAGTTGTATATGTCTATTTTTTAAACCGCGTTTTAGCGGGGTATCCTGAAACTGATCGGCCATTTTATCCTCGTCTGGCTGATTGCCCTTGCATGGCTGTACATAATACAGCCAATTTATAAATGTCTACTCGGGCGGCTTTTTAACACTTAACCCCTCCGGCATCAAGAAATAGCCCCTGACAGTCATAAGCCAAGCCAGAAACTCAGCAACTCATTGACAAACATGTCAGCATAAGTAAAAGCGTGAACGGCTGGATTCGGTGAGACAAATCAGTGGCGAAAAGGCAGCATTGCGTGGTTGTTTTGCTATTTAATCAGGTCGATTACCGCGCAGGTGGCCGTTAAACTGTATCACGATAAGTCGCACAGTCTAAAAGAGGGATAACAACTCATGTTGCTTGGGCTTAACCATCTGACACTGGCGGTAAAGGATGTGGAGCGTAGTTTTAATTTCTATGTGGATATTCTGGGGTTTACCCCCAAAGTTCGCTGGCAGCAAGGTGCCTATCTGATGCTGGGAGAGCTATGGCTGTGTGTGTCGTTGGATGAGTCTAGACAGGAACAACCCGTGCATGATTACACTCACTACGCCTTTAGCGTCGCCCCTGATAATTTTGCCTATACCTTAGCGCGTCTTCGCAAATTCGGTGTCACAGAGTGGAAGACTAATAGCAGCGAAGGAGAGTCTGTTTATTTTTTCGATCCCGACCAGCATGCTCTTGAAATCCACTGCGGCGATCTGGCAAGCCGCTTGGAAGAATGCAGGAAGAAACCCTATCAAGGAATGATATTTTACTGAGTAACTGGGTGAGAAGGCGACTCGGTTAACGTTGAAACGAAATAACCGGAATTCTTTAACCTTCTCACCAAATTGGATTACAGGATTAGCGTTCAGGGATAAACCCTTTGTAACTGAATGCCGAATTGAGATCGTCGTCGTCATCAGGCGCGGCTTTATCACCCTGAGCCTTTTGCACCAACGTTTTCAGCAATGCTGTTTGTTGACGCTGCTGCTCCGAGATCTCCTTCAACAACTGAATCTGTTCGTTAGCACGTACGCTAGCGCGGTTCACCAAGAACCAACCCCATAGGCAAAACACAGCAGCTAAAACTGCCGCGATGATAGCGATCAGGCCAGAAACACCATAAGCTAAATTGTACATGAACAACCCTATATACTGCATAAACCAAGACGGTACATACCCGTCGTCCTTCAAGCCAAGGCAGCATTGGCCGCTTTATTGCCGCCGACCTGCAACGTAAAGTCACTTAGGTATGGTAGCATTCTCATTAAGGCCAAAGCAGCTCTCTAAAACATTGTCTTACCTCAAACTGGATGAAGTATTTGGTGTGTATTCGACCTCGTTACCAAGGAATAAAACGTGTGATCGAACAAATGCCCAATGCAAATTCGCCGCCTTGATGACAATAACTTTCAAAAGCAAGCAGATAAAACATCAAGCAAGCAACAAATGTCGCCGCTATCGCAATGATTTTACTTTGCCCCAAGAAATAACAACCTCATCATTACTTTGTTAATTGAAATATTTGGCTCACAAAACTTCGCAGTTCACCCTTTACTCTGCACTTAAACAGCCACCAGCGGCGCTCACGTACCATTGATAGCACAGTGTAAGGCTATTGGGTTACTGGCCGTTTCCTTTGGGAAGGACGATTAGGGACAAGTTAAAGGATCGTAAAACTGAATTGATCCGGCTTGTCAATTATCGGTGGCCTCATGACAACTCTACGCTATCGAACAAGCCATCGATGTATTCAGGTAGCATCTTCCAGAAAAGCTAAACCGCCGGGTTACGGCGGTTTAGCCGTTTACTCACGGTTGAACTTCATCTCAATCAGTGCAATCGCTTTTTCAATCGCTCTCCTGGTTATCGGGTCAGCACCAGCAGGATGATTTGAAAAATCGATATCCTTAAGTTGACTGGCCATCTTATCACGTACTTCTGTCGGCGCGATAACATCGATCACATCCAGGATCTGCTTGATGACGAGTTGGCAGGCAACCAGATCGGAAACCCATTCCTGATCGTTGCTCAGCATTTCAGACATATTAACTTCCTTCTTGATTCAAACGCGACACAGAATACCATGCGCCTGCGCACTTTTCCGCAAGCAGATCCTTCCCTGAGCCCTTCTACAACCTAACTTAATTATTCCGCGATAAAGCGCTCAAGACGATGGCGTAACTGATTATTTTCCTTACGCAACTGCTCAATTTCATCAAGCAAGGTCAATGTAACGGCGACACCAGGCCAGTCTAGAGCCAGTTCGCGTTGCAAACGTTGAGCGCGATGGAATGCTAGCAGCGCTCCATCATCAAACAACCAATTATCGTCTTGGGGATCGCTAGGCTGGATAACACCAAGCCCAACAATCTCAATCAATTCGGCTTCCGTCACTCCTGTATGCAAGCAAAATTCAGTCATGGTGAAAGTTATCTGTAACTGAGCCATCATCATTTGCTCCAAGCAATACGGGGATCAAACGTCTTGTTCGCCTCCGCTAACTGTTGCCACAGCGCTATACTCTCATCATCTGATTTTTGCGGGATGACAATCTTTATAACTGCATACAAATTGCCAGTTTCTTTTTTGCCGGTTAGCCCCTTACCTTTGATGCGCAACCGCTGTCCAGCCTGGCTCCCTGCAGGAACACTCAACAAGATACTTTCCGAAAGCGTTGGCAAAGAAATTTTTCTCCCCAACGCAGCCTCCCATGGAGCGAGCTGTAAAACAATTTCAAGATCGAGCCCGACCACATCAAACAGCGAATGTGGTGCAAATTTAATATTCAGATACAGATCACCATTAGCACCACCGGCAATACCCGGGACTCCCTGGCCTTTAACGCGAATACGTTCACCATCACCGACGCCAAGGGGAATTTTGACATTGAGCGTTTTGGAGATTTCTTTTTCAACCAAGCCGAACGCATTGTAAATCGGTACCTTGTAGCTTAGCGTTCTGGTTTGTTCGCCCAGGGTTTCTTCAAGTAGCAACGTGACACCAATCTCAACATCCCGGCCATGTGCAGGGCGTTGTTGCCGCCCACGTCCTTCATGGCCAAACATAGTGGAAAATATGTCTGAAAAATCCTCAGTCTCGCCACGTCTATGGCGCTGGGCCTTTGCCTGACGACCAAAATTAGGATTATTGCGATGACGCAACAATTCATCATATTCAGCACGACGTTGACTGTCTTTCAATACTTCATAAGCTTCTGCCACGTCTTTAAAACGCTCCTCTGCGTTAGCTTCGGTACTGACATCTGGATGAAACTTCCGCGCGAGCCGACGATAGGCCGTTTTGATAGCTTTGATATCGTCGGAAGGCTTAAGCCCTAAAATCGCGTAATAATCCTTGAATTCCATAACGTTATATTCTCTTTATCCGTGATATATCCATCGCTCTTCAAGTTACTGGCGTGCTGACAGTACTCAGCACACAGCCACACATTTCAATTTCAACAACAGGAGTCGCGTAGATATGAACATTTTTGGGATAGAATTTGCCAAGATTTACGACTGGGCTGTGGTCGATATTCAATCTAACAGTTATCCTTCAACTCATTTTACTCCATCTGCCGTTTAGCATTAGTACCTTAAGCGTCATATGCGCTGATTAACGGTTTCTGAGGGACTTGTTGCGGACATCCAAGAACGGGTTTTGATGGGACTATGATGACGTAACTCTCTTGCTAAGAGCACGCCACCATGCTGTATTTTAGTTCGAGTTAAAATTAATGGCTAAACTTACCATTAGCTTTCATGGCTCCTCACCTCCCACCCCTTCAGCGTTATTAACCATCAACACTGGCATTGCCATAAAAACAGCGATACCTATGATTACAAAAAAAGTAATAATCACTGTTATTAACATGCGACCACCCCATCAACATGAAGTTGTTACGGTTGACTCTCTGCTTAGGTTGGTTAAATTTCTGACCTGAACCATTCAGGATCTGCGATAGCAGACAATTTTAGATTAGCTGGTTTTGCTAAATGCAAGCAAGAAATCAGACAAGGCTTTTTTCGTATCAGGCTTCATTCGTTACTGTCTTTTTATTCAAGGCAGCAATTTGTGTATACTCTACAACTATGTAGACCTCACACAGACGCAATGATGATACAAGAACACCACCTCTCATTAGTCTGCGCCCTCAGCCTATGGGTCGAAACTCACCTTGGACGAGTGATTCATCTTGAAGAATTAGCCGATTACTCAGGCTACTCATTGTGGCACATGCAGAAACTGTTCAAAGAAGCGACGGGAATTTCGCTGGGCAAATATATTCGTGAACGTCGCCTAGCAGGAGCCGTGTACCAACTGCGTAGTAGTAACGCTTCCATTTTTGATATCGCACTTGATTTTGGTTTCGGTTCCCAATCACACTTCACGTACATGTTCAGAAAGCGCTTCAACATAACACCTTATGATTTTCGTCAAGATCTGAACGTCGATCTCCCGATCGCTCCTCCCCTGCATATCATTCATCAAAAAACGGCTTGAACCTTCACTTTTCCACAGCCTTCGCCCGCAAACGCACGATACCCCTATACGATGGATTAACACGGTAAGCGAATCAGTAGAGTGTTGGTTTAATCCGCATCAGACTCAACTGGAACAATCCGCAGTTGGAGGTTATGCAGAGCGGGGCTCTGGGTCAGTAGGATGATACCAAGCCGCTAGCTACGCTATGGTTGATAGACAAATATCAAATAACATTATGACATAATGTTATTTGTGTTAATTAAGCACCATCGCGTATAAACATTATGATTTTATTATATTTTTATATATAAAACAGTCTATTTACCACAAGGAGGTCACTTGAGTATTATTTCAATTCCAGAATTTGATCATCTCCCGCCAGAAGCTAAATCACGTTATCAGGACCAAGTTGAAAAACATGGCCGCATAACCAATATGAAGCGTACCTTACTGCATGCCCCTACTGCTTTCGATGCTTTGATGTCTTGGTATCCATTATTTGACGAATTAAAAGCATTAGTGGGTGAACGCGCTGCTCTTTTCTATGCCTACGCAATATCCACACAGAATGAATGTCTGATATGCAGCACTTTTTTCGTGAAAATTCTCAAAGATCAAAATATTTCTTTTGATGAGTTTGCATTCAGCACACAAGAAAAACTATTGATCGACTATGGTCGTGAAATTGTAAGCAATCCCCATAAAATTGATGAGACTATTCTCAGTCAACTCCAAAAACAATTTGATGAATCAGGCATTGTTCTGCTAACAGCATTTGCCGGGTTAATGATAGCGACCAACTTAATCAATACCGCGTTAAACGTCCCTTTGGATGAGTATTTATTCGAGTACTCTCAGAAAGCATAACGCATTACTTTTACCCTAGAAATTAAAAATCTGCCGCTTTAGCTGGAGAATAATCATTATGGCTGCACAGTTTGCCAATAAAACAGTATTTATTACCGGGGCTGCAAAAGGGCAAGGAAAAGCAGTGGCAATTGCTTTCGCCAGAGAAGGTGCCAATATTATTGCTTTCGATCTCGGCAAAAAAATAGCCTATCCACAATATAACGAGGCTTCTGTTGACGATCTTGCTCGGCTACAGCAAGAAGTTGAGCAAGCAGGAGGCAATATACTTACCGTTGCTGGGGATGTTCGTAATGCCCAAGAGGTAAGCGCTGCCGTTGAACAAGGTGTGGCTCGTTTTGGCACTATCGATATCCTGTTCAATAACGCAGGCATCTGTGCTTATGGGCTATCCCATGAACTGACGGAGGAAGCTTGGGATACCATGTTGGACATCAACTTGAAAGGTGCCTGGCTGGTATCGAAGTACGTGATCCCACATTTCATTCGTCAGAAAAGCGGTGTAATCATCACCAATTCATCGATTGGCGGTCTGCGGGGCATGAATCGGTTATCGCATTATGCAGCCTCCAAGTTTGCCCTTATTGGCTTGACTAAATCTCAGGCTATCGAACTGGCTCCTTATAACGTTCGGGCTATTAGCATTCACCCAACCGGCGTCAATACCGCCATGAACGACGGGTTGGCTGCGATGGAAGGCGCAACTCCGCAGGAGATCGCTGAACGTTCAGCAGGTAACTTACTCCCTGTTCCCTGGATTGAGCCGGAAGATGTCGCAGATTCGGTTTTGTTTCTCGCCAGCGATAAAGCCCGTTTTATTACCGGCAGCCAGTTTGTGCTCGATGCCGGTCTTCTCACCAGGTAAAAATTCATGATGAAAAACATAATAAAAAAACCGCTGTTTCTGTCCGCACTGCTATTCACCTCACTGCTGAGTGGCAACGCGGCAGCCGAAGTGATCAAAGTGGGAACCATGGGAACCTATGAGCCCTTCAGTTATCAGAATGAGCAAGGTCAACTGGCAGGGTACGATCTGGATGTGTTACGTGAGGTGGCCAAGCGTGATCCCAGTTTACAGTTCGAATTTATTGCCTCACCGTGGGATACCCTATTCCCAGGGCTGGACGCCGACCGTTTTCAAGTGTTAGCTCAGCAACTCACTTCTAATCCAGATCGCCTAAGGCGCTATTCGCTGACAGATAACCGCTATTTTACCTGTGTTTCACAAATTATCGTCAAAGCAGGCCGCAATGACATTAACTCGCTACAAGATCTGAAGGGCAAGAAGATCGGACTCACGGTAGGCGATTCATTTACCCGTTTGTTGGAGGATTGGAACAAACAACACGACAATATCTTGAACATCGTTTATTACGAACAGGATATATCAACCATCCTGCAGGATATCGCCACTGGCCGCATCGACGCGACTGTCAATGATCCCATAATGGCGCAAAACAAAGCAGCTAAGCAGGGCTTGAAAATCAGCGTGGTTGGCGAACGCCTAGCCGCCGACCCAACGTTCTTCGTCGTGAAGAAAGATACCGCAGGATTGGCGTTGAAGCAGCGAATTGACACCGCTCTGCTGTCACTACGCGAGGATGGCACGTTATCGCGTCTTTCTGTCGAACATTTCGGCGTTGATTATACAAAATAGCGATCTCTACCTGCCCTGAGCGCCTGAAGTTTTTATCAGGTACTCAGGGCTGAGCGTTTTATTGGTGGATGCCCGAATCAAAATGGAAAATGATGTCATGGTTCAGCTATTTGATGTTCAGTATATGATCGACTCGATCCCTTCCATTGCCAGAGGTATTCCCGTTTCTCTGGCAATCACCCTGGTTGCTTTTATCTTTGGTGCCGTTATCGGGTTGGCCGTTGCGCTGTTGCGGATTTATCGGGTCGCAGGATTAACACAACTGGTTATCCTGTACGTTTCTTTTATGCGTGGAACTCCGCTAGTGGTGCAGATTTTCTTGGCTTACTACGGTATCCCATTACTGCTGAGGGCATTGGCGATCCAAACCAATATCAGCCAGATCCCTGCTATCTACTTTGTTTACGTGGCTTTTTCTCTCAACGTGGGGGCTTATCTTTCTGAAACCATCCGCTCAGCTATTCTATCAGTTGCACCAGGGCAATTTGAGGCAGCTTATTCTATTGGTATGAGCACTCCACAGGCCCTTGGTAAAATTGTGTTGCCGCAGGCATTGACCATTGCACTGCCTAACATCGGTAATCAATTTATTATGCTACTCAAGGACACTTCTCTGGCATTTATCGCGGCAGTACCTGAAATCATGGGTGAGGCTAAAATTATTGCCGGACGTACGTCCCAGTTCTTCGAAGTGTATGTCGTCGCTGCGTTGATCTACTGGATGATTTGCTTGATTTGCGAGTTGATCCTGATCCTGTTGGAGCGCCGTTCCAGAAAACATACCGCCAAAGGAACCTGATATGATTGAAGTGAACGGGCTTGAGAAATATTACGCAGGGAATCATGTGCTGAAAGGGATCGATTTCCACATTCAGCAATCAGAGACTGTTGCCATTATCGGGCCATCAGGCTCGGGTAAATCAACGCTGATCCGCTGCCTAAACCTATTGGAAAAACCTTCATCTGGAACTATCCGTATTGCTCATCAGCAAATCCAGGCAGACGCACTCAGCAAAGGTGCCATCCACGAATTACGCCAATATACCGGCATGGTATTCCAGTCATTTAACCTATTCCCACATTTGACTGCTCTGGAAAATGTGACCCAGGGATTGATCACCGTGCGGCGTAAATCGCGCGCCCAGGCCAGAGAAGAAGGTATGCACTACCTTACCAAGGTGGGGATGGCTACCAAAGCACATAATTATCCAGCCCAGCTATCCGGGGGGCAACAACAGCGGGTAGCGATCGCTCGCACCCTCGCCATGCAACCCAAGGTCGTGCTGATGGACGAGCCGACATCAGCGCTAGATCCAGAACTGGTACAGGAGGTATTGCAGGTTATCCGCGCTATAGCGCAAGAAGCCATTACCACGATCATTGTGACCCATGAACTGCGCTTTGCACAGGAGGTGGCCGATCGGGTGATGTTCATTGATGGCGGTAAAATTGTGGAGTTTGCTCCGCCAGCAGAGATCTTTCAGCGTCCTAAACAGCCGAGAACAGCGCAGTTTCTGAATAAGTTCTTAGAGACAGAATACGCTATTTGAACCACCATAAAACCGACTATGAGCGTTGAGAGAGCATGACAATAATTCGTTATCCACAACTGGCCCATTGGGGAGCCTACCACGCAGTGGTCGAAAATGGCCGACTGGTTCGCTGCGAACCTTTTGCCGAAGATAATGACCCATCACCGTTGCTTAACTCCATTATGCCGATGGTCTATTCTGACAAACGTATCCGTAAGCCAGCAGTACGACGCTCCTGGCTGCAAAAGCGCGAAAAAAGTGATGGGGCTCTACGAGGTAAAGAGCCGTTTGTGGAGGTTGATTGGGACGTCGCACTGGATTTGATCGCTGATGAAAACCAGCGAGTACGCGAACGTTACGGCGCGTCGGGGATCTTCACTGGTTCCTATGGCTGGTCCTCTGCCGGGCGTTTACATCATGCTCGCTCGCTGGTACGTCGTTTCTATTTTGCTGGCGGCGGCGGTGTTGATCAGCAAGGAAACTATAGCTGGGGAACTGCACAGTTCTTTCTTCCCTATATTATCGGTACCTACAGCCCGTTGACCGGGCGTGTCACTACCTGGCCCAGTGTTGTCGAACATTGCCAATTGTTCGTCGCGTTTGGTGGGCTGGCTTTGAAGAATGCACAGGTAGCTTCCGGAGGCGCGGTGGAGCACTCGCTCAAACCGTGGCTGGAAAAGTTGGCTCATAAAGGAACACCGATCATCAACATCAGTCCGATGCGTGACGACTGTCCGCCCTTTGCAAATGCTGAGTGGATACCCATCCGGCCAAATACTGATGTTGCTCTGATGCTGGCACTCGCCTATGAGATCCAGCGTTATGATGCACAAGATCAAGCGTTTCTGTCCAGTCACTGTGTGGGTTATCCGCAACTGGCCAACTATCTCAACGGAGAGAGTGACGGTATTGCTAAAACCCCGGAGTGGGCCAGCAATATCACCGGTATTCCTGCTGCACGTATAGCCAGGTTGGCTCAACAGCTCATCGGGGTGCGCAGCTTTATGACCTGCGCTTACTCGGTGCAACGGGCACACAGGGGGGAACAACCTTACTGGATGTTGATCGCCCTTGCATCCATGCTAGGTCAAGTAGGGTTACCGGGCGGTGGTTTCTCTTTCGGTCACGGTTCGATGAATGGCGTTGGAAACCCGCGTGTTGATACACCAGGCCCGATGATGCCTATTGGTGATAATCCGGCTGGCTTGTCGATCCCGGTAGCTCGCATCAGTGATATGTTGCTAAAGCCTGGTGAGCCCTATTCGTTCCAGGGGCAAACCTATCATTATCCCGATATTCATTTGGTGCATTGGGCTGGTGGGAACCCATTTCACCATCATCAGCAGCTTAATCGGTTGGTGCAAGGATGGCAGAAACCAAACACCGTAATCGTGCAGGACATTTGGTGGACTCCTGCAGCCAAAATGGCCGATAT
This sequence comes from Serratia sp. UGAL515B_01, assembly GCF_033095805.1. NCBI lineage: Bacteria > Pseudomonadati > Pseudomonadota > Gammaproteobacteria > Enterobacterales > Yersiniaceae > Serratia > Serratia sp. UGAL515B_01. The sequence goes on along the minus strand of NZ_CP109901.1, from coordinate 1,405,305 downwards.
CGTGCTGCCCGTAACCAGTGCTCTAGAACGTAATGATATCGGCGGATCGTCACGTGGCCGCTATGTACTCGCGATGCATCAAGCGATTGCGCCGCAACATCAGGCTCGTAACGACTTTGATATTTTCGCAGAATTGGCCGATAGGCTCGGTTATCGGCAGGCATTCACGGAAGGACGCAATGAACGGGAGTGGATTGAATCAATCTACCAACGCTGCGGAGAAGCTCAGCAATGTGCAGGTATCCCTTGGCCAGATTTCGACACATTCTGGCAGCGTGGATATGTCGAACTGCAGGCACCGGAAAAAGATTATGTTTTCTTTGAGGAATTCCGTCTCGATCCGCAGGCCAATCCTCTAAAAACACCCAGCGGCAAGATTGAATTGTTCAGCGAAACCATTGCCAGTTATGGTTACGATGACTTTTCTGGCCATCCAGAATGGCGCCCACCCATTGAGTGGTTGGGGGCATCGCAGACAGAACGCTGGCCATTGCACTTAATCTCAATTCAACCAGACGACCGCCTGCATAGCCAACTCGATCCGGCCCCACAGGTACAGGCCAACAAAGTTGCTGGGAAAGAGAAGATTTACCTACATCCCGAGGATGCAAAGAAACGAGGGATAACTGACGGTGTACTCGTGCGGGTAAGCAATGAGCGTGGTAGCTGCCTAGCTGGCGCGGTGTTTAATCAGGGGATCACGCGTGGAGTCGTGCTGATGGCTACCGGAGCATGGTTCGATCCGGGCTTTGGACCAAACTGGCAACAAACTGAACAATCAGGTAACCCTAACGTGTTGACCCTGGATATCGGCACATCTTCTCTCACTCAAGGACCGAATGCTATGAGCTGCCTGGTTGAGGTCACTCTCGCGGACAAACAAAAATAGCGTGTGCCCTGCCCTTCAGCATCTTATTCATAAGTGATGGTGACGGGCGGGTTAGCGGGTAATCTTGGAGGCCGTTGTGGAACGCGCTGAATGTACGTACAGAAAGGCCAATGTGCGTATTTTGCGTGGCACTGTTTGAGTGGTGGGCGCTTATTGATTGAATTCAATTATAAGAATAAAAATCGATAATACGATATCCGCACAAAACACTTCGAGTTGCTGTTCATAAACGCAACTCGAAGTATGACAGGTATATCACTTATTGTCCTGTCGGAGATAAGCCGTTACTAGCAGGAGAGGTAATTTTTATCTCGTTTTCTCTAACACTATTAGCCCCTATTTCAGGGTATCAGCCAGCCATTTCTCGACATTTCGCGGCGTCATGTTCAGGAGTTGCTGTGCACTTGTGGTAGCAGAAATGGTATTGCTGCTCACTTGCCACAAGGCCTGGTACAGACCAACAACAGCGTTAGCAGCAGGGCCGAACAATGGTTCGATCAATGTACCAAAGTCCTGTGGTTGCAGACTCTCGAATGTGACATGACGACCAAGATATTTGGCCATGCCCTGCGCCAGATCAGCACCCAACATCCCAGGCAATTGGCCCACACCTACAACGCCTGTGATCCCCGGTTCATTAAAGAGGCGCTCAGCCACTTCGGCCACATCAAGATGAGAACTCCAGGACACAGGGAAGTCGGCACGGATCGGATAACGTAATGTGCCATCAGATTGTGCCGGGCCGAACACCATCGGCAGCAACAGGTTTTCCAGATATAACCGAGGTGCTAAGACAGCAGTAGATACCCCAGTTTTCTGCACACCGTCGATCAGGATAGCAATAGCTGAGTCATTGAGTGCCTGCAGCGGCGAATCGGGTTCGTCAATAATGGCACCACTGGTAGAAATTACGACACGTTTTGGTTTAGCTAATTCGATCGCCTTAACAATATTGCGAGCATAAGACACACGTTCAGCTTCAGCAGCTAGCGGCAAATGAATAAACACCCCTTCCGCTCCGCGGTAGGCCGCAACCAGCGAATCAACCGAAGCATTATCAATCTGTATGGTTGGCATACCAGAAAGCTTGTCTGTATGCCGTACTGCGGCAATCGCCTGCTTGCCTGACTGAAGAAGACGTTTGAACAAAGGAGCGCCTTGTGCACCTGTTGCACCATGAACAATGTAGGTCATAAAAATCATCCTAAGTGAAATAAAAGAGGTTAAGTAATATACTGAAATTCAATTATTGCATATACTGCACCAGTTACATCAACTGCACTAATGGAATATTATTTATGTCATTACCAGAACTCCCCTCTTGTGGCGTTGCCAGGTTTCTAATTCTTTTAGACGGCCCCTGGGCTACGCTGATCATCCGTGAGTTATTACACGGTCCTCGCCGATTTACCGAATTGCGCAAGGCTTTGCCAGGTATCAGTGCACACACGCTTACCCACCGACTTAGACAGTTCGAGAACCATGGTTTGCTAACTCGTAGCGCTTTTGCGGAAACACCACCTCGGGTTGTCTACGAGCTGACCCCTCTTGGGCAAAGCTTACGTCCAGTATTGGAGGCCATGCAACGCTGGGGGGATGCTTTACCTTTAAATGGGTCGTGTATTTAATGTGTAGATTTGGTCACTGCAGGTAATACTCACGTTCGATGAATGTACCGATAATTATGTATTTTCGTTAATTCGATGGGATTTAAAAGGATATATCTTATCAGGTCAACGCTTCCGGTTGTCTGAACGCTCAGTATGGCAGACAGCAATATTCATATGAGTTATCTGCCTTTTTTGTTAACCAAGCGCTCAGAATAGTTCCGGTTTATTACATTCCCATGTCTAGATAGGACGGTTCTGTCAGGGAGCATTCTTCCGCTGAAATAATGGAAGAGGCAATAATAGTCATGGGAGGCTTTTTATTGCCTGTAAACGGGATCTGGATTTTTATCGTTTGTGTGTATAACGGCCCCCATTCGCTTAGCGTAACCGGTTTGGACTGCTCTTTTAAGGCTGTTCTTTCCAGCAGTAAAGCGGTTGCGCGTTGCGGGTCAAGGTCTTTGTTTTTTTGAACAAGCTGCTGAATAACTTTTTGGGCAGCCCATGATTCAACGGTGGCGCAATAATCCAGTGCTTTTGAGGTGGCAGTGCTGATTCCAGGTATTACCAGCAGGATGAGGATAAGCAGTTTTTTCATTATTCGACTACCAATTCACGGTCAGTGGAATTGATGATTTCCCGACGTATATTAGGGCCAACAATGATACAGCCTTCCGATGCATTACCTGGATCACGCAGGCTGTCTCCGTGGATTCTGAATGCGCTCCTCTCAAACATGTGATTCCCTCTGGAAGGTTCTAATATAATGGTCATCGGCCCTTTTGAACTAGTGTGTGAACCTATTGTGTACTGACCGCGCGGTATAGGCCCTAATCCACGTACTGACTGAGAAGATGGATGATGTCTTCAGCGATCTGACACCTGATGAGTTAAATCCGCCAGGAGGGCTGGCATGACCGTCAGATTTACCACTGACGCCAAGACTCAGTTTCGTCAAATCCGGGCCTATTCACAGCGCCGGTGGGGAAAGGAAATAGCCGACCTGTACGCACACGCCATCCGAACAGTCCTGACATCGACTCTTGATCAACATCCCTTTCCCGGAATAGCCCGTGAAGAACTGGGCCCAGAGATCATGAGTTTTCCTTGTGAAAGCCATATGATTTACTACCGTGAAACGTCTTACGGCATTGAGGTGATCGGTTTACTCCATCAAACTCAGGACCCGAGTCGTCACTTATAATTTTAAGCGATTCATCCTTTTTTCGATTTTTACAGTGAACGGAAAGGCGTTTCCTGGTCAGGCGAAACACCTTCCGAGAAAGACGCAAAACGAAAACCACGCCCCCGCTGCGGACAAAAGCGCATCGTGCCGGATACCCTCACGCAACCCGCCAAGCTCACTTCATAGGTTCTATTCAGTTGTTCTCGATCCCTGATCACTAGCCTGTTATGCTGAACAAATTAGTAGATAATATGACGATACCAATATGGGGTAGAACAATGGCCACTATCATAATATTGACTGCGTGTAGTATTGTTGTCGCAATTTATATTTACCGAAAACTCAGCGATATTAAATCGCTTCGTAAAATTGAACGTGAGATAGACACTGAAGTCAGTGAACACGACCGCTTACAGTACCTCGAAGATAAGCGTTACGAGCGCGAATTGGCATATCGCGCAGCAAAGAATTATAGCCTCTTCAACACGATCTTTTTGATCCCTTATCTTTTGTACCTAGTTGTAGAATCAAAATTACTCGCGTTAATAAGAAAATAAGTTGTTTAACACTTACGACTTTCACAGACATCGGAAGTCAGTATTGTGACCAGGCTGAATTCTTTCCGATAAGGGGTTCCGCATCCATTTCTTACAAAAAAACCACCTTATTTGTATATCACATTGAATTTTATCAATAAACAGGTTAATTTTTAGCATCTTTTTTTTATTTTTAGCCGAAAGTACGTAGCCTGGGAAATTTATGTTTTTCTGTCACACTGCCCAGTGCTTCTCTCTGTAAGATAAGCGTCATCTCTGTTGGCGTTCGGGCATGGTTCTTCCTGTCAAATTTTACGCCTGCAGCAAGTGCCGCTATTCCCGCTGTAAAGCGTCAAATTAGGAGATGGATGTGAGTTTCGATTATGAACTGGCATATCAACAGGTAAAAAAATATCTTGGCAAGCATCAAGACTCATTTACTCAAGCAATTGACTTTGAGAACGATATTAATAAGCGACAATCATTTCCTTCAGAGGTTTTTTTGGCATCTGCTCTGCAAAAATGTATTGGTAAAGAAGGCCGGCTGATTGAGCAACCTGGAGAAAATCACCCTGATGTTTCAATGAAGGTGAATGGGGTTCGTTTTAATTTTGAAGTGACGTTAATGACCCAAGAAGATGAAAGATTCCGATATAAAAGCATCAATGCAAAAGAACATGCAGTTACAGATAAGCCTAAAACACAACTAACCTCCAAGATACTAGATAAAACAAAAAAATACGAACGTTGGTTAAAAAAACGTATTGTGAATAATAATGATGTGAATATCATAGCAGTTGATTTAGGTGACATTTTTCCTACTACACCAACAGCAACGTTACTTGACGCAGCAATATTTATGATGAGTGATGAATATAAAATACATATAGATAATTACGGGAGTAAATGTCAACTACCTCTGTCACGCGGATTCTTGGTTAAAAGAGGCGGTGATGGTAGAGAGTCAAATATACACTTAGACCATGTATACCGTGGGTTAAAAAACATAGATGCTTTGATTACTTTCACTAAAATTAATGTTCTGGAAAGTAGCAATAATTTCGACATCATAAATATTAACAATAATGAAAATGTTAATCGGCTCTTTTCCCTGATTTCACCTCATTACCAAACTACAATCAGCCGTTGGGGAATATTATGGGGAGATACCTAATCAGTGCCTCCGTTACGTCCCTCAGACTTCTGTAAAAAACCTACACGTAGCTGATATGCCTTAGTATTCGAGAAGCAACCATAGCAGAGCGTGTAACATGTGAGGGGTTTTATGCCAGAACCGCCGAAATTTCCGGCATCAGAGATTAGGCGATTTTTTGAGCATATTTTCATATGCTGACGTGTACGATTATGGTGCCATCAATGAGAATTGATGCGTACCAGCTATATGAGACGTTGCAATCAGTGATTTTTCGCGCCGGATGGTCATTGCTTTGCTGTCCGGTTAACGAAGGTCTTACGTACAGGCCTCCGAAAGCCAAAATTATGCGTCACGGAAATTTCGGCGGTTCCGGCGTACAACCCCAGAGAACGGAAACACGATTTCTGGCCAGCCAGAGCACCTTCCGAGAAGAGAACGGAAAGGCTGATTTCACGCTGGAAGAAGAGGATCGCTCAAGCCGTTCATGGGCATCTGCACACCGCAACCACCGTCATCCAACTGCTCGATGTAGCTCGGTACGTTCAGCCCCCGATCGGTATTCTGGAGACCATCCGAGGGCAGAGTCAGAAAATCCATCGCCGGTCAGCTGCATCATGGTGGCGAGCAGGTCATGGGCCTGCTGACGCAGGGAGCGAGCCTTTTTAAGATCTACAGTCGGATAGGTGCCAAAGGTGGCGGCCTTGCCAGTAGAAGCGGAAGAGCCAGCTTTTGGTGCCATTGCTGTTGATGTTGAGATACAGCCCTCCCCCGTCTTTGAGGGTGTAGGGTTTGCGGGCGGCTTTGGCACGGCGAATGGTCAGGTGAGCCATGGCGGGTTCCTCTTTGTCTGTTTGTTCCGGTTGTGGGTCGAGGTGACGGGGAACAGGTAACAGACAGACACCGAGCGAAAAGCCCGTGCAGCCTGCTGATGAGGAAAATTATCCGATGGACTTGTTGTGACCTTGCGATGGACTTGTTTGTACCGGATTTAAGTACTTTCTAGTGCTGCTGGATGGAACTCACTGATCAAGTTTACGCTTTTATTTCAGTGAGTTGTGGCGCTTAAAAGCATCCACTGGAAGGAGAAATGGAGCGGGAAACGAGACTCGAACTCGCGACCCCGACCTTGGCAAGGTCGTGCTCTACCAACTGAGCTATTCCCGCTTTAATCAAAATATACTAATATTTTTCAATTAGTTAGCATATTTTTTGGCTTCTTAACTTGGCTCATTTTACTGTTCTGGCAGTATGAGTCAATAAAATTGTTGTCTTATGCCGCCTAAACGCTGTTTTTTTCATCGCAATCAAGGTTCTAGTAGATCCTTACGCGCTGCATTCAAATACTGGAACATCGACCAGAAAGTCAGTACCGCAGCGATGTAAAGCAACACAAACGCTACGTATTCAACAGTCCGCTCTGGGCGCCATAACAAGCCAACCAATGAAACCATTTGCGCCGTCGTTTTTACTTTTCCAATCCATGATACAGCTACGCTACTGCGTTTGCCGATCTCAGCCATCCATTCACGCAACGAGGAAATAATGATCTCTCTGGCAATCATGGTTGCCGCAGGCAAAGTTATCCACCACGTGTGGTAATGTTCTGCCACCAGTACCAAAGCGACCGCAACCATCACTTTATCAGCAACAGGGTCAAGGAAAGCACCGAAGCGGGTAGTCTGCTCCCAACGACGAGCTAAAAAGCCGTCAAACCAATCGGTTACGGCAGCAAATACAAAAATGACAGCGCAGAGCATTGGTGCCCAAACGAACGGCAGATAAAAAGCCAGAACAAAGAATGGGATCAAGACTACGCGAAACAGGGTAAGCCACGTCGGTATATTCAATTGCATAATGCTAAGGTAACTATCTGGCTGGTGTGGAAATTAAGAGTATGTTGCTACATTGCCTTCAGTGTTTCAATGCATTGTAGATCTTTTCTGCTAATGCGTGTGAAATGCCCGGCACTTTTGCAATTTCTTCAACGCTAGCGTTCAATAGCGGTTGAAGCCCCCCCATATACTTCAATAACACTTGACGCCTTTTGGGCCCAACGCCTTCTATCAACTCCAACGCGCTGGTATTTCTGACTTTCGCTCGTTTCTGACGATGCCCAGTTATTGCATGATTATGTGAGTCGTCACGAATATGCTGTATCAAGTGTAACGCTGGCGAGTCTGACGGCAATGAAATCCCCTCTCCCTCTGGGACAAAGAACAAGGTCTCAAGCCCAGCTTTACGATCGCTGCCTTTGGCAATACCGATCAACAAGGGTTTGTGCTTGTCCCAGGTAACATTCAACGTGTTGAATACCTCGATTGCCATTCCCAGTTGCCCCTTCCCCCCATCAATAAAGATGACGTCCGGGATTTTTTTCTCTTCCAGTGCCTTACCATAACGGCGTTTCAACACCTGCGCCATAGCAGCATAATCGTCACCCGGCGTGATGCCCGCAATATTATAACGACGATATTCTGACCGCACTGGGCCATTACGATCGAATACTACACAGGAAGCGACAGTTTGCTCCCCCATGGTATGGCTGATATCAAAACATTCCATCCGGTTAATTTCGCCAAGTTTCAGCGTTTTTGCTAACTCTGCCAAGCGCTGATTAATCGTTGATTGCTGAGAAAGTTTGGTAACAAGCGCGGTAGTGGCGTTAGTACAAGCCAATTTTAAGTAGCGAGCACGATCACCCCGTGGTTTACTTTGGATGTGAATTTTGCGGCCAGCGACCTCACTTAATGAATTCGCCAGCAGATCTTTTTCAGGAAGGTTAAAATCCAGCAGAATCTCTGCAGGCAAGGTTCTGCCCTGGCTTCCTTGCAAATAAAACTGCCCGACAAAAGTTTGTACGACTTCACTCAACTCAGTGCCACCTGGAACTTTCGGGAAGTAGCTGCGGCTGCCAAGTACTTTACCATGACGGATGAACAGAACATGAACACAAGCCATACCAGCGTCAAAGGCAACACCAATAACATCCAGATCATCACTATCACCTGAAACAAACTGTTTTTCAGTAACCCGTCGCACAGCTTGGATCTGATCACGTATTCGTGCTGCTTCTTCAAAATTAAGCAACTGGCTGGCGTTCTCCATACGTTCAATCAACCGATGTAAAACTTGCTGATCTTTACCAGACAAAAACAGGCGCACGTAATCCACCTGTTGCCCGTATTCATCTTCACTCACCAAACCGGTAACGCAAGGCCCGAGACAACGGCCGATCTGATACTGCAGACAAGGGCGAGAACGATTACGGTATACACTGTCTTCGCACTGGCGGATAGGGAACAATTTTTGCAGCAACGCTAGCGTTTCACGGACAGCGTACGAATTCGGGAATGGGCCAAAGTATTCCCCCTTCGCGTGTTTGGCCCCACGGTGCACAGCAAGCCGTGGATGCGTATCTGCACTAAGAAATATCAAAGGATAAGATTTATCATCACGCAACAGAACATTGTAACGCGGTTGATAGAGCTTAATGTAATTATGCTCTAATATAAGCGCTTCTGTTTCGGTATGTGTGACAGTAATATCTATTTGAGCAATATTTTTAACTAAACTCTCTGTTTTTCGGCTGCTGACCTGAGTACGAAAATAGCTAGTGAGACGTTTTTTCAAGTCTTTAGCTTTACCGACATAAATCACCGTACCAGCCATATCATACATACGATAGACTCCAGACTGACTGGTTACGGTTTTCAGAAATGCCTGAGCATCGAAACAATCACTCACCGCTTGACAAAGTTTCCGCATTAAACAGCCCATGCCGTATGGCCAGATGAGTCAATTCAACATCCCCGCTGATATTCAACTTGCTGAACATACGATAGCGATAACTGTTCACTGTCTTAGGACTGAGATTCAGTTGCTCAGATATCTCATTCACTTTTTTCCCTTTGGTGATCATCAACATAATTTGCAGCTCGCGTTCAGATAAAGTACTGAACGGATTCTCAGCCTGTGGCTCCAACTGGCTTAATGCCATTTGTTGCGCAATATCTGAAGCAATATAGCGCTGCCCTGAATGTACTGAACGAATAGCATTAACCACTTCTTGTGGAGCAGCACCTTTGCTCAGATAGCCAGCAGCGCCAGCCTGCATCACTTTGGCAGGCAAAGGATTCTCAGTATGAATGGTCAGCATAATAACCTTAATATCAGGCGCATAACGAACAATCTTGCGGGTAGCTTCGAGCCCCCCCATACCCGGCATATTCATATCCATCAATACGATATCAACGGAGTTGCTGCGGCACCATTTGACAGCCTCTTCGCCGCATTGCGCTTCGCCAACAACTTTTATGCCTTTGATATCTTCAAGAATGCGTCGTATCCCTGCGCGCACCAGTTCGTGGTCATCAACAAGAAGAACGCTAATCAAGGAAAAATCTCCAAAATAAGGGAGTAACGCGATCAATCAGCCTCTGTCATCCCGACAGATGTTACTTGGTTTTCAGCAAATAATGAATACAACTCGATACATAATCACGATTAACCTTACAAGGAACAAGCAAAATTCTTTCACCATACGCAATAGTGGCACAATGGATACCGTCACTGCAGGGTGAAAATGCGCCAGCCAATTTAGGTATGACTCCATAATGTCGCTTCTATGATACATGATACGCTATTTTACACACTCTGGTGGCAAAAGAGTCTCACTTATCGGGTTCAGTAATAAGAACTGTAAGATCGACTATTACGTGTAACACTATGAATTAATGAAAGTAATAAATATCAACCATTTTTAATCACGTATAGATCACTGTAGAAAAGCAATATTCAAAATACCAATCTAGCCTACATACATAAAAAGAGTCATCCTCAATTCATCTATCCAAGAAAGATATCCCAAAAATTACAGACTAAATATTTATTCACGCAACAGAAACATATCCGTAATATTTTTTAACTGTAAATCGTTTGGAATAGCATATCTATTCATTGCTGCGTTGTTTCAGTTACACTATAGCTCAAGTATAATAATTATCCATCCCCATTGATAAGACGGAAAATCTTAGTCCCAGTAACCAACACGAACAATTCACGACATGATATACTCATCCTCAGAATAAATACGTCATGGGCTACCATAGTGAATTAGTAATCGGAAAGTATGCATTAAATTGCACTTTTAAATAAATTCACACACGCAAATCAGGAGAGAAAATGAATACAATTGACTTCACTACGTCTACTACACCAGAAGCACTGGCAACTGAAATTATTTGTCTTAAAGCCACACTGACGCTTCTCTTGAAAGCAATTGGGCAAGCAGATGCGGGAAAAGTCATCATTAAGCTTGAACACTTCGCCGCTCAGATTGAAGATCCTGCGCAGGCTGAAATCTTCAAAAACAGTATACAACAAATCAAACACGCCTACCGTCAGTAACCTTATACTCTGTCAGGTTTACTTTAAGTGAGCCTGACTATCTACGCATTGAGTATGTTATTTTTCAATCAGTTATATACCCTAAATCACTCGAGTTAGCTGAACACAGCGACGCAATGGCACACAAGATGGTTAAGTATTCAACGGGTTGATTGTGTTGTCAGATCACCCTTTTGACAGCGTGTATCGAATGGCAAAAGTTGACGTGAAGTGCCCATTTTGTGAACAGACTGAATCCGTTAAAAAACACGCTCTGGGAAAAGTTGGTCATCAGCGTTATCGGTGCCAAATGTGCTGCCGAACTTTCCAGCTCGATTACGCTTATCGCGCCTGCCACCCGGGGATGAAAAAGCAAATCGTTGACCTTGCTATGAACAACTCAGGTATCCGCGATACCTCACGGGCGTTGCATATCAGTTTCAATGCTGTTGTGCGCACCTTAAAAAACTCTCGCCGCGAAATGTAACAACATTGCCGCTGGATAACCTGCAAATTCAACTTATTTGCGAAGTGGATGAGATGGGGTCATTTGTAGGCAACAAGAAGCCGCAGCACTGGTTGTGGTATACATGGGAACCCCGTCCTAAAAGTCTTGTTGCCCATGCTTTGGGTTGCCGAAGCAAAAAGACTCGTACGTTATTGAAGCTGTCAGTAGGTTTAAACGTTGCCTTCTGGTGCACAGATAACGTCAGCGCTTATGACAGGCTGTCGAATGAAAGCACATCACAGGTAAGCTTTATACACCATGAATTGAGCGTGAAAATCTGAATCTTCGCAACCGATTAAAACGGCCAAACTGTAAGACTCTCGGAGACTCAAAATCAGTAGAAATGCATGACAAAATTATCGGTACATTCATCGAACGTGAGTATTACCTGCAATGACCAAATCTACACATTGAATACGTGACCGTTTTTACGGTGTAATCAAAATCTAAGAGGCGAGACACATGTCATTCCTTTTTCTGAGTATTTTACTGGAATGACACAGCACCGCACTCCTGCACAACATCAGGTAAAGCTGGTTTATTATATAGCGACTACCTGATCACTAACACCGAGGTTTTTGCATGACGCACAATCGCAGCAGCGTTCGAACCAAGAAGATAAGTTTTTACACTTGGGCGACGTGACCCAATCACGATGAGGTCGGCTTCTATCTCTTCAGCAAGTTGCAGTACTTCATCGCGAGGCGAACCGAAACTGATGGTATATGACAAACGTTCCAATGGCAGATCGATTTCCGCCATAATTCTCTTCAATCCATCTATCGCTTTAACTTCAGCCTGATTTTCAAACTCCTTGATACCAAATGAGTATGCGGTTACAAACGCCGAAGCGTCTGGTAAAGCGTGGAAGAAATGTACTTTAGCACCCGACATTTTCGCCAAATACTCTACATGTTTTAAGGCGTGCTCAGTTAATACGTCTTCTGCAATATCTACCGGTACTAAAATGGTCTTGTACATAATTCAATCCCTTATTTATTTACCGTAACTAGCATAGCTTACTGTCGGCAAGCAGAGGCGAGAACCTATTTCTTATGCTTTTGTGATCGGCACATCCCGTGAACGTGCAGGCCGCGTCGTGTTGAACCAATGATTTTTATTTTTGTGACTGAATTGGCAAAACTGAAGAAAAAAGCCTTGGATAGTGTGTCGTTGTTTCTCTTGGCGTACCTGTTGCAGCCATAAACTGATTAAAACTCAATTGTTATCTCATATTTCCACGCTATAAACTTTGTGAAATCCTGTGCTCGCCTTATCGATACTAGCCTCTTTTATACATTACTTTTTCTCATGCGAAGCAAACAAAACCATTTTAATCAAAAAGATAAGAACAACAAGAACTGTTCATTTGTTATTACAAAGAGTACCCTCTCGCTCGTTAGGCGTCCGATTTATCTCTCTGAGTAAAGAATAATCGTCTTTTACCCCCCACTTAAATGTTGTAAACATGTTGCATACAGGTGGCGGTATTGCGTTACCTTACTGAAGCTAGGATCTTCGGATAAACAAATAAAAAAGAGCCAACGCAGAGCTCACTATTTCTCTCATGATAGGTAGAACAGGACATTTTAAGATGGTAGAACACTCCAAAATAGCCGCAGGCGCCGCGCCAGACTCAGAAGATCATTTACGAAGAAACCTGACTAATCGACATATTCAACTCATTGCTATTGGTGGTGCAATTGGCACAGGTTTGTTTATGGGATCGGGTAAAACGATTAGCTTGGCTGGCCCTTCAATCATCTTTGTCTATATGATCATCGGCTTCATGCTGTTTTTCGTGATGCGTGCCATGGGGGAACTACTACTTTCCAACCTGCAATACAAATCCTTCAGCGATTTTGCTGCCGACCTGCTCGGCCCATGGGCGGGATTTTTCACTGGTTGGACTTATTGGTTCTGCTGGGTGGTTACTGGTATCGCAGATGTGGTTGCTATTACCGCTTATGCACAATTCTGGTTCCCCGATCTGTCTCAATGGATAGCGTCTTTACTTTGCGTCCTACTCTTACTGACACTCAATATGGCAACAGTGAAAATGTTTGGTGAGATGGAGTTTTGGTTTGCAATGATCAAAATTGTGGCAATTGTTAGCTTGATTATCGCCGGGTTGGTGATGGTTGCCATGCATTTTGAATCACCTAACGGCAGCGTAGCTTCCTTTTCACATCTTTGGAATGACGGCGGTATGTTCCCGAAAGGTATCAGCGGCTTCTTTGCTGGTTTCCAGATTGCCGTCTTCGCTTTTGTAGGGATTGAGCTAGTTGGCACAACCGCTGCTGAGACCAAAGATCCGGAAAAAGTACTGCCACGTGCCATTAACTCAATACCGATCCGAATTATTATGTTTTACGTTTTTGCACTGATCGTAATTATGTCAGTGACGCCATGGCGTTCAGTGGTGGCTGACAAGAGTCCTTTTGTAGAGTTGTTTGTACTCATCGGCCTACCCGCTGCTGCCAGTGTGATTAACTTTGTGGTACTGACTTCTGCCGCTTCTTCTGCAAACAGTGGCGTATTTTCGACTAGCCGCATGCTGTTCGGTTTAGCGCAAGAGGGTGATGCACCCAAGTCTTTTGCCAACCTTTCAAAACGCGCAGTACCAGCAAACGGCCTGACTTTTTCCTGTATCTGTCTGCTGGGCGGCGTAGTGCTGATTTACCTGATACCTAATGTTATGACCGTATTTACGCTTGTCACTACAGTATCAGCCATTCTGTTTATGTTTGTCTGGACGATCATTTTGTGCTCGTATTTGGTCTACCGCAAACAACGCCCAACTTTGCACCAAAAATCCATCTACAAAATGCCCGCTGGTAAACTGATGTGCTGGGTCTGTATGGCGTTTTTCGCTTTTGTCCTGGTGTTGCTGTCACTGCGCGATGATACCCGCCAAGCACTGATGGTTACGCCACTGTGGTTTATCATTCTGGGGATCGGCTATCAATTTGTACGCCGCAATAAAATGGCCTGATGTAATTACGACAACGCCGCGCCCAAACGCGGCGTTGTTTGCTCGAACCATTTGCCTTCTACTCTGCCACAACTTCCCGTTTAATCCTGCGACGGATACGTAATTCACTTACGACCACTCCGAGCACAATCAACGCAGCACCGATCAATGCCATCCCCGGTAGACGTTCACCCGCAATACGCCCAACAATACCCGCCCAAACGGGTTCGCCAGCATAGATGACCGTGGCACGCGTAGGTGAAACACTACGCTGAGCCCAGTTCATGGTCAGTTGAATCAATGCGCTGGCAATACCCAGTCCTATCGCACTATAAAGCAGATAATTGGAAAATGCGGGTATCACCTCCCCCGTCGGGGCCATCATCAGGAACGACAACAACGATGCCGTTGCCAACTGAATAATGGTCACTCTCCGCACGTTTACCTTACCAGCAAATGCACCAATCAAGATCACTTCTACAGCAATAGCTAATGCACTAATAAGCGTTAGGATCTCGCCGGTGCTGAATGCAGTTGTGCTACTGTTTGGCCCCGCCAGCAGCAGCAGCCCTATAAAAGCTAGCAGGATGCCTATCCAGGACATTATTCCTGGCAAACGACCAAGAACCAGCCACTGCAACAACGGGACAATAGGAACATACATAGCGGTAATAAACGCAGACTGGCTGCTGCTTATGGTTTGCAGCCCGACAGTTTGCAGGCCATAGCCAAACATTATTGAGGTACCAATAAATATCCCTGCTTTAACTTCATACCACGTCATGCCCTGCAATGAACGCCAGGAGAATAACACCAGCGCCAATGTCGCCGTCGCGAAACGCAAACCGACAAAAAAGAAGGGTCCGCTGACCAACATTGCCTGGTGTACTGCCAAAAAGGTTACCCCCCAGAGCATGGTAATCAGAATCAACACAGCTTCTTGCGGTTTAATCTTTAGGATCACCGATGAAATAACGTTTTTTTTGATCGTCGACACTCACTTGCCCTACCTACCAAGTGCAATATAATGCACAGTTGCTGGCAGTATGAGGCAAAGCCTAAAGATGAGCAATATAGTGCACAGCGCGAGAGAGGATCACCCTTGCTGCTACAGAACCTTAGCAGTAATCCACCAAGTTTCCGCCAATGGCTGGCATGAGCCAAATGGCGCTGGCGGAAAAGGCAGCTGTCAGCCGACGCAGGTTGGCGGGTATTCCAGAAGACATGGCCAGCTAATCACGCATGAGTCAGCGTGGCAAAGGCCCCATCCGGGAAGGAAGACACTGTTCGTTACCCGTGCTCCCGCATATCAGCGAGTAGAACTATGGGATTGGGAATTGGGTGTTCATGCCCGGTCATCTAAGAGCAATCACCTTGTTTGCTGAAGTGCTGCAAGGTTAAAATGCCTTTCAACCTACCACTTACAGCCGGAACGTCACCTGCAAACAGAACCAGGCGTGCTTTTTTGCGTATTGCAAAGGGAAATAAGTCAGTGTCTAAAGATTTTGATGAACTAATAAGAGACATGGATCTTATTATTGAAAATGTAGACAGTTTCAAGGCTATGGCACCACACGCATTAAAACCAGTTGTGGAGCCACAAGCAGACCATTACTACGACTCATTCTGCGAAAATATTGCATTGAAGGTCGTTTTGAAGGTCTTGCTTTCTTCGGTGGATAAAATCGTTAAAGTACAGATAGCCAACAAAGTTGAGCAGGAAATCGCCCAGATCGAACAGCAAGTTATTCGCGTTGGCGGCGGCCCGGTAGCCTCAGACGATTTGGCACAAATGACACATTACGTACGCCAAACAGTAAAAAACCTACTCGACTGATCCTCGTTATCGTAAATAGGCGCTGTCATTCAACTACTTCAGGGCAATATCATTAGACTATGCCCTGACTGTATCCAAGTGGCGTTCGTGCATCACAATCCCACCATAGGCAACGTCGAGCGTCAACCAAGTCACACACAACTTGATACATGGCGAATATAGTGGGATTTAAGAGTTGGGGGGACGTTTTGGCGATAAGTTTGTTGTTCGAACTGTGGAAATTTTCACCGCCTTGGTCGGATCACCGGCAACAAACTCCAACGTTGGTGAGTAGTAAAAAGGTAACCAAGTTTCAAAATTGCTCTCCCATTCCCATTTAACCGGGCAAGGCCAGAGGATATCTTCATGCAGGATGTAATAGATCCACCGCCCGTGTGGGCGGCGAGGCTTGCGTGTTCTCATAGAGCTATCAATAGTTTAACTTTCTCACCCGTTACATAGCTGTCAGTTCATTCTAGCAGCTATATTGCTTCAATATAGCCACTTGCGACGAAGATCTGATCCGATCGATACCCTCGTGAGCACCACAAGCATATTTTAGATTCAATCCTCAGAGTCAATAACATTGAACTATTTTATCACACAAAGCACGATAGCAATCTGAAGACAGCACTCAGCTATGAACGGTTGTACTTCCAATAAAATACAGAATCAGAACAGTAATTTGGCCAAACATCTTCACATAAGGCACACGCTTTAAGCTATGCTGAAGTATCGCTACAACTAAGGGATAACGATGAATACACGGCCAGACGAAACACTGACAGCCTTACAGGCTATCGATAAACTCGAAGCGTTATACGACACTTCAGTTTGCGCATTACGTAAAGCCATTAAGGTGTATATCATGCAAAGTATACTTCCGGATGCTCAGGAGCGAGCCAATGGCCTGTTTTCTTACCCAGAATTACGTATTCGTTGGGACGGAAAACAGCCTAACAGATCTAGAGCACGTGCCTACGGGCGTTTTACCCGTCCTGGAAACTATACGACAACCATCACGCGGCCACAGCTATTTCGCCACTATCTGGTTGAACAATTGACCTTTCTGGAAAGTGAATATGCCGCCGTGATTGAAGTAGGTCCATCGATGCAAGAAATCCCCTTTCCTTATGTGATCGACGGTTCCGATCTGTCATTAGACAGAACGATGAGCTCCGGGTTAACGAAGCACTTTCCCACTACCGAATTAGCACATATAGGAGATGAAACCGCAGACGGTTTATACCCATTTACCAACCATTTACCGCTTTCACATTTTGATGCATTACGTACAGATTTCTCACTGGCACGCTTAAGACACTACACAGGTACACCAGTAGAACATTTCCAGCACTTTATTTTGTTCACTAATTACACGCGTTACGTTGATGAGTTCGTTCGCTGGGGATGCAGCCAAATTGCCAATCCAGACAGCCCTTATACCGCACTATCGTGCGCCGGAGGAAATTACGTAACGGCGGAAAACCCTAATCCAGAGCAAACAGTATCCGACCTTGCCTGGAAAAACCACCAAATGCCGGCATATCACCTTATTGCCGATGGTGGTCAGGGGATCACGCTAGTCAACATCGGTGTCGGCCCTTCAAATGCTAAAACCATCTGCGACCATCTGGCAGTACTACGCCCACACTCGTGGTTGATGATTGGCCACTGCGGTGGCCTACGGGAAAGCCAATCTATCGGCGATTATGTTCTAGCCCACGCCTATCTGCGTGACGATCATGTGCTTGATTCAGTCTTGCCGCCAGACATTCCGATCCCAAGCATAGCTGAAGTCCAACGCGCGCTCTACGACGCTACCAAAGCGGTGAGTGGTATGCAGGGTGAGGCCGTGAAACAGCGCTTACGTACCGGGACTGTTGTTACAACTGACGATCGCAATTGGGAACTGCGTTATTCAGCATCTGCATTACGATTTAACCTTAGCCGCGCAGTCGCCGTCGATATGGAAAGTGCGACCATCGCAGCGCAGGGTTATCGCTTCCGGGTCCCCTATGGCACCCTTTTATGCGTATCTGATAAACCACTTCATGGTGAGATCAAGCTACCAGGCCAGGCAAACCGTTTCTATGAAGGAGCGATTTCTGAACATTTGCAAATCGGGATACGCGCTATAGACCTGTTGCGGGCTGAGGGAGAACATCTACACTCTCGCAAGCTTCGCACCTTCAACGAGCCCCCATTCCGTTGAATAAAACGCTAGGGCTTTTAGCTTCGCTTGTTAACAAGCTTAGGCCATAAAAGTTAACCCCGCTTATTATATAGCGGGGTTAACTTTTGGTTAACGTTCTTTAGTTGGGGCTGGTATCACATCCAGAACACGAACGTTATAGACCATAGTCGCTCCAGGTGGAATATCCGGCGGCATGCCTTTATCACCATATGCCAATTCAGGCGGTACGACTAATGTCATGCTGCCATGGTTTTTCAGTTTGCTGAGAGCCTCACGAAACAGTGGTGGATAAGCACTCAATGGCTGCGAAATTGAAGTACCGGCCAAATCCATGTCTTTAATCACTTTACCATCTGTAAGGCTTTCTTTTACTACCACAGCTACAGTATCGCCTTCATTAATTTTCGTATCGCCTGCGTAATCAATACGATAATAGAATCCCTGCTTGGATTTGACGACATGGGACTGTTTTTTGAATTTATCGATATATTGAGTACCTTTAGCTTCGTTTTGCGCTTGGAGCTTTTTATTTTGGTTACTCAACTCCACTTCGCTGTCATAGAGCGCTTTATCTATCTGTGCTTTGGCTAACTTGATCTGACCATTGATCACATCAGAAACACCTGCCAACGCCAACTTGCGATTGACGTCTACACCTTGCGACTTTTTGCTATCAAGCAAACTTAGTATGTCTTTACCTAATGCGGTACCTATCGCGTAATCACGTTTTTCCTGGTCCGTTTTCGGCTCAAACACTGTAGAAACGCTTAAAGATTGCCCTTTCTCTTTTAGCTGCGCGAGCTGTTTGGTTTGCTGTTCATTCTCTTTAGTTTGTGCCGCGAGTTGCTCTTTCAGCTTGGTATTCGCGTCCAGACCTGCCTGCTCTTTCTCTTTCAGTTGAGCAAGCTGTAGCGCTTGCTGTTCACTTTCTTTAGCCTGTGCCGCGAGCTGTTCTTTCAGTTTAGTATTCGCGTTTAGACCTGCTTGCTCTTTCTCTTTCAATTGAGCAAGTTGCAGCGCTTGCTGTTCACTTTCTTTAGCCTGTGCCGCGAGCTGTTCTTTCAGTTTAGTATTCGCGTTTAGACCTGCCTGCTCTTTCTCTTTCAATTGAGCAAGTTGCAGCGCTTGCTGTTCACTTTCTTTAGCCTGTGCCGCGAGCTGTTCTTTCAGTTTAGTATTCGCGTTTAGACCTGCCTGCTCTTTCTCTTTCAATTGAGCAAGTTGCAGCGCTTGCTGTTCACTTTCTTTAGCCTGTGCCGCGAGCTGTTCTTTCAGTTTAGTATTCGCGTTTAGACCTGCCTGCTCTTTCTCTTTCAATTGAGCAAGTTGCAGCGCTTGCTGTTCACTTTCTTTAGCCTGTGCCGCGAGCTGTTCTTTCAGTTTAGTATTCGCGTTTAGACCTGCCTGCTCTTTCTCTTTCAATTGAGCAAGTTGCAGCGCTTGCTGTTCACTTTCTTTAGCCTGTGCCGCGAGCTGTTCTTTCAGTTTAGTATTAGCGTTTAGACCTGCCTGCTCTTTCTCTTTCAATTGAGCAAGTTGCAGCGCTTGCTGTTCACTTTCTTTAGCCTGTGCCGCGAGCTGTTCTTTCAGTTTAGTATTAGCGTTTAGACCTGCCTGCTCTTTCTCTTTCAATTGAGCAAGTTGCAGCGCTTGCTGTTCACTTTCTTTAGCCTGTGCCGCGAGCTGTTCTTTCAGTTTGGCATTCGCGTCTAGACCTGCCTGCTGTTTCTCATGCAGCTGTGCCATCTGCAAGGCTTTCTGTTCACTGTCCTTAACTTGTGCGGCGAGTTGCTCTTTCAGTTTCGCACCCGCCTGCTGCAACTCAACCAGCTGCTTCGCTTGCTGCTCACTTTCTTTGGTTTTTGTCTCTAACTGCTCTTTTAACTTGGCCAACATTTGCTGACTTTTTTGCTCATTCTCTTTGGTGCCAGACACCAGTTGTTCCTGCAACTGCTTAACCTGCTGAGCGTTCTTTTCACTCTCTTTGGTTTGCGCTGTCAATTGTTCTTGTAGTTTGGCGCTGGTTTGCTGCAGTTGTTCCAGTTGTTGGATTTTCTGATCATTATCTTTAGTTTTTGTCTCTAACTGCTCTTTTAACTTGGCCAACATTTGCTGGCTTTTTTGCTCATTTTCTTTGGCGCCAGACAGCAGTTGTTCTTGCAACTGCTTGACCTGCTGAGCGTTCTTTTCACTCTCTTTGGTTTGCGCTGTCAATTGTTCTTGTAGTTTGGTACTGGTTTGCTGCAGTTGTTTCAGTTGTTGGATTTTCTGATCATTATCTTTGGTTTTTGTCTCTAACTGCTCTTTTAATTTGGCCAACATTTGCTGGCTTTTTTGCTCATTCTCTTTGGTGCCAGACACCAGTTGTTCTTGCAACTGCTTGACCTGCTGAGCGTTCTTTTCACTCTCTTTGGTTTGCGCTGTCAATTGTTCTTGTAGTTTGGCGCTGGTTTGCTGCAGTTGTTCCAGTTGTTGGATTTTCTGATCATTATCTTTAGTTTTTGTCTCTAACTGCTCTTTTAACTTGGCCAACATTTGCTGACTTTTTTGCTCATTCTCTTTGGTGCCAGACACCAGTTGTTCCTGCAACTGCTTAACCTGTTGAGCGTTCTTTTCACTCTCTTTGGTTTGCGCTGTCAATTGTTCTTGTAGTTTGGTACTGGTTTGCTGCAATTGTTTTAGTTGTTGGGTTTTCTGATCATTATCTTTACCCTGTATTGCTAACTGCTCCTGTAATTTTGCCAGAGACTGTTGGCTTTTTTGGGCATGCTCTTTGTTCAGTGCAGCAATTTGCTGCTTTAACTGCACGTTTTCCTGCTGGCTTTGTTTTATTAACTGTTGCAAACGCACCAGTTCAGCCGAAGAGGATTTTTGACTAGATTCTGCAACGCGTAATTGCTTAAGTGCAGCTTCCTGAGCACTAACCTTTGCCTTCAACTGGTTAATCGTCGCCTGCAACGTTTTCATTTCGCGAATACGTGCGTTTGAATCATCCCCAGACCTTACCAAGGCATTGGGTTTACTTGTTGGTTTACTCTTTTCTTTTACCGGCTCTACCGTATTATCTATTTGTGAAGGCGTGAGAAATAGCAGCGCCGGAGCGTCATCCACTTGACGTGATATTTCATCAAGTGAATTCAGCTTACTGCTCTCTGGCGTGTTAGCAACCTCTGCCCGTACAGCAAACAGAGGCAGTGCCAGCGTCAGCAATGCACTGCAACATATCCTGTACCTCATTTCACACTTTCCCCTCTCTGGATAAGACCTTGCAGGACTTCATGCTCGATATCAGCGCATAGCTCGTTTGTTTTGTATTTGTACAACGCATCGAGAGTATCTTTGGTGCCAGCATTGACATCACCACGAATCGAACCATAAACAGATGCGTTATTCACCAAACGATTAAACTCTGCTTGCTTGACCGCATAAGCTTTAGGGTTGATTTGCTTCAGAGAGACTAATTCGCTTTGACACAGACCAATTTTGGTTGTTTTGCTATCTGCTGGGGCTGCTGCAGGAGGCGGAGTGACATTGCTTTGTTTAGACGGTGCCTGCACGGTGCTAACCTGAGATTTATTCTGTAACGACGTCTTGGGTCTATTAGTCTGACAGCCAGCCAATACCCAAACGCTGCACAACAACACGCCTAAACAGAGGTTCTTTTGGTTGCAAATCATTGAAAATTCCTTTCAAAAAATTTCATTACCCATATGTTGCAGACAGAGCCGGATATGAGCATGGTGGATGTGTACTTGCCATTCTTCAAGTTGTATGACGACTAACAGCGCAATGCGTAACCTGTCAGGCTTTACTCTTTCGCTGCCGCTGCCGGTAGCATTCAGATCTGCTCTAAGCCGGTTTTTCGATGCGTCACCGCCTTCACGTAGCTCAAATCATTTAAGGTATTAACACTATTAATCGAGTAAATAACCAGCAATGGTTCAACCCCGCCAACGTTCACTGTAAATTATCCTAGGGCGTCAGATGTCAGACGCTACCACCACGGTCACGGTACTCGTTGCTACCTAATAGAGCTAACGGAAGCACAACTTCCTGTTGAGACGACCCAAAACTTGCAAAAGAAGTTAAAACCACGCCCAACAAACCACTCACAACGTTCAGAAGGACGAAATAATACTAATATTTTCTATATCCAGCAACCGCCGCAGAGAGCTGAATGGCTGAAATAACGCTTAGAAATAGTCCCTATCATGGGAATGCATAAAAAATAAAAAAAACCACTCAACAACTCAACGAATCACTAACTTCCTTCACTAATTTAAAAAAATCAGAAAAATCCACATAAAAACATAAAGTTAAATTAGCTATTTTAACAAAAAATTAAAAACTTGATGTTACGTTATATTGAGCAACTAGGATACTAAATAGGTGTTCTTAATACCGCTATTCATCACGCTTCTGCCAGGTGGGAATGATGAGGACCACCAACACGCTGTGCCCCCTCCCCGTGGGCTGGTATCGTGCATCCCTGCGCTCAACGGTCGGCTAACCTGCATCTCTCACACCTGTAGCGCTATTATACGCAACTATTTAGTATCAGACTTAATTGCACTTATCTAATTTAACCAATTAATTTATAATGAATTATAACATTATTTGAAACGTGCCAAAGTGTGAGATACACGTAGCTACCCAGTAGCTCAATCAACAGGACTGCATCTTGAACGACAATGCGTATATACCCTTAATTCTTCAAGTTGCATGGGTGTTGGCGTCGTCCGTTCGCACCCGTCATAGAGTGAGCTATGCTCCTGGCGACGCTCAGACTTGCCGCCTTCCTGCAACTCGAATTATTTTGGGTGATAGATACTTATTCACTCACTGAAAAAGAGGGATTTGCTCATTTGAGCAGCAAACAGCACGAAGACACATTTTCATGCTTTACAAGCATAATCAGCACCGCTATTATTCGCCCCGTTCACACGATTCCTCTGTAGTTCAGTCGGTAGAACGGCGGACTGTTAATCCGTATGTCACTGGTTCGAGTCCAGTCAGAGGAGCCAAACTAAAAAACCAAAGCCATCATTCATCGCCTCGCGCAAAGCATAGCCACTTTTTAACATCATATAACCCTCCTCGATACCGATCAGATTAACTCTAAGTAAAATCAACGAAAGGGTGCACTTTCACCTCAATGTCTGCCAGGCGTACCGATGCCTGAAAATCCTAACAGGAAGAATATAAGCTTTCTGACGAGCGTGGACACAATCTGCTTGCCAAACACAGTGATGCACGTTGTTGGCTGATGAAATGGCGTTTTGGCGGTAAAAAGTGAAAACTCACGCTTGGCATTTATCCAGCCATATTCCATACGACCTGCGTTTTCACCGTGATGAAGCCAGAAAATTATTAACAGATGGGAAAAGTTCTGTAAGAAGACGATAGGCTTTAGCGGATACATTAAACACACAAGGCCGATCGCTATTGTTCATTAAAGTGACTATCACATTGCCATAAGTGATGTCATAGCAGACTCGTATTTCAGGAGCAGTGGCACTGTTTCCCTGAATTAATTCACCAGCAAAAGCACGATGATAACCATTCGGGCCAAGCACCCACAAATCAAAGTGCCCTGCATCAGAATTATCGAGTACCCAGACATCATCGAGGTGTTTACCTGCCTCAACGACGTAACGGCGTGGTACACGCTCCAGATGCAATTTATCATATACGTGGAATACCGCCGCCTGGCTGCCCGTATTAGCAAAGATCAGGCTCACTGTTTGAGCAATTGCATCACTACTAGCACTGGTATGAAGCTCATAAGACAACGCGCGAGAAGGCTTTATTCCTGCCTGCTGGATCGGAAAACCCTGTTCTAATGGAACGGGGATCTTGAGCAGGGTTTCCTGCGTTTGACGTAGTATAGCTATGGCGCGAGCCGCACAGCGCACAAGGCTGATCCCACTGCTGTACGCTGAACGGGTGATCGTCAAAGTCCAGGCTTTCCACTTTGGTGAATGGCGGCAACGCATAGATGCGCTTTTCACGCCCGGCACCGAACAGCTGCAATGCGGGCATCATATGCATCTTCGGGTTATCAAATTTCGGAATGGGAGAAGGGTCCATCACATAGCGATCGTTGACCTTCACCGGGTAGGCATAGGTAGTCGCGATATGGCCGTAGCGGGAAATATCTTCGTACAGTTTCACCTGCATCACGCCATACTCTTCCAGCGCATGCATCTTGCGCGTTTCAGTTTCACGCGGCTCGATAAAACGCAGTGGTTCCGGGATCGGCACCTGATAAATCAGAATTTGATCGTTCTGTAAAACGGCTTCAGGGATACGATGGCGAGTCTAGATCAGTGTGGCCTCCGGCGTGCGTTCGGTAGTCGTCACACCGGCAACTCGCTGGAAAAAGTGGCGGATCGATACGGCATTAGTCGTATCGTCCGCTCCCTGGTCGATCACCTTTAACACGTCGGCGTGACCAATAATGCTGGCAGTGCCAGTGGCAATTTGGGCGAGATCTGCCGTTGCTTTTCAATACCAGCCCCCGTCAGACGCAGGTTTGGGCCCCCTTCCAGAGCGCTAAGCTGCACAACAAGGATGGCGCTGAACTCCGGTGAAATCTCACTGCCGTGCGATAATGCCTGCAAATCAGCAGCCTGGAGTTGCTCATCGAACAGCGCTAGGCTAATTTCGGCGTGATTGGCTGCGAGCGGCGCTCCGGTATGAAAGCGAATATTGGTTAGCACTTGCTCATTTTTTAACTCCGCTGAAAGCTGAAACGGCGTTTCCTGATCGGCCAGCGTCAGCAGCACAGCGGTACTGGCTGCGTTCAGTGCACCCCACGCCGGGGCTCCCTGCAATAGCACCTTATGTCCAGGTTCACTTAAGGCTTTTAAAATCAAACGGAAAGCTTGTTGAGATTGTTCAATAGGTTGATCAAAACCTGCCAGTAGCATCATGGCTTAGTCCCCTCGTACTAGCGTAAAGAAGTCTACTCGGCTGGCAGCAACAGAACTGGCACGCAACCGGCGCTGTTCCTGCTGAAGTGCTGCCAACGGTTCAATCAACCGTTGCAGCAGCAGTTCATGGCTGCTCGGTTGTTGCAAGAGAGCATCAATCAGCGCACATAGCTCAGCATGGTCTTTATCTCGACCACTGATATAGCTGTAGCCTTGCCCGCCTTTTTCCAATTGCACCACCGCGCGGGTAACGGTCATGTCCCCCAGCACAAAGCGGCGCCCAGTGGCCCCCATCCGTCCCTGTAACCGGGCCAAGCCAATCTCTGGTGCACGCAGGCAGTGGTAGCTCGGGCGGAGGTTCAGCGCCTGCCAGTGCTCACGCAACTGGGCGGGCGGGCTGTGTGCCAGCACTGACATCCAGCGTTTTCTCTGCTGTAAGGTTTGCATTCAGTGCTCCATCGTCAGCTCGATCATGTCAGCCCGCGTCAGACTGACGGAATATTCCGCCACCCGCTCACTTCCCGTACAGATGTTCAATGTACGCACGCACAGCAAAGGAGCATGGGTGACGATCTCCAGCAGGCGACTCTCTTTAGCCTGTGCACGACGTGCGCTGATACGCGTCTGATAACGGGTGAGCGGCTGGTGGATATGCTGTTGGATAAACTGATGCAGTGAGCCGCAGTGGAAATTTTGCAATATGGGCCACCAGTCAAGATCGGGCAAATAGTGGTCGATCACACTGGTTGCAACACCGTTCACACGGCGCAGGGTGCGCAGGTGGATAACGGTTTCTCCTTCTTCGCGTGAGAGCGCGCTCGCAATATGTCCGTTGCATGGACGCAATACCGCAAGCAAACGTTCACTCGTGGGATGGCTGCCTTGCTCAAGAAGATTCTGGCTGAAACGCGCCTTGACGTGTAGCGGATAGTTAAAGGGGCGCATCAGCACCAAAATGCCAATACCTTGACGACGCTGGAGCAAACCACGATCAACCAGTTCATCGACTGCGCGACGCAGCGTGTGGCGGTTGACTTGATAATGTTCGGCAAGTTGTTGTTCAGATGGTAGATAATCCCCACAACGGTATTGATTACCCAGCTCCTGCTCTAACAAAGCGGCAATCTGCTGATAGCGTGTCGGGTAAGTGGTCAGATGTCTAGATAAGCATGTCATAGGAATAACCCAGACTCGTTATCTAATTGGTGGGATATATAAACAGTGATGACGTTCATGATCGGCACTCCATAACAAAAGTTAGCGCTATGCTGCCAATCACTGATGACAATAGCGTGACTTAAGGATGGCGAATTGATGAACAAGTTGCTAGACGACGGCGATACAACAACATTAACAATACATTGAAGAACAGCTTCATCTAATCAGCAGTAAATTTATGTTCCTATAAAGCAGAGAGCGACCCCCCTCACCTGTCTCGTAACATTTTCGTCACATTCCCTGATTACTATTAACCCTAATTTTGATCGCCCTGGCGAGTTTTACTCGTGGCGCTGACTTTAGGAAACCAACGTATGACGAATAAACTAGAGCAATTAACTACCGACCATTTGAACGACCCTGCACGCCGTAAATTGTTATTGGCTGGTGCCAGCGCCGTTGGCGTAGCCACTTTCCTCGGTGGCAGCATTTTGAGCATGTCCACTTCAGCGCTGGCGGAAGATTTACCTGCAAGTAATTTGCTAGGCTTCAAGGGGATTGCCGCTTCAACTGCCGACGAAGTGGTCATTGCTCCAGGCTATAAAACCGAGATACTGATTTCATGGGGAGAACCTTTGGTGGATGGCGCAGTTGCCTTCGATCCAAACGGTGGTAATAGCGCGATCGACCAAGAAAAACAATTTGGCGATAACAATGACGGTATGAGCTTCTTCCCTATTGATGACAATCATGGTGTGATGGCGATCAATAACGAATACGCTAACGAACAATACCTGTTTGCCCATGGCGGTAACAAAGCCACCAACTTGGAAGACGTACGCAAATCCCAGGCAGCACATGGTGTGTCAATTGTTGCAGTGAAACGCATTGGTAATAGTCAACGTTGGCAAGTAGAGCGCCCATCGCACTATAACCGCCGCATCACTGCCAATACAGAAATGCAATTCAGTGGCCCAGCCGCTGGCCATGCGCTGCTGAAAACCGCTGCCGACCCTTCTGGCTATAAGGTGCTGGGTACGCTTAATAACTGCTCGAACGGTAAAACGCCATGGGGCACATATCTCACGTGTGAAGAAAACTTTGAAACCTATTTTGGCACTCAGAAAACCGATTATAAAACCACACTAGAACAAAAACGTTATGCGCTGAAAGCCAACGACCCAGAACGCAATTGGTCAGAATTTGACGATCGTTTCGACGTAGCGAAAAACCCGAATGAGCTCAACCGCTTCGGCTGGATTGTAGAAATCGACCCGATGAACCCAGGTTCTACGCCGATCAAGCGCACTGCTCTGGGCCGTTTCAAACACGAAAATGCTGCAGTAACGGTAGCTAAAGATGGCCGGCTTGTAGTGTATATGGGCGATGATGAACGTGGAGAACATATTTACAAATACATTTCCAAAAACAAAATCGACATTACCAATCAAGCAAATAACCATAGTTTGCTGGATGAAGGCACACTATACGTTGCGCAGTTTGATGGTGACGTCAACGGCACGCCACTGAAAGGCAAAGGTCGCTGGATTGCTCTGGAGTTTGGTAAAAATGGCTTGACGCCAGAGAATGGTTTCCGTGATGCAGCGGAAATATTGATTTTCGCGCGCAAGGCAGCTTCACAGGTTGGTGCAACCAAAATGGACCGTCCAGAGTGGATTGCCGTCAACCCACACAACGGACACACCTATTGTACTTTAACCAACAACAGTAAACGCGGCGAAGAAAATATGCCGGTGAACGCCGCTAATCCTCGCCCCAACAACCTTTACGGCCAGATTATTCGCTGGGATGAGGGCGGCGATGCAACGGCAGAAAGTTTCTCCTGGGATATTTATGTCTTGGGTGGTAATCCGATTGCTCATCCAGAAGGCATTAACCGTGGTACGCCCAACATAACGGCAGAAAATACCTTTAACAGCCCAGATGGCTTAGGATTTGATGAGGCCGGACGCTTGTGGATCCTGACCGATGGCAAATACAGCAACAAAGGTGATTATCAAGGACAAGGCAATAATCAGATGTTGGTCGGTGATCCCAAAAGTGGTGAAATCCGCCGCTTTATGGTTGGGCCAAAGTCATGCGAATTAACAGGTATCGCCTTCACACCCGATCATAAAACGATGTTTGTCAACGTACAGCATCCAGGGGAAGACGGGGATTCTCACTTCCCAAACAACAGCGTGCGCCCGCGTTCTTCAGTGATCATGATTACCCGTGAAGATGGTGGTGTAATCGGCGCTTGAGGATTGGCTATCATATTGATAAATGCCCTCAAAAGAGGGCATTTTATATAGGATGTATTCTGGGAAGACTTAGAGATGCGTTGTTGAATGTTACGAGCCAACGACACGTTCAACCAGTGCTCGTGTCAGATCAGTACGGATCATGCTGCAAGTTTTAGCAATGCGGAATTGATAAGCAGCATCCATTATTTGGTGGATGTCAGTACTGACGTTGTCACGAACACGCATGTAAAGTTTGGCTTCGGTCACAATGCTGTTCAGTTCAGTACTGCGATCCTGATAACGCTTAGTGTTGACCTGTTGCAACGCATTCAATTCTTTCATGCATGTATACATGACAGCATCAGTACCTGCAGAAATCATCGGTTGGGCTGGTTTAGCAACCACAGGAGCAGGCTGAGCAACAACTGGTTTTTGGGTTGCCGCCGGAGCTGGCTTGGTTCTAGCACTAAAATTCGCACCCTGGCACCCTGCCAGCAACACACACAATGTGGCTATTGCGATTGCTTTTTTCATCACTAAGAAACTCCGGGAAAAACTGAAGAGTAGTAGGATTTACCACTGTAGAAATGACTTGCCGTAGCATAGAGGAATAAACACCGGGTTGACAAGACCTAGCTCCTTAATAACCTTATAATCTTAGAATGGTTTTCAGGGTAACCCGTAAAAACACAAAAAAAACCTTATTCGATTAACGATAAGAAATATTTTTAATTGATTAATATTGCTTATATAGAAATCCTCATCTGCGGTGAGGATAAAAACCAAAACGGGTTACATTCTCAGGGAAAAACACTCAACTGTAGACAGTGAATACTACAGCCATTCAGCAACGTTGTGAGGGGTATGCCGTAAACAAACTTTAAACCGTTTGAGCTGAAGCATAATGCTAGGCTTAAGGAGACTGTTAAGATGATTCGGCTAATTTCTCTGCGAAGCATCAAAGAAAAATGTAGGAAAATAAACCAATTTGCTCAAACTGACAGCAAACGCACTTTTTCCTGACTTTAGTACTTTGACAAACCTGTATTACATCGCTACTATTCTGCTCGTTCAAACGATTCCTCTGTAGTTCAGTCGGTAGAACGGCGGACTGTTAATCCGTATGTCACTGGTTCGAGTCCAGTCAGAGGAGCCAAATCTTTGCCTATTTGTTAAATTCCCTGCAACGCTATCACAGCTTATCGCCCCTAAAATCAAATTTTAGCGAGCCCCCTCAGGGCAGCGTTAGTCAGCTGTTATTCCCATCTAACAATCATCATCAAGCTGGCTGACCCTTCACACACTTTATCACTTGCTTTAAGGCTTTTTTCGATATTTTTAAGTACACAATATTTCAGACTGAAGTCTTTTATCTTTTTGATGTCAGATCATTCTATATAATATGGTATTCAATTCTCGCCAAAGACATCCCTTAAAGTCTGTACAGTTTCCAATCACTTAAAAAATTGATGTTCTTTTTTCGGTGAATAGAGCTTCGCACAGACTGCATTAACTTAGGAATATTCTCAGCGTATCGAGAGTTATCTAGATAAGTATGTTATGAATACAGCTTGTTTTTCTTTACAAGTAGTTTTGTTATGAGCCGCCCCAAGTAATAGATTACGCTCGTTAAGCATCATGTCCATTCATGATAAAATTTTAATTTTTATTATTTATATCATATCGTTGAAATCCATCCTTATTAAGTACACTTCCACTTTGCCACACAGATGCCGTTTTTAGATGCAGACCACCATCCCATTAACTTCCTTAAAAACCCCCATTAAGTTTCTTCAATATGAACTTCATCACGTTTATAACTATAATATATTCAGATTTAATAATGTGTTTAAATGTTATAATGTGTTTAAATACTGTAATGTGTTGGCGTACTAAAACCGCGTGTCATATAGGACGATTCCCAACACTAATGTATTAGTAAGCCCGTAGTTGTAGCAGAGCAAGCGTTATAAACATCAAATTGGAATAATTTTCCTAAGGGATTACGCTATGTTTGTCAAAAATATCGCTGTATGTGGACTGGGGTATGTTGGACTGCCTGTTTCTATTGCGCTTGCCCGACATTTCGACGTGATTGGTTTTGACGTAGATAGCCAGCGAGTAAGTCGTCTGCGTGACTTAGACGACTGGACCGGGGAAATCACCCCAGAAACACTTGCTAAATCAACGCTACAGTTGACTAGTCGCGTGGAAGATCTGAAAGGTTGTAACTTTTTTATCGTAGCTGTACCGACGCCGATCGATGAACGATGCGCTCCCGACTTTACCATGTTAAAAGACGCCAGCCGCCTGATTGGTTCTGTGCTAACACGAGGTAGTACAGTCGTTTTCGAGTCGACGGTCTATCCTGGTGCTACAGAGGAAATCTGTGGGCCTGAACTGGAAAAAAGCTCCGGTCTACGCTGCGGTGTTGACTTCAAGCTTGGTTACAGTCCAGAACGAATCAACCCAGGCGACACCGATCATCCGTTTGAAAAAATTGTCAAGGTTGTGTCCGGTCAGGACAAGGAAACGCTTGAGCTGGTCGCTAGCGTTTACGAAACCGTGGTTGAAGCTGGCGTATTTCGCGCGTCGTCAATCAAGGTTGCCGAGGCCGCCAAAGTACTAGAAAACACCCAGCGTGATATCAATATTGCGTTGATGAACGAGATGTCGAAGATTTGTGCACTGGTTGATATAAACACTTCAGAAGTGTTAAAAGCAGCCGGAACGAAATGGAATTTCATGAACTTCACACCAGGTTTGGTGGGTGGCCACTGCATTGGTGTAGACCCGTACTATCTCACCTCAAAGGCTCAACAGCTTGGCTATCATCCGGAAGTTATCCTCGCGGGACGACGTATCAACGATAGCATGGCTGAGCACGTTGCTTCCAAATTGATCCAGGTATTGGCCCATCGTAAACGGCTGGCATCAACGACGCGCGTCGGTGTTGTCGGTATCACATTCAAGGAAAACGTGCCAGATATCCGCAACTCGAAAGTCGTCGATCTTTATAACGAGTTGGGACGTTATGGTATTAATCCTCATGTATGTGACCCACTCGCTGACCCAGTGCAGACCAAGCGTGAATACGGCATTACGCTGGTTGAACCATCAATGTTGCAAGACCTCGATATGTTGATACTCGCCGTTCCTCACAAACAGTCGGTGGAGCTTGTTTATGACAAGCTGAACCAAATGGTGGCGAAAGATGGTGTCGTATGTGATCTACGTTCAGTGCTCGAACCGTCACGCCTTCGCTCAGACGTTTTCTACTGGACGCTTTGATACACCGTTCGATATGGAGTAATCATCATATGACTTCGCTCAATATTTGCCCGATTGGAACCTGCCGTATCCATCAACCCACGCGAATTAGCGCACAACGGTACCCCATAGCATTCGAACATGGGCGCAACTATGGTTATGTTCACACAAGTACTGAAGCATTGCAGCAACTGCGTTTTATGTTTGGAGAAAAAAAATTTTCGGACGATATACTACCGTTGATTTTCCGTCCCGGAACGCCCAGCAGTTTCATATCAAGCACACATACTCCGGCCGATCTTTATCTTGTAGAGATATCCTCGAACAAGCTGCATACCGTTGATGGCCAGCCAATCCAGTGCAACTATACGTATCGCTATTTCAGTGATTTTTTTTCCAATAGTAAACGTACGAAGTTGTTCTGGTCGATGGCGGGAGACGACCAGCTAGCAAGTCGCCGTAAGTTACTCGAGGATATACCGGCATTCCAGCGCCTGTCACCGGACGATCGTGAACTCCTCGCGCGTATCCAGCGACGAGATCTAAGCGATGATGAAATAGCACGCGATATGGAAGAGATCGCACAACTTATTGGCACAGATAAACTTGTGTTTGTTACCCATGTTAACGCCTGCACACCAGATAATGCCGTGATTGACCGGCGTAACGCCTTGATCAGGATGGTACGTGATACAGCCAAACGTATGACAGTAGCCTGCTATGATCCGACGCCGTTGATGCGCCGGCTTGGGCAGATCAATGCCATCGCTAATGACGGACTGGATTTGGCTCACTATACCGAGCTGTTCAACGAACGGCTGAGTGAAGACTGGTACAAAACATTTATCCTGCCGCGACTCGATTCGTCCATGATTCATGATGTGGTATCACATGAAGAAGGTCGACTCACCGATATTGAAGCGTTATGGAATGCTGGGCAACATCTTGATGCCTCGCGGCAATTACATGAAGCTTTGCGCAATGAATCAGGCTTACGTCGCCACCGTATTTTACTCGGGCGCATGCAATATGAGCTTGGTGACTACGAAAATGCCATTCGCAATCTACAGTCTGTTAGAGAGCAAGGCGCAACAAATGACGAAAAAAACGATCTGATGCTGATGCGTGCCTATTTCAAACTTGGGCAATACCGCGAAGCACGCTCGTGCGCACAAGCATTGCTGTCAGATGAAATCGTAACGCTGGAAACCCTGCGTGTATGCGCAGTATCAGCGACACACCTTGGTGATCGCGCAGCAGCGCTAGGCGAGTGGAAACAGCTGTTTCACTTAAGCGAAAACAAGGCCGAGGCCGCTCAGGCAGTACTGGAGTTACTCGAGGCATCTTCAGATAAAGAAGCCGTGCTTAAGTGGGTTGAAGAGGTACTTGATGTGTTACCGACACACGGCCCCTGTTTTGCGGTGTTGTGGAACCAACGAATAGCACAGGCAGATCGCGCTGGCCTGCTTGAAATAGCCTCTTGGCCAGTTGAATTGAGCGAGCAGACAGCTTTCGAGTTAGCATGTAGCGCCGCTCTGCAGGGTTTTGCCGTGCCTGCTGCGTTACTCGCTGCTACGCATGGTTTATCTGATAGCCGCGACCCAGACATTGCAACATGGGTAAAACAACAAGCAGTACACTGGCTGCAACACGGGTTGAGTCAACTTGATGCAGGCGATTTGCTTGAAGCAGCAGATAGTATCCAGGCACGCACACATCTGCCACCGTTCAACAATGCACTCAGACGTGCACGGCGTGCTCTCGAACAGAAAATGCGCATTGATATCCGTCAAGCCTTCCAAGAGAAACGCTATGACGATGTTATGGACATCTCTAACATCGCCAATCAAACCCTGACTCGCTTTCCCGAACTCGATAGTTTCACCGGACGAGCCGCATATGCACAAGGCGATACCAAAACAGCATTTATGCACTTGAAACGAGCCGCGAGCGAAGAAGACGCTACTGTGGTTGCTAAGGTGTTGTTGGCTCGTACCGCTGCACATAGTGCGGAACATATTGAAGAGGCCATCGATACCTATCAGGAATTGCTGCAAAGTGGCCCCATCGAAGAATGGGTTAAAACTGAAGCACAGCGGCAAATCCTCAAGCTTCAGGGTCGCCTGACGCGTGTAGCACGTGAGATGTTGGCAAAAGGTGAATACGATCGGGCTTGGGCATTAATCGAACGTGCTGAAAATGCTGATATAGATAGTTCAGTGATATCGCGTGAGAAGAAACGCGTGATTTCAGCACTTTATTCTAGGCTCAAGGCACTTGATCCTGGCAACGTCTCTGAGCGTTTGGCAATAGGTGAAACCATCCTACGTTTTTCACCTGATAATGAGGTCGGGCTGAAAGCTGCAGCAACGGGAGCTATGCGCACCCACCAGTTTACCGATGCACTGCAATACTGGTCTTTATTACGGAGATACTCTGAAAAACCAGAATTGATTGATGCCAATATCAACAAGTGTCATTTATGGATCGAACGAGCACGGCGTAAGAAACAACTGGATATTGTGCCGACCGCCTCAATCACATCCTCTGTGGCTGTACGTTCCTTAGTGTTGGCTGCAGATGAATAAAAAAAACGAATCGACCGA
Organism: Serratia sp. UGAL515B_01; assembly: GCF_033095805.1. Taxonomy (NCBI): domain Bacteria; kingdom Pseudomonadati; phylum Pseudomonadota; class Gammaproteobacteria; order Enterobacterales; family Yersiniaceae; genus Serratia; species Serratia sp. UGAL515B_01. Next base: position 1,370,836 of record NZ_CP109901.1, on the reverse strand, counting down.
AATGGCCTGGGGACAGCATGTGCCTCCTCTTTTTAACTATCTAAATACAGGAGTAGGAGATGATGTTGGATGCACAATCGAGCGTCAAAAAGCGCCCACATCATTACCGCATGTTACGCTTGAAAATGTGCGTTCGCGTTTAAGTGAAATCCTTAAGATCTGTCTCACAGAGGATTTGGCACGCTGTCATCTCGAAGAGGCTGAAAACCTGGTTGGTTTTCATCGCAGTGATGCCAAGGTGTCTATGCTGTGGCTGCAAATCAAGGAACAGGCAAAAGTAAATAGCGCTGACGAATTAGCTAAGCAGTGGGCTGCCCTTCTGCAGGTCAATCCACAGGATGCTGCTATCTTGCGTCTTTATGTCCGTTACCTGATGAAATTACGACGTAATGCAGAAGTCCCTGCGCTGATTGACCTGTATCTACCAGAAAATATCGAAGACGCGGATGCAGCTCTGGTGCGTGCAGGCATCATGGTGGATGCACGTCTTTATGACGAGTCAGATGTACTCTTTAGAAAACTGATTGGGCGTTATAACCGGCCGAACATGCGTGTGCTGTTCGCTAAAAATTTGCACAAACGCGGTTTACTGTATGAAGCAGTCGAGGTGCTCGCACCACTTGCCGAGGACATGGATCCAGAAAGTCGGGCCGGGAAATTTAATGTTCAGTTGATGGATGACTATGAGTTTTTCTGTCGGCTTGAGCCTCTGGGAGGCGTTGCTGGAAATGACATCTCGATGTTGTCATTAAAGCACGCATTGCTGTATTTCCGTGATCGGGAAATTATTGCACGACCGAGGCAGCCACAACGAATCGGGCTGGTCACAGGAAGTTTGGGGCCAGGCGGTGCAGAGCGTCAATTGGCTAGGTTGGCATGTAGCTTGCAAAATTTGGGTCAGTCACGCCAGCAAGCTGGTGACAAATCTTTGCGTCCACTCGTAATCAATGTGCTGGTCAAACGTTATACGGCAACAGATGCTGAAGTGGCAACTAACAAGAAGCTAGATTTTTTTCTCAATGACCTCCTTGATGCCAAGATCAAGGTCACAGAAATAAACAATCTTCCAGTAAGTAACCAGTTTGGTTTAGCGATCAGGGATCCTGACTTTCTTAGACTACTGGAATATCTTCCTGCACAAGTACGGTATGGCTTAACTCGTCTGTTCCCATACTTTCACGAACATCGTTTTGACGTCGCTAGCCTATGGCAAGACGGCACCTGCATTTTCGGTGCACTGGCTGCGTTGCTCGCTGGTGTGCCAGTGATTCACCTCGTATTTCGCGGTCTGCCGCCCAATCTGCGTAGCGCACGCGACAAACCAGAATATCACGTGCTGTACCGGGCTCTAGCTGAAGTTCCTGGCGTCTACTTTATGAGTAACAGCAAAGTGATCGCCCAGGAATATGCACAATGGTTGGGCCTGCCTATTGAGCGTTTCCATATTCTGTACAACGGTGTACCAGTACCCGCGATCACAGCACCGGTTGAAGAGGAACGCAAATGGCTGGAATTCGCGGAACGTACACAGGACGCAACCGAGACTATCGGTGGAGTATTTCGCCTGGAACCCGACAAACAGCCACATACATGGATTAGGTTAGTGCATCGTTATCTGCAACGTCGTCCGCGCGCACGTTTCGTCCTGGTAGGCGATGGTCGCTTGCTAGAGAGCATTCACACTCTGGTTAACGAACTTGGGATCCAGCATCGTCTGCTGCTGGTTGGTCTATCCCGGCACGTCGGATTCTGGTATTCGAAAATGGACGTCAAGGTACTGCTTTCATTATTTGAAGGATTACCGAACGTGTTGATCGAAGCACAGTTGTTGGGCGTATTAACGGTGTCAACACCCGCTGGGGGCTCTGGTGAGTGTTTTACCGATGGGCTTACCGGACATTTGCTCAGTCGTGCAGAAAATCCCGACCTTGATGAAGCCTGCGACAAGATTTCATTGCTAACGGACAGTGTTCGCTCCAATGCCGAAGTCCGTGAAATGGCCAAAAAACGAGCTCTGAAGTTATTTGCTGTCGACGTGACACGCGATACGTTCATCGGATTGTGTAAACCGACGATCACGAGTGCCATGCATGACGAACTGAATACAGCATAGACATTTCAGCCTTTGGCTAAAAAACTGCGGAAATAGACGATCAAGTCCTTACGGATAGTCTGTCCTCAGGTTAATCACGATTTTTATTCCAGGAGTGATGTACCTGGAGAAGTTGAATGCGTTTCGGAGAAGTTGAATGCGTTTCAAGGAGTATGGTGTGAAAAGGATAAGGCGGGCAGAGACGGGGCTGTTGGTACTGCTGGTCTGCATGGTATTACAAGGGTGTGGTTTGCCACGTAGTGGTCCCATGCTCAGTGAGGTAGAGAAATCCCACGGACGGGGAGATATTGTATTGATGCCCGTGACGAAGCAACTAGCCGCTGCCAGCCGTGAAGCAGAACATGCTAGCTTCCCTCAAAGGTTTCTCGTAGCACAGGAAACTGACGTCACCCGCCTAGCCCCAGGCGATGGTGTTAACATTAGTTTGTGGGAAAGGGATGGTCTGCAACTGTTTGCATCGGATGCAAATGGTATGACGAACTTGGGCGAAATGATACTTGATAGCGAGGGTGCAATTTATCTGCCATACGTGGGAAAAATCCATGCTAAAGGACTCACCATTGGACAATTGCACGACGTCATTATGCATCGCTTGCAAGGTATAGTGATTGCATCTGACGTGAATGTACAGGCTTCGCCACGGCGTGGCCAGATAGTGATCGCACAGGGTGACTTGTCTAAACCCGGCATATATCCACTCGCTCAGGCAACGCGGTTAAGTTTACTGCTTGCGCAGGCCGTACCCGTGCAACGCAACCCTGAACAAATGGCGATTACGGTACAACGTGGCGGTGAGTCAGGTTCTGTGCGTTTGGCTGATATCTATCGCAATCCGGCTCAGAATATTGCTTTATCCCCTGGAGATATCGTCGTCGTGCACGACGTTGCCCAATATTTCACAGTGCTGGGTGCGGCAAGCGTACAGAAACGTATCAAGTTGAGTAAGCGTAACTATAGCGTCGCCGATGCACTGGGAGACGCTAATGGTTTGAACGACAGCTTGGCCAACCCAAATGCGGTTTTCCTTATGCGTGCGCCCGATGCGACTCGTTTGGGTTCAAATGAGGAGATCAAGCCAATTGTCTATCAGTTTGATTTTACACAGCCGGAACAAATGGTTCTGGCAAATCACTTTGTGGTTCGTGAAGGCGACGAGATTTATATCTCCGATGCACCGTTTACTCAAGTGCAGAAAGTCCTTTCTGCTTTCAGCTCGGCGGTAGGCTCAACCCGCTCTGCCACGGTCGTAGCACAATGAGTATCACCATGGATCAGGACGATGAAAAGCAACCACGTGTGTTGCCTGCTGATACTGCATTTGATGAACTGCGTCAGCAGGTGGATGCCGCAGTGAGTATCGAGCCAATATCGCTTAATGCTTCGTTGACGATATTCCTGAACTCACTGGCACGTCTACCACATGCTTCCATCGGACAACGACGCGCAATCTACCAAGCGATCCAGGCAGGGCAGGAAAGTGGCCTCGCTCGCATTGGTGCGGATGAGGCAACCGTTGATTTTCGCTACCGCCAGTTACGCATGATCATACGCTATCTTGAACTGGATATCCGGGCCGGGGTTGACGTGCAGTCTGACGGCTATCGGTCAACAGAACTAGAGCGTGAGCATCAACGGCTGGAGACAAGTTATGCTACACGGGTTGCACAGCAAAAAAGTCGTGCTGCGCGTGAAGCGCGCCTCGTCGCTGGTGAAATGGCAGAATCATTCACACCCTCAGAGGCCGCACAATGCGAATCACTGGGTACACGTCTGAACTTCATTCATGCCAAACAGCAGCTACGTCCATTGGAGCGGGGTGCGTCGTGGCCGACAACGCTAGGCCCTTTGGTCAGTTACCTTTTGCACGTTATTCACAATGAAAGTCGAGTTGCGTTGTTGTGGGCATTTCTTGGTCCTGCCGTGCTACTGGGCTTGATCTCAGCGCCTTACTTCCTGACGGGGGTTCGCTATATTCTGGGGATGGATGTGGCGACATTCTCACTGTTAGGCGCAATTACGTGGATCATGTTCCGTCAAATCATCTTTCGTAGCAGCACCAACTATGTCGGGTCGCGGGTATTAATACATCTGGGTGTCATCACGCCACTACAGTATGCACTGTCTTATGCTCTAATCTATTTGGGTATCTTTCTGGCAGTATATCTGGTGTTGCTGTCGGTTGGTGCTTATCTGAACTTGGTCACACTACCCGCTCAATGGATGAAAGTTCTCTTTTATGTGCTGATGATGGCGCTGGGAGCAACTTCAATGGGCATTCTGTTTGGTAGTATTGCCTCGTTCTGGCCATATTTCCTGCGTTTTTCTGCTGTTATCGAGCGTTTCCTACAGGTGTTCTCAAGCGTGTTCCTGGTGTCGGAACAGTTGCCTGAAGAGTATCGAAAATATTTTCTATGGTCTCCGTTTGCGCATGGCATGCAATTATTACGGTCGGCTTATTTTGATAACTACGTGTCAGAAGATGCAAGTCTAAGCTATTTCTTGATCGCGCTGACATTGCTTGTCGCTATTAGTTTGCTTGCTGAACGTCTAGCACGTAGCAATGTGCAACCAATGTGAGGACCAATGATCCGTTTAACTGGTGTCACTGATCATCCACGAATGTTTGGTGAGAAACGACCATTATTGTCGAATGTTGATTTTTTCATGGCTCGCGGCAGGTATGCGTTACTTTCGAACACACCTCAATGGCATCGTCCGCTGATAGACGTGCTTGCAGGGATACGCCCTCCCCTTCGTGGGCTGGTCCAACATGGTGGGCTCGTCTCATGGCCGATGGGTCGCCAGGGCTTTATTCGTGGCAAAGGATCCGGTCTGAAAATGGTGCAACTTGTCTGCAACCTTTATGGCCAGGATGTACGCGCTTCTATCGACTGGCTGTCAGACCTGATGACAACCCCAGAGTACCTTTCAAAACCCATGGTTGACTGGCCGCTTCATGTACGCCAAGAATTTTCTTTTGCGTTAGCCCTGATACCTAATTTCGATATTTACATTATAGATGGTGCAATACCGTTTGAGCCCTGCCGTTTCACAAAGCTATGGCGGGCGTTGTTTGAGGCTCGATTGGTAAACCGCACACTAATACTTTCCACTTATCGTCATTCACAGATGACGGACTATTGTATAAAGGCTCTGATTTATGAGCGAAATAGATTTCGCATTGAGGAAAACCTCGCAGACTGCATCGGGAGATTCCCAGCAAGACAAAACCGAAACGATTCATACGCACAAGGGACCGATCCATTCAACGACAGTTCCGCCGCTGCAGAATCCCTCATTTTCTGAGACTGATTCGCAATCGGAAATGGCTTATCGGCATCGACTCCGAGTGAGTGCACTCCGCACGCGGCGTATACAGCGTTGCATTATGGCTACGCTTATTCTGGTACCCATGATACTGGCAATTCTGTATTTGATGTTTGTGGCCACGCCACGCTATACGGCAGAGTCCCGTTTTTCGGTACGTGCCAGCGATCAGCAAAGCCAGACACCACTTAACAACGTCACTAGCCTGATTTCAACGGGTAGTAACACATCGGGGAGTTTGGTGGACGGCTGGGCTGTCAACAGTTTTCTAAATTCACGTGACGCAATGCATCAGCTAGACAAGAAGATCGGACTGCGCCGTTACCTGACAAATACAACATTCGATCCTATGAACAGGTTGATGCCTGATGCCAGTGACGATGCACTGTATGAGGCTTATAAGTCTCTGGTCAATATGTCGTACAGCATGCAAGAACAGATCAATCTGATGGAGGTCAACGCTTTTTCGCCGGACGACGCCAAGATGATTTCGCTTGCATTAATCGATCTGGCTCAACAGTTTGTACATAAAATGGATGAAAAAGGCATTGCCGACGCGCTGAAGGTTAGCCAGCAAGCGGTCGCACTGGCCGAGCAGCAGGCTCTCCAAGCACTGGAAGGACTAGCGAACTGGCGCATTAAGAACGGCAATATCGATCCTGCTGCAGATACTGCGATGCAACTCTCGCAACTCAGTCAGCTCGAAGGGGAACTCAATACAGCATACATCAATCTTTATAAGCTCCGTGCACTGGGAAATCCCGACCACCCGATGATGGAGGCGATGAAAATACAGGTCGCGGCGTTACAAAAACGTCTGGCCGATACCCGCCAGCGTCTGAGTGGCCTTGGAGATACCGAGGCTGATCGGCTTAAAACCTATGAGGCGCTCAAGAATGCTCAGCTGTTTGCTGAAGCTAATCTTGCAACGGCACGACAGAATTATCAGCAATCATTCATCAGCACGCTGCGGTTGCAGCGCTATCTGAGCATCATCGTACACCCTGAACCAGGTGATCGGCCAAGTAGTCCTAATGCGCCGCTGATCCTGCTCGAAGCACTTGTGCTTGGTTTACTGTTGGCGTTTCTTTACCGAGTTATTACAGGAACATATCGTGCATTGCGGTATAGCTGAGCATTGCATTGTACAAGGGGAAATAATGAGGTGGAGGTGTCAATACCGCAACTTTTACGTTGCTCAATCCTTCATTCAGAACACCACCTAAGCATGTATAAAGAGGCAAATTATCAATCTTGTTGCACGTTGCGTCTGAGTTATCTGCCCGTTTGAAAATACCGGCGGGCACTGACAGTAGAGCGACGATATACACTCCAGATAATTCGAGTGCATGCAGGCGGAAAGATCGAGAGTCACCCGTCACATCGCTAACTATGTGACGGGTGCTAAAGAACGCTGCTCCCATGTAACTTGAAGTCTGGGGAGGATATTAATCTTTCATTCAACGGACCCTGATATAAAAATGGCTATTAACCAAAATCTCTTGTTGCCTACATGGGCACAGCACGCTACCCAGCAGGCTTTGTGTGAACAATTGCTCTCTCAGCGCTCACGCTGGTTGGTAACCGGAGCCGCCGGCTTTATTGGTTCCAATCTGGTAGAAACCCTACTGATGCTTGGACAGGATGTTCGTGGGTTAGATAATTTCGCTACGGGTCATCAGCGTAATCTTGATGAGGTCAGAGATCGCGTAGGTGCAGAGCGCTGGCGCCGTTTCTCGTTTATTGAAGCCGACGTGAGAAACCTCAGCGACTGTACCCAAGCTGTCAAGCAAATCGATTACGTATTGCATCAGGCAGCGTTGGGTTCTGTGCCTCGTTCAGTGAATGATCCATTGACAAGTCATGGCGTAAACGTCACGGGTTTCCTGAACATGCTCGATGCCGCGCGGTGCGCGCAGGTTCGGCGCTTTGTTTATGCCGCTTCCAGTTCAACCTATGGTGATGAGCCAAATTTGCCCAAGCGTGAGGATCGTATTGGTAATCCACTATCACCTTATGCTGTCACCAAACTAGTCAACGAAATTTATGCTGGGGTTTATGCTCGCACCTACGGTTTCGAATCGATCGGGTTACGCTACTTTAATGTTTTTGGTGCGCGCCAAGACCCTGCAGGTGCATATGCAGCGGTGATCCCTAAATGGATCGCTGCGATGCTCGCAGGGAAGGATGTCGAAATTTTTGGCGATGGAGAGACCAGCCGCGATTTTTGTTACATCGGCAATGTAGTACAAGCTAATCTACGCGCCGCGTTGCAAGATATGACCGGGAGGAGCGAAGTCTACAACGTCGCTGTGGGCGGACGCACTACCCTTAATCAGTTGTTCGAGATCATACGCAACAATATGGCATTGCTAGGATTTGATTATGATCGCCAACCTATCTACAAGACACCAAGAGCAGGTGACGTGCGCCATTCTCAAGCCGATGTATCCAAGGCACAGCTCGGTCTAGGCTATGTACCACTATTCGATCTGAAAGCGGGGATGAAAGAAGCACTGCCATGGTACGTGCATTTGCTCGCCGATGTGAGTATGCAACATGGGTAAACACAGGGATCGGCGTATTCATGACTCGCTCAATAATAGGAGCGATGTATGTCGACTATTTGCCAACGGGTTCGTTGTGCGTATATCAAACATGCTACTTATTACATTCTGTGTCATTGCGCCGATCTCACAAGCCTACCCTGCATCCCAAATACTCCAAGTATGCCCCAGGGCATCGGCAGATTGTGCATTTGTAAAATCTCTTCTAGCGCAACGACAAGGATACGGCCGCTTCGCGACGGGAGGACTAGAAGGACGCGTCGTGCTCGTGTCATCAAGGGAAGATGCTGGGTCAAAGACTCTGCGAGAAGCGATTGAACAAGCAAGTGATTCGCATGAACCTATCTGGATACGTTTTGCATCCGACATGACGATCAAGCTCAATTCACAGATTCGGGTACCTTCCAACGTGACGATTGATGGTCGTGATCAGCAGGTGAAGCTGCTGGATTATGGACTGGGCATCTATAATAGCGAGAATGTCATCGTCACTCATCTAACTATAGATGGACGGTTACGTACCTTTTCACAGGCTATCAATATCGCTAATTTTTCACATACGATCTGGATCAATCATCTCGATTTATCACGTTTCTCTGACCGGTTGGTTAACGTTAAAAACGGCGCGACGGACGTAACGCTGTCATGGATTCGTTTTCATGATGATAATAAGGTGATGTTGCTCAATAATATCACGTCGAACAATTTATTCGAACATTATGATCGTGACTCCCAGGCTCGGGTCACTTTGCATCACAATTATTTCTTCAACACGGTGCAACGTAACCCAAGGGCACAATTCGGCACATTCCATCTTTATAACAATGTCTTGGAGAACTGGGATTTTTACGGTATGAGTTTCAGCCTTGAAGCTCGAGCATTGGTGGAGGGAAATATCTTCGTTAACCTCTCCCAAAGGCCTTGTAATGAGCCAGATTTCTTTCCGACTGTGGAGGGAGTGAATGTCAGTTATTGCAATTATATTGCTAGTGCGCCTGCCAGAAGCACATTGAAAAATGGTGAGTCCGACCAGCAACGCTATAACGAGACAAAAGATCTGTATGGGTACACACATGACGCAAAGGCTTTTTTGAAGGTCAGGGATAATCTTTATCTGGCCGACGCACGTGAGGTGCTTGAAGATTATAACGCCCACCAAGTGCCTGTGCCGCCTTATTGTTATGATTATGAACACTCGTCTGCGGCATTGCTGGATCGAGTTCGACGCTTTGCGGGTAATGTACCTGGGGATACCAAGGAAAGTTTAAACTCAGAGACATGCTCAAGAGAGTAAGTAAGCTTCTATACATTAAATAATTAGAGTTGCATGACAAAACTGCAAATACGTCCAAATCGGTTCTCTGCAGATTTGTCATTCATTCCAGGAGCCTAAATAGCTGAGCGCAATAGTGCTACAGATGGAGGTGATGCAGGTTAGCCGACGTTGAACGCATGGATGCGCGATACGAACCTTCAGAGAGGGGTTCACAGCCCCCTCTATCTTGGACGAGCGTTGCGCCTGCTTATCTAAATTCACGAACGACGCCTTGTCGTTTCTTAAACTCACCTGGTGTATAGCCTGCCATACGTTTAAAAAATTTGATGAAATAGCTGGCATCGTCGAAACCCAGCTCTGAGGCAACTCGATTGGATTTGATAGTAGTATGAGTCAACAAGCGCTTTGCCTCTAGTGCAAGGCGTGCATCAATCATTTCTTTTGGCGTGGTCGCGGAGATCGCCTCACATGCTCGCGCCAATGTTCGTTCTGAGCAACCAAGCATGTCCAGGTACTGATGCACATGGTGCCATTGACGAAAATTATCTTCTATGGCACGTCGGAATTTTAAAAACAGTAAAAAAGCGACTGGCGGTTTACTGTTGATTTCAATATTTGCCTGATGGTTAACGAGTAAACGCAGAACAATGGCGTGCAACTGCCGTTTCAATAACATTTCAATCAAATGTACGGGCCCAGTGAGTTGTGCATCTAATGCTATCTGTTCGATGGCATTGAAACACAGTTGGGACTGCTCCTCAGTAAGGTTGAGGACAGAGGGCATCTTTTGCAACGCCATCAGTAAATGGGCTTCATCGTTGCTTGAATGACTGCCGACTGCTGATTCGAGAACCTCAGAACTGATTGGCACAAAAAAACCATCCCAATAGCAAGAACGGTCGATTTGTTGAATCTGACCTGGCTTAACGAGGAGCCATCGTCCTCTTGTCACCTTGTGCGATATGAAATCAATGGTATGAAGCAGTTCACCGGTACTCACAGCAATAAACAAGAAGAAATCGAGCCGTTGTGAAATGGTGAAGTGCGCGTCATCAACTTTCGCAAACAAATCGGAAGCGTATCATTTAGTCTTTGCTCAAACCAAGATCGTACCTTATGTAAAAGGCGGGATTGGTCTGGCTAGCAACAAAAGCACAGCACGCCTTAACATTGACCCACTCTTTGGCAAAATTGTCGCGACTCTCGACGAAATGGGTAATGGCTGCAAGGGCTCTTCCACTTGGTGTTATCCTGATGCCAGACGTAACAATTTCGCCTGGAGCCTTGGCATCGGTGCTGCCTATCCGATTACCGACAATCTATTCGCAGGTCTGGACTATCAGTACATCAATCTTGGTAAAGCCGGATCTGGTATTGATTCTAACGGCGACTCGGTGCGTGTTAAGTCCATCCAAAACAATGAATTCAGTTTCAAACTAGGTTACCAGTTCTGACCTCAGATTTGGGACTGCTGTTGCCCCATTGAAGGTGGAGGTTTATAAAAGAGAGATTGGAAATCGGAAGTTATTGTTAAGCGTTCAAACAGAATAATTGCATCTATAAGGCATTTAAAGGTTTGGTCAAGTATTCAAGGTGTTGATTGTGTTGTCAGATCACCCTTTTGACAGAGCGTATCGAATGGCAAAAGTTGACGTAAAGTGCCCATTTTGTGAACAGACTGAATCCGTTAAAAAAACGGTCTGGGAAAGGTTGGTCATCAGCGTTATCGGTGCCAAATGTGCTGCCGAACTTTCCAGCTCGATTACGCTTATCGCGCCTGCCGCCCGGGGATGAAAGAGCAAATCGTTGACTTTGCCATGAACAACTCAGGTATCCGCGATACCGCACGGGCGTTGCATATCAGTCTCAATGCTGTTGTGCGCACCTTAAAAAACTCTCGCCGCGGAATGTAACAACATTGCCGCTGGATAACCTGCAAATTCAACTCATTTGAGAAGTGGATGAGATGGGGGCATTTGTAGGCAGCAAGAAGCCGCAGCGCTGGTTGTGGTATGCATGGGAACCCCGTCTCAAACGTCTTGTTGCCCATGCTTTGGGTCGCCGAAGCAAAAAGACTTTCCGTAATTTATTGAAGCTGTTAGTGGGTTTAAACGTTGCCTTCTGGTGCACAGATAACGTCAGCGCTTACGACATGCTGCCGAATGAAAAGCACATCGCAGGTAAGCTTTATACACCACGAATTGAGCGTGAAAATCTGAATCTTCGCAACCGATTAAAACGGCTAAACTGTAAGACTCTCGGAGACTCAAAATCAGTAGAAATGCATGACAAAATTATCGGTACATTCATCGAACGTGAGTATTACCTGCAATGACCAAATTTACATATTGAATAAGTGACCGCATAGAAAACAACGTGCGCTTTTCTACTTTTAAGAGAGTCAATCTCAGTCAGAATGATGGAAGCATATTGCATCTATAAGACGTGAGATAAAGCGGTTTAAGCAGGGGGCATATCGCGAAATAAACATCATCCCGTTCCCCTACGCTGAAGTGGTAAACTGATGACGGGCAGATAAATCATCCAGCCTAGTGCCATAAGTAATAATACGCTGTAGGGAGGCATCAGCCATGTCATAGCACCCAATTGCCAACCTATAAGATAAGCGAGTGGCCCCGCCACCGCGCCAACTAACGCAAGCAGTACCGGGGTGGCCTTTATCTGGCTGAATAGCCAGTACCACCAACAACTAAAAGTTAACCACAGCGATATCATCCATAATGGCACACCGCTTTGGCCAGCAAATTCGACTGCACCGACATAGCACCACAATGCATCCATCGCCGTGCCCAGCAATGTCGCTGCCAGAACCCACTTACGTTGCCAGGCTGAAGTGAGGATTAATGCCAGCAAAGCACCAGCAAGCAAAGCCGGAACGACTCGCTCACGCCCTAGGACGGCTAACGTCCAGTAAGCATCAAAGCACAAGGTGATAAACCAGAATCTTGCATTCAACGTCATAGGCGTCCGCGCTCAGTAGTAATATGCTGATGTTACATGCCAGAAAACCAGCTTAGCCGTAGCAGAGGGAAAAAGGAAACGACAACAGTATCTACACTCTCGTAAAGGTTGACACCATCGGCGACAACTGTCCAGAAAGCCCCTCAAAAACTCCAGACAGGCCTATAAGTATAAGGCAGCTCAACACGGGTGACATAATCCACATTCAGCAAGGATGATACGAAAGCGCTCTCCCCCCTCCAGCCGCATCTAACCAAAGTCAACCATTGATGGCATACTGACATCTCAAGAATTTTACAGATAGCACTACTCACCGATACCAAAGCTCGGAATATCAAACCGGACGATAAGCCTTTACCTCACGGTGGTATCATCGGCCTGACGTTGCACTCTTCAAACAGCAAAGGCCATGGTAAATGGCTTCTACGTTACGTTAGCCCAACAACTAAACATCTTTGTATGGGTCACGGATACACAGTGTAGGCGCGGCGCGGCTCTGCGCCACACCAGACCGGCGGCAGCAGTGAACGTTATTGGAGTGAAAGAACCTATAATTCTAATTTCCTAAGCTGCCTGTGCGGCAGTGAACCAAGTGGCGGTGATCGTCCGCCGTGTATTCATTTTCTAAGCTGCCTGTGCGGCAGTGAACTATCTGGCATGATTTCAACTAGAAGCGGGTCTTTTCTAAGCTGCCTGTGCGGCAGTGAACATTTTGCTGTACCTGAAATGAAAGTCGATTCATTTCTAAGCTGCCTGTGCGGCAGTGAACATAAAGCGATGCTCTCCCGCAGTAGTTGAACCTTTCTAAGCTGCCTGTGCGGCAGTGAACTAATGATCTCGTCATGACGGGGTATATAGACATTTCTAAGCTGCCTGTGCGGCAGTGAACTTGCTACCGTATTGGCTATAAGTATCAATAAATTTCTAAGCTGCCTGTGCGGCAGTGAACGTGAAAGTATTAAGTAACAGAATGAAAATGCATTTCTAAGCTGCCTGTGCGGCAGTGAACGGAAAAACACTATCAAATTGCCTTGTTTTGATTTTCTAAGCTGCCTGTGCGGCAGTGAACCGTAGAATAAAACAATAAAAATAAGTTACAACAGGTAGTTAGGATAAAAATCGTATTTTTACCTTATTAAAAATCACTCATCGTAACCTATTGTATTTAAATTATATTTTTAAAGAGTAAAAATAAAGGGTTAAAACCAAGGGACAGTGGCAGTATGGCTCAATCCAAACGAATCAAAGGATCCGGATAGCCTAATACAAACCTGCCTGCACTATCATTTTAAACAAATAGTTTTAGTAACTCTATGATAACAATAGAGCTGATCACGAAATACATTATCACCCAGACCGCCGAAAACCACGCGAAGTTCATCCACTCCAGCGTTCTCCACGGACTGGCGAATATCCTGCTCATCACCATGCCTGGCTTGCGAATAAAGGGTACGCCTTTCGGCCATGCCACCCAAAGCATCATAAAAAGTGCCAGGATAGCAAGCAAAGCAACGAGTGCTTTTCCTCCATGACCAGAAGGTGGCATGGAGATAAGTGCCACAAAGAAAAGTCCGCCGAAAAACAACTGAATAACCATTAACGAGAAAATAAATTCTGCGAACAAAAAACGCTAATCCATCGTGGTCTTCCATGCAACCCCATCATTATCATGTCACTAAGATACAGGTAAAACACCACCGTCATGATGGCTATTACACTTACAGTTGCATCAATGCCAGACGTGGGGATCGCCACATCGAACAGCAGCGTCCAAAATACGAGAAGAAAAATACCCTGCCAGCTGAGTCCCAGTTTAGGCTGACTAAGAAATTGCAGCAGTACCGGATTGAGTCGCGAAGTAATTTCCGAATAATAATGCACCAGACCATTAGCCTGCTTGCTAAGTGCCTGGAGCATTCCCGGGAGCAAACGCACCCAAAACGGAACATTCTTCCGCTCGCTTTTAAGCAGTCGAATGGCCACCTTGCTAAGAGTCGAGCCGTGTTTTTCTTCCACGTCAATCTGCTTCCAGGCACGGTTAACCTCTGTTTCCCGCAAGCGCTCCTGCAGCGCATGCTGAGCAGGATACGGGATGATATGGCTGTAGTCATATTCATCGAGCCCCCAATCCAGCAGCTCTGAAACGCGTTCGAGAAGCCCTTCTGTCAGCCCTTGGACCTCATAAAGTGCATAAGCAAGGTGCTGATGAAACAGCTGTTGCTGGAGCAGGCTTCCCTGAGCAGCAATCTTTGCCCACTGTCGATTCAACACCACGATCCCCATCATCTCCGTGTGTACCAACTGGTGCGCTATCGTCTGCATCTCTTCAGTGCTATAGAGTGTTTCAGTCTCGGGCAAAGTCTCAGCGGTGTACTCCTGAAAAACAGCCTCTTCCAACTGCGGAGTGATAATGATTTCGTTACTCGCTCACCATCCGGCTGAGTCCTCCGGGGGTAAACGGCCAGCCGTCTTTCACCAGGAACAGCGCCACCTGCTCCGGCCAACCGCTGAACCGGGGCCGGGCCGTCTCCAGATAACGCCGAACCCATTGACAGCCCCGCACGCCCAGCGGCACCAGACGGTCTTTTTTCCCCTTGCCCTGGCGAACCATGACCGTTCCCTTTTCCATATTGATGCTGTTCACGGTCAACTGGCACAGTTCGGTTCGGCGTAGCCCACTGCCGTAGAGCACTTCCAGTATCGCCCGGTCACGCAGCCCTTGAACCGTATGGATATCGGGTTGCCTCAACACTTTCTCTACCTCTTCCGGGCTGAGCACATCCTGTGGCAACCGTTGCCCCACCTTAGGCAACTCCAGCTCGGAGGCCGGATTGGCTTTCAGGATATGCCGCTTGGCCAACCAGGCAAAGAAGCGCTTTATCTGCGCTAGGTGCGTACATTGGGTACTGACCGCCAGCGGTTCACCGTTGCTTTTACGCCAGTAATAAAGCCGCTGCTGGTAGCTCTCCAGGGCCGCCAACGTGATGGCCTCAGGCTGTTCCAACCCGCGCAGGTGACACCACTCATGCAGGCGCTCCAACGGGTGCTAGGTGGTACGTAACGCCACGCCTGTCGACAGGTTATGCTGTTGCAGCCACAGCAGATAATGGGCCATCCAGTACCCCAGACTCCCGTGAGGCCAGCGCCCAACCTGTAACAGCGGGACTGTCTTTTTATCTCTCAGCGCCATGTGGCACCTCCTGTACGTTCTTCTTCCGGCATCAGCCCCAGCACCGCGTCCATCAACGACGATTTCTGCATACAAAAAAAATCCCAGCCAACCGGCTGGGATTAGTTTTATTCATTGATTTTTATTTTTTCTTTCATTTAACTTACCTTTAATCCAGATACCGAAACCAAGAATTACTCCACCAATACTTCCTTTCCTTGCGGTCTCAGGAATAATTAGCTCCCAATCAAGATTAAATATACCTATTTTAAAATAAACAATAACAGCAGCTATCACATAGCCAAGCACCACAGCAAAACATAGAATGCAGACGCAATAAAAAATAAACAAAAACAAATCCTTAATGTTAATTTTTTCCATTTTTTTCACCTGCATTATTCAAAGAGTCTTGTACATTTTTTCCTGTAATCTCACCCACAGTACCACCTGTTACTGCTCCAATTATTTCTGCACTTCCTTCTTTAATTGCAGGTTTCAGCTGCTCTGTAGCTATTTTCCCTGCAGCCCCTCCCAATACAGAACCCACCCCAGCAGCAATAGCAGAATTAGCAGGATCTTCCCCCTTAATACTGCTACCAATTGCAGCCCCTCCCATATTAATAGGTGTTGAGGCTACAATTCCTTTCCCAGTCGTAGCTGCCGCTGTCACTCCAGCCATTATCGCATCAACATAGCTGAACGGATCTTTCCCACTGAGCTGAACACCTGCATTTACACCAACACCGATTGCCGCATTAGCTGCCATACCTTTTATCGTGGTACCCAGCACACTGCTGCCAAAAATCAGCGCAGAGTCTCCTATGCTGGCATTCGATTTATGGTAGCCCCACGTGTTCATAATCACCTGAGCCTTTGCCATTGCTTCTGAGTCAGGGTTACGTTTTATATAGTCCCGCCCTGACAGCAGGCCTTTCACCAGTTCCTGTGCCACCACCGAACCATAGGTTTTTTCCATCTCTGAAGCATAAACACGTACATAACCCGCCAGCTCGGCACGCTCTGTGTTGCTCATTTGTGAAGGGTCTTTGGTGAATTTGGAGACCAGAGCATCACTGCGTTTATCCGCATTTGCCAGCGTGAGTAGGTCATTTGCAGCAGCAAGTGATTTATCACCCTGCATAATTTTCTCTACGGCTTTATCAAGTTTGTTTGAAGATGTGGCTCCCAGGAAGTTATTCTCCACAACAACTTCTTCCGTCGTGAAGTTTACCGCCGCAACCACTTTTCCCCTGTGCAGTCAGTCAGTTGCAACGACTTTTCGCCAGTGCATTTTCACACCGCCAACTTTTTGCCCCGACGCGCTTTTTCAGCCCGTGACGCCATGTTCCCCAGCACTGTTAAAGAGCAACCGCTGCAACAGCATAGCAGCGCTTTATCACTTTGCCATTAGTCGAAGTACCACATCGCGGCGGCGCGGGACGGGACAGCCGCTTTTGGCTGTGCCGTGCCGTGCTGCCTGCCGGGCGGGGGCTGGCGAGGCCCACAAGGGCCGGGACGGCGCTCTGTGGCACACCCGCCCAAGCCGGGTGTTGATTTTGCATGACCACACCCAACCAGGGCGGGTGCGGAAGCTGGCGAGACGGGAAGGAGTGACCCGCTGCTTTACCGCGGGGCACGACCCGGCGCAGCCAGACGCAGCCGGGCGGGCATTAACGTCTAAGCGGAGGCCGCCAGGCCGACAACAGATTAGGGGGTTTGCTGAGGGAGCGCAGATGCCTGGAAGCGGCGGGAGCCTGCGAGCGGCGCGGCGCAACGGACTTTGTGAACACCGGAGCCAACAGCGGCAGGAGCCTGCGACTGGCGCGTCACGCCGGGCTGACGGAGCCGAAGCAGCAAGCCCGACTCACACACGACGCCGGACCTGCCGACTGCGGGGGCGCAAGACATAACGCAGATTATGCGCTGCGGCCAAACCCAGCGGGAAAGGTCATGACCCTGCACTTTTTGCCAGTCGACACCGGTGATAAGCCATTCAAACTGGTCTGGCGTTAACGACCAGGCTGTGTCATTCGCTCGGGGCCAGATGAAGTGGCCTTGATGGAGGCGACGGGCACAGAGCCAAACGCCGTGCCTGTCCCAACGCAGCACCTTGAGTCGGGTCCTTGATTTGTTGGCAAAGACGAAGGCGGCGCCCTCGTGCCAGGATGCGTTGAGTGTTTCCTGAACGTATTGCGTTAGGGAGTCAATGCCGCGGCGCATATCGACGGGCTTAACGGCCAGGAACAGATGCTCAGGCTTCAGCATATTTCAGGGCCCGGAAGACATCGGCGAGTTGAGCAGTTTGACAGGCGACTCGGTAGCCACCGGGCAGGTAAACCATCACCGGGTCGGTCAACGCTTCAGGCGCTGATGGTTGTGCTATCTGAACCGGCAGGACAGAGAGGAGTCGAGCAGAGGGATTGTTTTTAGTCTTTATCTGGGAAGGCCAGTGTTTGAATGACCCCTCGTTGATAGCTTGGGATTCGGCGTATTGACGCCGGGTCAGGCCGCTGGCACGCCAAGCGTCGACATGGTGTTTTTTGAACTCAGGGGTGTAATGCTTAGGCATTTTATTTCTCCGTATGATGAACATAACGGCATGTTACCTAGACGAAAATCAATTGGAATGTGAGTTCACCGCAGCATTACTGTGGATCACCCCCGTCACCGATGAAGCCCTCTGGGAAACATTGTGTGAAGCCAGCCAACACCGCCCGGATCTTGGCGCGGATTGGGTGCAGGAGAACGGCGAGGTGATTATCGGCGGCGACTGGCTCACCGAGTCCGGCATTACCGCCGCTGAACAACTGGAAGTGACCGCCGCCCCCGGTGTCCTCCGGTTGCAGCGGCGGGAACTGGATGTTTTCAGGGCTTAGAAGCAAAGATCCCGCCACTAATGGCGGGATCTTTGCTTCTAGACATACTCTTTAGGAACATTTTTTATCTGTTCATCTAACGACCAATTTTCAGGCTTAGATTTTACTACATTCCATTTTGCACCATTTGACATCCATTTCTCTCTATAGCGCCGGATCCCCTCTAGAGTTGCATCTTCGTATCCAAATTCGACACCACAACAATCACATATATCGAAAGTTGCATTTTTTCCGTCCTCTCCCCATGGGGCATCTAACTGCTCTGCCCCACAAATTCGACATATATAAAAATCATTCTTATTGTGCATTGAAATAGTCCAAATTTGTCTTAAACCCGTGATCCGCTGGATCGGGCCTGAACATCGTTCTAGGCACACCATCAGCTCTTTGTACTGCAAATGTATTCGTAGTTGGGTTGTAAAATACAGTTTCACCATTAGGACGGACTTTAGTCAATGTTCCCGATGGTGGGTTATTAACAAAATTATGCGCCGCATCCACGTATTGCTTTGAATTTTGATATTCAGGAAACTCTTTTTTATGCTTATCCCAGTGACCATAAGCATTAGAAACTGGCTCTTTTTTCTTGGTTTCCGACCATATCTGTTTATCTTTGGGTTTCCCAACACCACCACTAAGACCCCCGCCGCCGATAATGCCGCCGCCACCTTCTAACGGATCCACGATCGCCTTACACGTCAGTGGATTACAACCACGACTCAGCGAGTTATTCTCCACCGCGTTCTTGCCTGCCTGCGCACCGGCCAGAGCACTAGCGCTGCTGTCACCGGTCACGCCACCCGCTAACCCTGCCGCCAGCGTTCCCAGCATACTGATCGTCTGCCTCTCGCTTTCGCTCAGATTACTGACGTCACGCCCTGGATACAACTGTTTCAAGACAAGCTGCGCCATCAGTTCGCCACTGACGGCACCCGCAGCCCCTGCCGCTGCATTATTACCACTGGCATAGGCGGTGACTGCACCCACTACCGCGTGGGCCATCGCTCGGCTGGCTTCGTTTGGGGCCAGTTTATGGATCTGCTCTGCCAGGTATGGCGCTGCCGCTCCACTCAGCGCCTGCGCCATATTCCCACCCGCCAGGCCCTGGATCGCTGCCGTGGCCGCCTGGATACCCTGCTGGATCGCGCTGCCCGTACCCCATTGCGCCATCGCCGTGTTATACGCTTGCTGCTGCACATCCGCCTCGGTGAACGGCTTGCCTTTCGCGACCAGTTGTTCTCTGGCCGCCTGCAACGCTGCCGGGTCTTTCTGGGCATTCAGACCGGCTATCTGGCCTTGCGTCCGCGCAATATCCATCGCCTGACCCCCAATCGCCCCAATCAGCTGCGCTTCCCTTAACCGGTTCTGCTCCTTCTCTTTATCAAAAATCGGCGCAATGCTGCCGTTGGCATTCTCGGTGTCGCGGCTCAGGTCGGCGATGTCCTGCTGCTGGTTGTCTTTATCGCGGATGGTTATCGTGCCCTCGGCGATGGCCGCTTGGGTGGTGCCCTCGGCACTCCCGCTGTGGTTGGCCCCCGACAGCGCCAGGTTGTTGCTGTTCGACAGCACGTTGCCCAGCCGGCTGCCCCCGGTGCTGAAGCTGCCCCCCTGATGTTCGGTCTTGAAGTCCGCCTTGTTGTCGATATCGCTGAAGCCCAGCGTGCCGGTGTCCAGGCGGTTCTTGCTGGTGTCCGCTTGGCTGGCTATCACCGCCCCGTCCAGCTGGGTGTGATTGCCCACGGTGATGTCAAAGCCGCCTTTGCCAGCAAAGAGGCCCGTCTGCTCCTGCACGCTATCATAGTTGCTGTTGACCTTGTCTCGGCTGGTCGAGAACTGTACCCCGCCACCGGCACCCGGCCCCACCGGCACCGACAGCCCACCGGACATACTGCTCTGGTGCGCGTCATAACGGTCGCTGTCCTGCTGGCTGCGCAGCGTCAGGTCACGCCCCACGTCCAGGTTTATCGTGTCGCCACTCACCTGCGCGCCGGTCAGGGTGGTGTCGCGTCCGCTGGTGATGCGTACGGTGTTGCCGCTGTCGATCGTGGTTTCTGTCCACTGGGTGCCGTTGCCGTTCTCCGCACCCTGGCTCTTGTTGGCATTCGCCGAGGCCATCACCCCGGCGGTCGACACGTCAAGCCCCACCCCAAAACCGCTGCCGCTGTTACTGCCGGTGGTCTGCTGGGTGTTGGCCACGCCGCCGAGCAACACATCCCGTTCGGCGCTCAGGGTGGTATCGCCCCCGGCCTTCAGCTGGCTGCCCAGGACGGTGATATCCCCCTTCTGACTGCCCGTGCCCTTGCCGGTGGCGGTGATGGAGAGGTTATTGCCCGCCGTCAACGTTGAGCCGGCCGCCGTGGTCGATTGTGACTGGCTGTCGGAGGCGGACGTCTGGCTGCCCAGCGAGGCGCTGAGCCCCACGGTGGCGCGGGCATCGCCGCCTTTGGCCAGCTCGACCCCCACCGCCTGACCCGCCTGCACCCCGGACAGTACCGCCTGGGTGTGCTGCAACGCCGCCAGGCGGCTGTCGGTCTCTTTATTCGCCTGCCGGGCGGTGGTCACCGCGGTGTTCACCGCACCGCCGGCCGCTCCCGACAGCGCCACCGTCAGCCCGCTCTGCTGCTGTTCAACCGTGTGGCGCTGGGCGCTCTGGTGCTCGGCCGCCAGTACCGACACGCTGCTGCCGCTCAGGCTGAGGTCTTTGCCGGCCATCACGTCAGACCCTTT
This sequence comes from Serratia sp. UGAL515B_01, assembly GCF_033095805.1. NCBI lineage: Bacteria > Pseudomonadati > Pseudomonadota > Gammaproteobacteria > Enterobacterales > Yersiniaceae > Serratia > Serratia sp. UGAL515B_01. The sequence continues at coordinate 1,349,799 of NZ_CP109901.1, read as the reverse complement.
CACCGTCAGGTCCTCCCCGGCGCTCAGGGTGACATTGCCCATCAGGCTGCCGACGGTGCTGCCCACGCTGCTCAGCGTGCTGCCGGTGTCCGTCATCGTGGTCTTGCTGCTGCCCACCATCACGCCCAGACCGCCGGTGCTCATCACCCCCGACTTGCTCTGTTCATAACGGTGAGACTCGCTCTCCCGTTGCTGCGCAGTGGTGACCGTCAGGCTCTCTTTGGCCCGCAGGGCCAGGTCGTTATCCGCCACCACCTGGCTGCCGCTGACGGCAATGTTTTTGCCGCTGACGTCGATGGCCCCCGCCGACAGCAGGGACCCCACCGCCCACGTCTGGCTCAGGCTGTCCTCGGTGTGGGTGGTGGTGCTGGAGAGCACACCTTTGCTGGTGCCGGTGTGCTGACGGTAGGCGTCATGCTGCTCATTCTGTGTCGACAGGGTGACATTGCCACCGGCCGCCAGGTTCAAGGCCCCGTCGGTTCGTATCGCACTGGCGCTCAGGGCAATGTCCTGCGCGGCGTTCAGCCGCACGTCGCCCTTGGCGCTCAGCTGGCTGCCCTGCAGCGTTTCATCATACAGGTTCACCGCGCTGGTATGGCGTTGGCTGGATGACTCGCCGGTGACCTGCAGGCTGTCGGTGGCGGCCTGCAGGGTGATGCCCTGTGCCTGCACGTTCACCGTGTCGGCCTTGAGGTTGGCCCCGGTGGCCGTCAGGTGGGTGACGTCGGCGTTCAGTGCCCCCCCGACCGTCACGGTGCTGCCCAGATGGCGCCGGTGTTCACTGGTGGCGCTGCCGCCGCCGTACTGCGTGTCTATCCGGTCGCGGGTCTGGGTGGTGTTCAGCACCCAGTCACCGCCGGTGGTGACCTGCAGGTCCTGGCCGACCGTCAGGCTGGCCCCTTGCTGAATGAAGTCGCGCTGGGCGTTGATAGTCGCACCGTCGCTGACGGTGATACTGGCCAGCGGCCCGAGCTGCGAGTCGGTGCGCTGTACCGCCCCGTTGTCGCTGCCGTAGAGCGTCGTCTCGGTGCGCAGCAGCACGTCACGCCCGCTGTCGAGCCGCAGGCTGCCGGCATTGAGCCGTGCCCCGCTGAGGTCGATGTCGCTGTTCAACGTGCCAAGCTGCAGGGTGTTGCCCGCCTGCAGCAACCCGCCCCGGTTGTCCAGCGTCACGTCTTTGGCCATGTCCAGGCTCAGGTTCCGGGTGGCGGTCACCGCCCCCGCATTGGTGAACCCCTGCATGTTGGTCAACCGGATATCCTCTGCCGCGATGACCGCCCCGTTAGCCCGCAGGTCCCCCGGTTTGACGCCCGCCAGATAGACCACCGGCACCAGCACGGTTTGCCCGGCCACCTCGCGGGTCTCCATCAGCACGATGTTGTGGGTCAGGGTCGCCATCTGTTCGGCGCTGAGGCCGGTGCCCAGGGCAATATTGAAGGCCTGGCTGTATTGCAGGCCGTCGGCAAACAGCTGTTCGAACTGCGCCTGCGCGTCGCGGTAATCCGCCATCACCGCGCGCCCGGTCAGCGCCAGAACCTGGTCGCGTACCAGACGCTGTTCATAGGCGTTGTCCCCCAGGCGCTTGAGGATACGGTTCGGGTCGGTGCTCAACTGGGCCAGCACCGTGTCCGACCCGCGCCACTGGTTCAGGTTGGCAAACGCCGGGTTGGTCTCTATCAGGTAGTGGCTGTTGACGCTGGGGTCCACGCTAAACCGGTACAGACCGCCGCTCGGCGGGGTCAGGGAAAGGCCGTTGAACTCCACGCTGAAGGCCTTGCCGGTGTTGTCACGCACCGACGGTGGCGCCACCGTGCCCGGGGTTGCCCCGTTGTTGAGGGTGACCCCGCTGCCGCTTATCGTGTGGGCGGTCAGGCTGGAGGCGTACGCCGAGGTGGCCTGCTCCTTCACCTCCGGGCCCCAGGCGGTACTCCACAACTCACCCTTGTAGGTGCGGTAGTTCCATTGGCCGGTGGAGGTGGTACGCTCCATCAGCCGTTGGGCACTGCCCCAGCCATCCTGCAGCAGGGTCACCCCGGTGAGGTCAATCGCCCCCTGGGCGCTCACCTTGCTCCAGTAGTTCTCCAGGGTGCCCACCCGTGCCGTCAGGTCACCCCCGGCCAGCAGTTGGGCCTCCGGGCTGATGCGGTCGATGTGGTTATAGGCGAGCGTCGAGGTGTAATCCGTGCCGATATAGTCGCTGTTCATCGACCCGCCGTGCGGCGGCTCCGCGTAGCGCCCCCCCGGGATATCGGGGGTGTCCGGCGTCCAGAACGCCGAGCCGTGCTGGGTATCGGCCACCACAAAATCGCTGTCGGCGGTCAGGATGTGGCGGCGGTTGGTCAGAGTGGTGGCCTCAACCCGCAGGTCCTTACCGGACTCAATCAGGCCAGAAATGTTCAACACCTGGGCGGCGGCTCGATACTGTCCGTCCTCATCCTGGCCCCCGGCCAGCACCAAGTTGCCCATGCCCAAGAGCGTGGTGCTCGGGGCGGTGTCGGTGTCGGTCACCGTGTCGCTGTTTTCAATCACCGGGGCCAGCAGCGCCAGGGTGCCGTTCTCATCGGTGGCCCCTATCAGGGCCTGTGGCCCGCTGTTGGTGATGCGCTCGCGGGCCCGCAGCGTCCCGTCGCCGCTGATGAGGGTGCCGGTATTGAACAGGGTGGTGACATCGGTCTCCAGCCGGCCATTGACCTGCACCTCCCCGCGGTTGGTCAACGCGCCCGCGCTGGTCAGGCTGGCCTGGGTGGCGACAAGCGAACCGCTGTTCTCCAGGTTGCCGGTGTGCGTGTTCAGCGTACCGCCGGCGATAATCTGCCCGGCGTTGGTCACCGCACCGGGGGTGGTCAGGGTGAGGTCTCGCCCGACCTGCAGCCATGCCCCCGCCTGATGGGTGAAGTCCCCTTGCAACCCCAGGGTCAGGTCTTCACTGGCGGTGATGCGGCCCGCGTCATTATTCAACTGCCCCAGCGCAAGCGACACCGTGCGGGCACTCAGCGTGCCGCCCTGGTTATCGAGGGTTTGCCCCGCGTTGCCGTTCGCCGTCAGGCTCAGGGTGTCCAGCGCCGTCAGGGTGGCGCGTTGCGTATTGATGTCGCCCTCACGCGCGGTGAGGTGCATCTCACGCGCCTGGAGCTGGCTGTCGTTCATCTCCAGCTGGCTGCCGCTGAGCGCCAGGGTGCCGCTGGCCAGGGTCTGCCCGACCGCCTGCAGGTCCTGACGGGTCGCCACGCGCAGGTCACCGCGGTCGGCCAGGCGGCCGTTGTTTTGTACCCCGGCGGCCAGCAGGCTCTGGCTGTCGCTCAGCAGGCGTTGGGCGTTGAGGGTCAGGTTGCCCTGGGAAAGCAGGGTGCCCGCCCGGTTATCGAAGTCGCCGGTCAGGTCCAGGGTAAATTCGGGGGTGCCGGTCTGGGCTATCAGGCCACCCACGTTGGAAAGCGCCTGGGCATGGAGCCCGACCTGCTCGCCCATCACCCGGGCGTTGTCACTGCGTAACAGCGAGGCGGTCGACGCCGCCAGCGTGCTGGCAGAGAGCGTGGCCCCCGTCAGGGTAATCTCCCCCGGGGCAGTGAACGTGATGTGGCTGCCCTGGGTCTGGCTGCCGGTGAAATCCAGGGCGCCGTCGCGGGCGTTGAACACCAGGTCTCGCCCCTGGGTCTGGCTGTGGCGGGCGGTGATAGTCCCGCCATCAACGTTAAGCGTGAGGTCTCTCACTTGCGCCCGGCTGCCGGTGAGGGTGATATCGCCCCCGTGCGCGTTGAGCGTGACGTCGCCGCCCCGGGTCTGGCCGTTGTCGAGGTGGATACCCCCCGCCTGGGCGGTAAAGGCCAGGGTGGTGCCCTGCAGCTGGCTGTTGCTCAGGTCGATATCGCCGCCCAACGCGTTGAGGGTCAGGGCGTCCCCCTGGGTCTGGCTGCCGTTGAGGTCGAGGCGTTGTGCGGTGAACTGCAACGCGCTGCCGCTGAGGTTTTTACCTTGTGCACGCAGGGTGCCGCTGGCGTCGACGCGCAGGGTCGCCGGGGTCAGGTTGCCGTTGCCGGACTGCACCCCGGCCCCCAACACCGCGGTGCGGCTGCTGTCCACCTCGGCCGCGCGCAACGTCGTGTCCCCGGCGGCGGCAATGGTGCCCTGGTTGGTGAGGGTCCCGGCGGTGGTGAGCCGGTTGCTGGCCCCGGCGTACAGGGCACCGCGGTTGTCTATCCCGGCCGGGGTATTGACGGTCAGGTGCTGGGCACTGTTGACCTGGCCACTGTTGACCAGCATGCCGTCGGCGGTGATGACGATATCCCCGGCGGTGGCGCCTATCTCCCCGGCATTGTGGACGCCCACGCCGCTTTCGGTGCTTATCAGGCGGATTTTACCGGCGTACATGCCGCCCAACTGGGCGACATCCACCGCCACGGTGGGCCGTGGGCTGCCGTCGGCGGTTTTGGCACTCACCGTCTGGTGGGCCGCATCCACCTGGTTGCGCCCGGTAGTGACGTTGAGGTCGTTGGCCCACAGGCGGGCGTTCACCTTGACGGCGCGGGCAATCAGGTCGGTATGGTCCTGACGGCTGCTGTCCAGCCCGCCGCCCTGCACCACAATCTCGCCGCGCGCGACGTCATAGCCGGTCAGTTGGCCATTGAACAGCTGGGGCTGGCCGGTGGTCAGGGTGGCGCGGTGGGCGTTGATAAAGCCGCAGCCGCTGCAGGTGATGCCGGCCGGGTTGGCAATCACCACCTGGGCCTTTTGCCCGGCGACTTCGATAAAGCCGTTCAGCTGGCTGGGGTCACGGGCGTTGACTTCATTCAAAATGACCGTGGCTTCGCCGCGCGCCAGCCAGGGGTTGGCGGTGACCATGCCGGCAATCTGGGTCTGGGTGTTGAGGTGGCTGTTGTTGAGCACCACGCCTTTATTATCGACATCGAACTGGCTGTAGACGTTGCGCGACACCCCGGCGGCGCTGGGGGTCTGGATATTGACCTGCGGCGTGCCGTTGGCACTGCTGATGACGGTCGGCTGCTGGTTACCGGGGGCGCTGCCGTCAGCGACAATCTGCGCCTGCACCGGCTGAACGGCCCCGAGGGCCAGCAACAGCGCAAAGCACACGCCATGAACCTTGCCTCTCCACTGGCTAAGGGTCTGCCCGAAGCCGGAGGCGGGCGAGGCGGCACCAGCACGACCTGCCCCGGCGATATCGGGTACCACCATCATCATGCCCCGAGCGGGGTTGAAAATGAGGCGGTAGAGATTTTTGTTCATGACGATGTTCCCTGCGGAAAAGCAAAAAAGTGAAAAATTAAACGGACTGTTTTTGTGTGTTATCCCGGCTTAAAGCGGGAAAAGGTATATCAGAAGCTGCGGAGTAAAGCCCTCTGAAAAGCATGCGTTCAGTTGTTCAGCGCTGTTTACAGCAGTAGCAGAGCGTGCCAGAGGCGAAACCGTCAAAGGCAAATGGACAGCCATCATGCAGGTCGTGGTGCAACAGCGGGACAACATCAAACCATCCTTGTCAGAAAACGTTGATTACTTATTTAAGTAATTTGTGTAAATGCTAACCATCGTAATGTCTGTTTGCAATAAGTATTCTCCTGATGCAGATAAGCACGCTGTTAAAATTCGGTAAGCCCCAGAGTGACACTCTACTCCCTGAGAAACGGGTCAAGAATAGGACTGGCTGACAGTACGCCAATAAAAACCTGAATATTCTTGGAGGCATCAGTTTAGATATGAGAAAAAACAGTGCGTTTAGCCTGCTTTTCGAGGGCATTGCTATCGTAAAAGGGGATTGTTATTTTATAACTTTGCACACAGCGACAACGCAATAACAGGGAGTTTATCTGTATGGAAACGCTATCACAAAATAAATGGAGCTCAGTCGGAATGCTTTTGGGAGCTATTGCGCTCATTCTCAGCATTGTTCATTTTACGACAGGTCCCTTTTCTAGCTCACCTCCAACGCTTGAAAGCGTTGTCTCTGAAAAAGTCTCTGCCATAAAAAAAGGTATTGTTGCTGGCCTGAAAGGAGACAAACCTCCGGTTGCTACCGCAAGGAGCGCACTCAATATCGATAAAGTATTGGATAACGTCGGAATTGGGCTCGCAATTGTTGGGTTGTTATTCGCCTTCATTGCGGGAATGCGCAAAGAGAATCGCTGGAGCGTTAGCGGAGCGCTGTTTTTTGGCGGTGGGACACTCGCCTTTCATGCTCTTTTGTTCGGCATCTCGCTAGTTTTTGGTATCATACTGTTAATATTAATATTTTCATGGCTTGGCGGTCTAACATCTTAACGTTGTCTTATAACATTGGTGGCGACAATATCGCAGAGTATTAAAGTGGCGCTCAGCTCATGGACATACTCGAAGATGCGTGTAAGTCGTTTCAGTGACATATCAGACTGTACATACGTCAGCTGTATGCCAGCCGTCACAAAGGATGGAAAGTGACTGCTGTACTGCGTCAGTATCTGAAATGCCGCTAGTCGATTTTTAGTGGTTTCATGCTCCCAGTCAGGCACCGCTTGTTGATACGGTGTTAGAGCAGCGACCTTCAATTAGCCCGACGATAAACTGGTACGTTGCCGTATCTTTGAGATCGGGTGGATAGCCTCAAAAGTGGTGGACTGCTCTACCAGCAACGTTCGTTTATTCTCTTTGCGCACATCGCTAGGATTTTGTCCGGACTCGACAAGCTTTCGCATTTCGTCGCGCTTTTCTCTGGCTTCAGCCAAGGTAATCAGGGGTATGCACCTAAAGAAATCATCTTCGCCTTTCCGGCAAAGCGATAGCGGAAACGCCAAGCTTTAGAGCCATTGGGTTCAATGATGAGTGATAAGCCAAACCCGTCCGTTATGCTGTAGGTCTTGGCTTCAGGCTTGGAACGCTTGATTTGGAGGTCGGAAAGCGGCGGCATGTGTATAGTTTTCCTAACGGATGTGTAGAGAGCCTGTAGAACAGAAAACTATACACAAAACTATGCATAACTCTAGGTAGATTTAGGTAGATTTCAGTAGACGAGGGGATAATGAATTTCTTCTTTAAGCCTTGCTGGCCGTGGGTTTTGTAGAATTTAGGATACGTTACTAGAGGAAGAAATGGCGGAGGAGCAGAGATTCGAACTCTGGAACGGTTTCCCGTCGACGGTTTTCAAGACCGTTGCCTTCAGCCACTCGGCCACCCCTCCGCGATGACGCAAACTATAAACACAGCCGATCGACTTGTAAAGTCTGGAACGGTTCAACCGAGCGAAAAACAGACATACCGCAACCATTCGCTGAAGAAAACACCGATTGCTGTTTATCAAATCGGGAGTTATCTCATAAAGTAAAGATTGGTAAACAATCTTTAATCAAATCACTACACTGCCTATGATCATAATAATTTTTGTGATGACCTGATAAGAGAGATCATTATGAACCGCACTATCGTCTCATCCCCCTCCCGTGATTCGTTACTCAGCACTCACAAAGTGCTGCGCAATACCTATTTTCTACTTTCGCTAACCTTGGCTTTCTCTGCATTGATCGCCACAGTCAGTACCATGTTGAGTCTACCCTCGCCAGGGTTACTGTTAATGTTAGTCGGCTTCTATGGGTTAATGTTCCTGACTCACAAACTGGCTAACAGCCCAGCAGGTATTCTGGCTGCTTTCGCTTTCACAGGTTTTATGGGGTACGCACTTGGCCCAATACTGAGTTCTTTCATTAATACCGGTGCTGGCGATCTGATCATGCTAGCATTAGGAGGAACAGCCGTTGTTTTCTTTTGCTGTTCAGCCTATGTACTCACCACCCGTAAGGACATGTCTTTCCTTTCAGGAATGTTGATGGCCGGTTTCGTCGTGCTGCTGGTCGCCGTTATCGCCAACCTGTTTCTACAGATCCCAGCATTGCATCTGGCAATCAGTGCGCTGTTTATACTGTTCTCTGCCGGCGCAATACTGTGGGAAACCAGTAACATCATTCATGGCGGTGAAACCAACTATATCCGTGCAACCGTAAGCCTGTATGTGTCACTGTACAATATGTTCATCAGCCTGCTGAGTATTCTGGGTTTCGCCCGCAGCAACTGATTTCTGATCTAACAACTCACGAACATAAATAAACTGCACCCCAAAAGTTGGACATCAACTGATTAAGGTGCTTTATTTTTGCCTAGATAAAAGTTTGCTAAACTGTTGCCTGCAATGAATTACCCGTTATCGAGGCAATATGTTGGAGTTTGAAGGGCGGACCATCGAGACTGATGCCCAAGGCTATCTGAAAAACAGTGCCGATTGGCACGAAGAGTTAGCACCTTTGCTTGCGGCTCAGGAAGAGATCGAACTTAGCGAAGCACACTGGGAAGTTGTGCGTTTTGTTCGTGACTTCTATCAAGAGTTTAATACTTCACCAGCCATTCGAATGTTGGTAAAAGCGATGGCGCAAAAATATGGTGAGGAGAAAGGCAACAGCCGATATTTATATCGTCTATTTCCCAAAGGCCCGGCAAAGCAGGCAACGAAAATTGCCGGGCTGCCAAAACCGGTAAAATGCATCTAAACGCCAGGCTGTGTCCCTCAATTTGCCCGTGGTACCGTCGCAGACCCACAAGCCCGTTATTAAAGCGAAGGGTGAAGGGCAGAGTGGCCCTCTCCTCTGTTCAAGCCCGACAACACAGAAAACGGGCTTCTGGGCGCGCCCCTTCGGGCTGGGGCCATTGGCGTGCATTACTGGGTTGTTCGCCACTTATTTGGCCCACCAAACCTCGCGGTTTACGCCTTGCTCTGCGCGCAAATTACCGCCAGCGGTGCTCGTGTGCAATTGAGGGGCACAGCCTAGTAGCGGATACTGAATTCTTTATATTCTGCGAATCCTCGCGGTTCTACCAGCACGCGGTCAACGCGTGCATTGCGGGGGCCGCCATTTTTTAGCCATACAACTAAACGGTCAACAGCCTCTCGCTCACCGCAGGCCAACACTTCTACACTACCATCATCCAGGTTACAGGCATACCCCGTCACCCCTAATGCCGTTGCTTTGTGCTGGGTGTTATAACGAAACCCTACGCCTTGTACCACACCATAAACATACGCAACAGTACAAATTTGTGTCATATTCCACTCCTAGCTGTATTCCCAATAGCACAATCAAACTCGCTTTTTCTGGCTAGCCACAGGCGGAAAGAACAATGTCGGATTGTGTGACAAAATCGCGTAAACTGTCCGGCTTGTTGTGATCCGCTGCAACGTCATCACACAATGAAATAGGATGTCAACCGCTCGTACGGCTGGATTACGAAACAGCAAATCTGCACAATGGTTTTAGGCCCATAAATCAAAAGAGATGATAGCGCATTATCCATATTTATGGACAAAGCGGATGAATGTAACCACACCAGTGATTGAGACCTTATTTTGACTGATAGTTGACCTATCAGCTTTAACGTTTTGTATTTAAAAGGTAAAAAATATGCGCCTGTTTCTCTCCAAAGGACGTGAAAAGTCCTTACTCCGTCGCCATCCATGGGTCTTTTCTGGTGCTGTTCAACGTATTGAAGGCAAAATTCTTTCTGGTGAAACTATAGATATCTACGACAGCCAGGGGAAATGGTTAGCGCGTGGTGCCTATTCTCCAGAATCACAAATTCGCGCTCGAGTCTGGAGCTTCCAGCAGGATGAAAATATTGATATCGCGTTTTTTATACGCCGCTTGCAGCAAGCTCAAGTTTGGCGAAACTGGTTGGCAAAACGCGATAATTTGGACAGTTATCGCCTGATTGCCGGCGAATCCGATGGTATGCCCGGGATCACCATCGACCGTTTTCAAAACTTTCTGGTTTTGCAGTTACTCTCCGCCGGGGCAGAATACCAACGTGCCGCTCTAATATCGGCACTACAACACTGCTATCCCGATTGTGCAATTTACGAACGTTCTGACGTCTCCGTACGTAAGAAAGAAGGCTTGCCGCTAGCACAAGGCCCAATTTTGGGTGCCTTACCCCCCGCACTGCTCCCTATTATCGAACATGGTATGAAGCTACTGGTGGATATTGAGCACGGTCACAAGACTGGTTTCTATCTCGACCAGCGAGACAGTCGTCTCGCAGCGCGCTGTTATTCAGCAGGCCGTCGCGTTCTAAACTGTTTCTCTTATACCGGAGCTTTTACGGTTGCGGCTTTGATGGGTGGCTGCCAGCAGGTAATTAGCGTAGATACTTCACAAGCCGCGTTGGATATTGCCATACAGAACGTTGAGCTGAACCAATTGGATTTGAGCAAAGCCGAATTTGTTCGTGATGACGTCTTCCAACTGCTGAGAAATTACCGCACACAGGGAGAAAAATTCGACCTAATCATCATGGATCCACCCAAATTTGTTGAAAACAAGAATCAGTTGGCCAGCGCCTGCCGCGGTTACAAAGACATCAATATGTTGGCAATGCAACTGCTGAATCCTGGCGGGATCCTGCTCAGTTTCTCCTGCTCAGGTCTGATGCCAACCGATTTATTCCAGAAAATTTTGGCTGATGCCGCTGTAGATGCCGGATGTGATATACAATTTATAGAACAGTTCCGACAGGCTGCCGACCATCCGGTTATCGCGACTTATCCTGAAGGTTTGTATCTGAAAGGTTTTGCGTGTCGGGTGATGTAACTTGAAATACGCTGTTTTGCCCTCATATCGAGAGCAATCACTGTTTCTCAGGAGGTCATCATGATTGTCAGCAAATTCGGTATCGGGCAGCAGGTTCGTCATAAATTGCTAGGGTATTTGGGTGTGGTTATAGATATCGACCCAGAATACTCGTTGGAACAACCAAAAGCAGACGATATTGGTGCAAATGAAGAGTTAAGACTCGCGCCTTGGTATCACGTAGTAATGGAAAATGAAGAAGGCCAACCGGTCCATACTTATCTGGCGGAGGTGCAGCTGGCAGGTGAACTCCAGAATGCACACCCCGAACAACCATCACTCGATGAGTTGGCAGAGTCTATTCGTCATCAGTTACAGGCGCCACGCCTGCGTAACTAAACGGCTCAACCTGAGAAACACGAAAGGGCTTAGCATGAAGCTAAGCCCTTTCTTTATCTAATTAGTGTTGAAGCCCCAATCGCGGGATCTCGATTTTTGGACAGCGATCCATAATCACTTTCACTCCAGCATCCCTTGCCAGCACCGCAGCCTGCTCATTGAACACGCCAATCTGTAACCACAACACCTTAGCACCAATCGCTATTGCTTCTTGTGCCACGCCGAATGCAGCCTCGGAATTACGGAACACATCCACCATGTCGACAGAATGTGGAATATCTTCCAATTTAGCGTAAACCGTGTTGCCTAGCAGTTTCTGACCTGCAAGTTTTGGGCTGACCGGCGTCACTTGGTAACCCTGCGCCAATAGATAAGCCATGACGCCATAACTTGGGCGACCTGGATTATCGCTCGCCCCTACTAACGCGATTGTTTTGACCTGTTTCAGAACATTATAGATTTCATTGTCTTGCATTTTTTCTCCCGTGTTCGCAGAAACGCGTTTTTCTTAGTGTAATCGAACACTCTCTGTCAAGTATTCTTTTAAGCTATAACCCTTACCTTTATGTTTCAAATGTTTTCAAGGTATGTACAAATGAAAATTAAAAGCTGCCATAAAGCATTAATGCCCTGGTGCGATAACCGTACAGAGTGCACCGCGAGAAGGAAGTAACAATGAAATTTAATCTGGTGCTCATGGGGCTACTTGCTCTGTCGTTGAACTTATCGGCAGCGGCCACCACGCTTAAACTCTCTCCGGACATCGATTTAATGATGGTCGACGGCAAAAAGATAACGGGTTCGTTGCTTAAAGGTGCCGATAATTTGGAATTAGGCGCTGGACATGTTTAAAGTTACCAAATCCGTTCGTAAAGACCCCAACACTCAAGTTCCCTATGCTTCTTCACCGCTGATTGTCGTCTTTGATAGCCCAAATGTCAGTTCAGTGGCAATTGAATTGCCTCATATCGAGAGTGTCCGCGACGGAAAGCGTTTCGATAACGACCCGAATTATAAGGTTCTTGATATAGTTGGTAAGGTTCTACCGATAAAAAGTGATGTGTTAACTTTGAAATCATTGCTCGATGAGGGCGATCTCGAAAGGTTTATCGCAGATTATAATAGTCAGAACCACCAAGCGCCATTGCCTACGTTGGTACATCTTAGTGACAATGCCCAGCGCCGCGTCGCAGGAACATAAAGCAGCAACCTCAGAAGTCATCACATGAGTTAAAAAGCGTCAGGCACATTAGATTACATCCCTTACCTTCGTATTTCCCAGTGTTTCTTCTAGGCAGTAAATGGTTGTTTCAGTAATCTGTAGGTAAATCATCTAGTTTGCCTAGGATAAAACGATGAAACAGACCACTCGTACCATCGCTTCGCGCAAGCACATTGCGCTAGTTGCCCACGATCATCGGAAGCAAGCTTTGCTTGATTGGGTTGAAGACAACAAAGCATTACTTGCCCTGCACCAGCTGTATGCAACCGGCACTACAGGGAATCTGATCCAGCGGACCAGCGGGATACCCGTTCAGAGCATGCTGAGTGGCCCAATGGGGGGTGATCAGCAAATAGGTGCGATGATCTCCGAAGGCAAGATAGATATGTTGATCTTTTTCTGGGATCCGCTAAACGCTGTACCACACGATCCCGATGTCAAAGCATTATTACGCTTGGCAACAGTATGGAATATCCCAGTTGCAACCAACCGCTCTACCGCTGACTTCCTTGTCGACTCTTCACTGTTCAAACGCGAGGTAGAAATCGCCATCCCAGATTACGAAAAGTACCTTGAAGAACGTCTGAAATAATCGCCAAGACCTTGACTGACAGGAATGTCAGTCAAGGTCTTCTCTGAAAGGGGACGCCGATACTCTGCAATTGCTCAACGAACACTGAAGGGCTTTCTCGATCCTGAAGCAACCATACTTGGTGCCTAGCACGGGTAAGTGCAACATATAGTAACCGCCTTTCCTCTGCATCAGGGTAATCCTCTGGTTGTGGCAGTAACACACGCTCAAGCACAGACTCGCGGGTGGCTGCTGGAAACCCGTCGTTGCCATCGGATAATCCGACAATAATGGCGTATTCAGCCTGCTGCCCTTTACTGGCATGAATAGTCATAAATTCAATATTAAGCTTCGGCCAACGTGTCACTGCCTTTTGTAATAGCTCAGGCTTAAGATGGTGATAACGTGCCAACACCAAAATTCGCTCTTCCGGTTTTGCATAACCGCTTATCTTATCCAGCAAGCTTTCTAACTGTTCCTGCGGCAAAATGATGAGCGACTTTTTATTGCCTCTGGTCAGGCTGTTTAGCGGTTTCTTCAGTTGGTACGGATTCTGTTGTACAAAACGATTGGCAATATCGCCGATACGATCGTTAAAGCGATAGGTGGTATCCAGTGCACACTGAGCTCCCTCACCAAAATTCTCTTTAAACGCGGTAGTCAGCGACAACTCGGCACCGCTAAAACGATAAATGGCTTGCCAATCATCCCCAACGGCAAAGAGGTTAGTTTGCTTGTTCTGCTTTCGTAGTGCCGCTAATAATTGCGCTCGTTGCGGCGAAATATCTTGAAACTCATCGACCAAAATATGCTTCCACGGGCTGATGAAGCGTCCTTTCTCCAGAATGTTCACGGCTTGATGGATCAATCCGGCAAAGTCGACAGCACCTTCATCTTTCAATGCCGATTTCCAAGCTTTCAACAACGGCGCCATAAGGCGGACACGCTTCGCGAACAGATCGCGAGTTTCCTCGTCAGCCTGCTCTATCATTTCAGCCTGGCTGCCGCCATGTGTTCGCATCAAACTTAACCAACGTTCAAGACGCGGACTCAAACGCTCAGCCAACTGTGAGTCGCACCAGAAATCTCCTTCTGGAAGTTCCCACCCAAGTTCTTCCGTTAACCATTGTCGCCAACTTTTGGCATGTGTTTTTTTATCAGCACATTGCTGTTGCCAGTTTTTTATCAGCAAAGCACGGCGCGCTTTGCTGTCACTTTCCAGATTGCTGATGTTAGGTACTTTGCGACTGCCTTCCTGAATTATCTGCAGTGCTAACGCATGGAAAGTTTTAGCCGTGATTGCCACATGCCCTAGACGCTCCTGAATGCGTTCATTCATTTCTTGGGCTGCTTTTCGCCCAAATGCCAGAAGTAATATTTGATCTGGCTCAGCTTCTTGTCGATACAACAGCCAACCCGCACGAGCGACCAGCACAGATGTTTTACCACTGCCTGCGCCAGCAAGAACCAACACGTTATCTTCGCCATTCACGACAGCTAAGCTTTGCGATTTATTTAATGGAGAAGTTTCAATCGTTTGGAAAAAATTCTGGTGGAGATCCAACAGATGCTCACCCCACCGCATGTTTCTCAATGCTACCTTCTGATGTCCCTTCTGTAACCACTGCAAACATAAATGATAACTGTCACGGCACCGATCAAACTCATCCAATCGGACCAATGGCATAGGCAATGCGGCAAACGACTGGCAGATCTGTTGCTGTAATTTGCCCAGCTCACTGCGCTTGAACCATTTGTCCTGCAGCTCAATATGCTGAATCTGCTCTATCTGTTGTTGCAAAACAACGGCACTGATCTCACTCATCTCGGCACTCCAATTCTGCCAAGATTGCTGAAGATGATGATAAAAACGCTGAGTTTCCTGCCATTCAGTACCATGCAGCCGAACCACTTTCTCATCAGGGAGTTCAAACTCAAGCTCCCCCCATACAATGCCGCGTTTGCACCGTATCTGAATCAACTGATTGAAAGGGATAAGGTACTCATGATTCTCTCCACTGACCTCAACGCCAGCATGCAACAACCGCACGCGATTATAGGGATGCTGCGCCAGGTGTTTACCCAGCGATGTTGCTTTAAGTTCCATATGCTCACGCCATGAAATGTTGAGATGACTATCACCAGTTTACCCGCTATAAGCAGTGGCACTCTAGCGTTTAAAAAAGGATAGAATAGTTTCAAGGCTATAATAGTTAAAACACCCTCCGTGCTTCGGCTAACATTTATTTGAGTAAAATGACAACTATGCGTACCGTATTGAATGTTCTTAATTTTGTTTTAGGCGGTTTTTTCACTACCCTAGGCTGGTTGATTGCTACCTTTTTCAGCATTGTGCTGATTGTTACCTTACCATTGACACGCTCTTGCTGGGAAATTACAAAACTTTCCTTCCTGCCGTTTGGCAACGAGGCGATTCATGTGGATGAGCTCTACCCTGAGAAAAGTAACGCCCTATTAGCGACAGGTGGCTCTTTGCTAAACATCGTTTGGTTCGTACTGTTTGGCTGGTGGTTGTGTTTGTCGCATATCGTCGCTGGTATTGCCCAATGCATTACCATCATCGGTATCCCTGTCGGCATCACCAACTTTAAGATTGCGGCCATTGCACTTTGGCCTGTCGGCCGCCGTGTCGTTTCCGTTGAATTCGCGCAACAAGTACGGACAGAAAATGCGCGTCGCCAGTATCACAAACGTTAATTTTTATCCACTTCAGGAATTTTTTGTGTTCGCTTTTGTACCGGCAATTCGACGTTATACCTATAACAGCAACCTGCTTTACAATCTGCGGATCTTCATCGCTCTGGCAGGGGCTGTGCTGGTACCGTGGTGGTTGGGGATACCTAAACTGACTATCCCACTCACACTGGGTGTTGTTGCTGCGGCTCTGGCTGATTTAGACGACCGATTAGCAGGCAGATTGCGTAACCTGCTAATCACGTTAATCTGCTTTTTTATCGCCTCAGCCTCTATTGAGTTATTGTTTTCTTACCCTTGGCTATTCGCGATTGGACTGACTACCTCAACCTGCACGTTCATCTTGTTAGGTGCGTTGGGGCAACGTTACGCCACTATAGCTTTTGGTGCATTGTTGATTGCTATCTATACCATGCTAGGTACTTCGATGTATAACGCTTGGTATCAGCAACCCACCCTACTGATTATCGGCGCTGTCTGGTACAATTTGTTGACGCTGTTCGGTCATTTACTATTCCCAATCAAACCATTACAAGAAAACCTTGCGCGCTGTTATCAACAGTTAGCTAGTTATCTGGATGCCAAAGCTAATCTGTTCGACCCTGATGCCGAACACAATAACGACCTCCCTTGGATGGATCTCGCGATGGCGAACGCTATGTTAGTCACAACATTAAACCAAACCAAAGCCTCGCTGCTCACTCGTCTAAAAGGAGATAGAGGACAGCGTGGAACTCGTAGGGCACTGCAATACTATTTCATTGCGCAAGATATCCATGAACGTGCCAGTTCTTCTCATGTGCAGTATCAGGCATTAAGCCAGCAATTCCGTCACAGCGATATTTTGTTTCGCTTTCAACGGTTGTTAACCTTGCAAGCACGCGCCTGCCAACAGCTAGCCCAATCTATACTGTTGCGCCAAAAATACCTTCATAACGCACGTTTTGATACCGTGTTCAGCCGTATAGAAGAAGCATTGACCCAAGTTGCCGTAACCGCCGAAAATCATGATCTGAGCAAGGCACTTTCTCATCTGCTAAAGAACTTACGAGCCATTGACGCTCAATTAGCCAATATAGAGTCAGAACAGACATTAGC
This sequence comes from Serratia sp. UGAL515B_01, assembly GCF_033095805.1. Classification (NCBI taxonomy): domain Bacteria; kingdom Pseudomonadati; phylum Pseudomonadota; class Gammaproteobacteria; order Enterobacterales; family Yersiniaceae; genus Serratia; species Serratia sp. UGAL515B_01. The sequence continues at coordinate 1,333,202 of NZ_CP109901.1, read as the reverse complement.
TAACGGACAACAGGAGGAAAATAGTCTCTCAGACGATAGGATCACTGGCTGGAGCGATATTCGCCTGCGCATCAGTCGCCATCTGACACCAAAATCGGCGTTGTTCCGCCATGCAATACGCATGTCAGTAGTATTATGTACAGGTTATGCTTTCATTAAACTTACAGGGATGCAGCACGGTTACTGGATCCTGCTGACCAGCCTGTTTGTCTGCCAACCTAACTACAACGCTACACGCAGGCGCTTGGCATTACGCATTATTGGGACTGTGGCGGGCATTTTGATTGGCCTACCGATACTGTACTTTGTGCCCTCGCTAGAGGGGCAGATGATTCTAATCGTTCTCTCTGGGGTATTGTTCTTCGTCTTTCGTACCGTCCAATATGCCCATGCCACAATGTTTATTACCCTACTGGTCTTATTGTGCTTTAACCTGCAGGGAGAAGGATTCGAAGTTGCTGCCCCGCGTATCTACGATACTCTGTTAGGATGCGCCATAGCCTGGGCGGCTGTGAGTTTCATTTGGCCCGACTGGAAATTTCGTCAACTCCCCGCCATTGTTCGCAGAACATTGAATGCCAATTGCCGCTACCTTGATGCGATCATGGTGCAATACCATCAGGGCAAAGATAACAGTTTGCCTTATCGTATCGCACGCCGCGATGCGCATAACAGTGATGGTGAACTAGCTTCTGTGATCTCTAACATGTCGGTAGACCCTAAAGTGGACAAAGCCTTTCAGGATGTCGCGTTTCGCCTGTTATGTCTTAATCATATTTTTCTTAGTTATATTTCAGCCCTCGGAGCGCATCGTGAACGTCTGAAAAACTCCGCCGTACTAAATTTGCTTAATGACGCGGTATGCTTTGTTGACGATGCATTACACTATGAAAAACAAGATCAGCTACGTATTACTCAAACTCTTGAGAACCTATCAGAGAGAATTAAATTACTGGTTGCTGATCCAGAAAGCAAAGAACAACTGGTGTTGCAGCAAATTGGCTTAGTGCTCGAATTGTTGCCTGAATTGACAGCACTTAATGCACAAATAGAGAACACGCGCTAATTATTGATATGCTGTCTGAATACTCTTTTTTCCGTTCTTGCTTCGAAACCGGAAGGTATTATGACTATGGTTGCATCGAACCATTCAGTAAGTTCTTTTCGTCTCCATCTTGGCAATGCAACATGGTGATACCCGGCCATCGCACCAGCTAGTGACATCAGAATTTTTATGCCCAGACTTTTTTGTTGCTCAAGCAACCTGAGATAGGCTTGCTCAGCACCCAATAGGCGCAGCTCATAGATATTCTGTACGCCAGATCGCCATAGTAAACGTTCTAATGATACATCTATGTTAGGTAAGTCTTTCAACCTGCCTTTGCGCCGTTTTCTAACTTTGATCTCTTTACGTGCTTCACGCACAGCTTGCAAAGCGAGTGCAGATAGTTCTTGGCGCTCTGACCATAATCGTTCGTCTACCCGGTAATACCTCATGGTCATTGGAACACCACGTTTTAAATAGGTCATATTCGTCATGCCCCGTCCACGGAATACCGGTTCAAGACTCTCTGTAGCACGTAAATACAGTTCACCTTCAGCAACTACGGCAAACATCGTGCCATCAGCTAACAATCCATACCCACCAAATTGCGAGCGTGTAGAAATCTTCCCTAACTCAGCAAAGAAGATTTTTGCCTGTTCGATTCTCCTTGCGGATCCTCCTTTCATTAAGACCTCCTTTATATCGATAACAATTATCGAATACATTCACTTATGAAATAAATGTAACTGGAACAACTAATTAAGGAAAATACGCATTATCGCTATTGGTGCCAATCATAAAATCCAGACGTATAAAAAATGATCTCAATTATGCGAAGCATCACGAAAATTTGGGTTGATCTTCTGTCTCGATGGATATACTGTATATAAATACAGTAATATTGCTAGGCGGGATACTACATGGGTACTCAATCACTTTATCAGCCCCATTTCAGTCTGGGTTCTCAGGCAACTGGTCAGGTTGTTGGCACCGTCAAAGAAACCAACAGGTATGGCCTCATTAGTGAATTCGTTTACAACGAACAGCAACCAGTAGTAGCTCAATTGCTGCTGCCTCTACTACAGCAGTTAAGTATGCAGTCGCGCTGGCTGTTGTGGCTGACTCCACAGCAAAAACTCAGCAAATCCTGGATTGCACAAGCTAAACTCCCTGTCCATAAGGTTGTACAACTTAACCAAATTAGCCCTATGGCTACTGTAGATGCTATGGCAAGGGCGTTACTGACAGGAAATTACAGTGTAGTGCTTGGGTGGTTACCCGATCTCACAGAACAAGAGCGCCTGAAATTAAGCCAGGCAGCAGATTTGGGGAACGCTTATGGTTTTATCATGCGCCCCCAACAAGATGTTGCGACTTCACGCAGACACTGTTCAACCATAAAGATTCACTCGCCTTTATATCATTGATTAAATTTAGGACTATTCTCAGCAGCTATTGCCCTTGCCACATTTCCCACTAAGGGATGACACACCGAGCGAGTCCTGGCGCGGCTCCGCTTCGGTTTTGGCTTGTAAGAAAAACCTTATTACTCCCACCAAAATCTTAGTTGATATGTACAGTTCGATGTTTTTTTTTAGAGCTTTATCACATCACACTTGTAACTTTCGCTCTACGTTGTAGACTTTAGCACGCCAAGGTTATCCCAAAACGTCAGAAAAGCTGGCAAAGTAACAGACGAGGGTTAAAACCTTGGCGAAGGAATTTAAACCAAAGGCTCTAGCAAGTTTTAAAGCCTATTGGGTATTTGGATGATAACGAGGCGCAAAATGAAAAAGACAGCTATCGCATTAGCAGTGGCATTGGCTGGTTTCGCTACCGTAGCGCAAGCCGCCCCAAAAGATAATACTTGGTACACTGGTGCAAAACTGGGTTGGTCACAATTCCATGACAATTCATTTGTTAATGGTACTGTAGGTAATGGTCCTACCCATAACAGCCAACTGGGTGCCGGTGCATATTTAGGTTACCAGGCAAATCAGTATCTCGGTTTTGAAATGGGCTATGACTGGCTTGGCCGCATGCCTTATAAAGGTGATGTGAACAATGGTGCGTTTAAAGCACAAGGCGTTCAGTTGGCCACCAAATTGAGCTACCCAATCATGAACGACCTGGATATCTATACACGTCTGGGTGGTATGGTTTGGCGTGCGGATGCTACCGCTAATTTCGGTGCAGACACTGCAAACAGCCTGCGCACAAGTGCTAACGATACCGGCATTTCTCCTCTGGCAGCATTGGGTGTTGAATACGCACTGACCCAAAACCTGGCTACGCGTCTGGACTATCAGTGGACCAACAACATCGGTGATAAAGCTACCGTTGGTGCTCGTCCAGATAACGGCATGCTGAGCGTTGGCGTTTCCTACCGTTTTGGTCAGGATACAACTGCTGCTCCAGTGATTGCTCCGGCTCCGGCTCCAGCTCCAACTGTTGAAACCAAGAAGTTCACTTTAACTTCTGACGTTTTGTTCAACTTCGGTAAATCCACTCTGAAGCCAGAAGGCCAAAACGCACTGGATCAACTGTATTCACAGTTGAGTTCAATGGATCCTAAAGACGGTTCAGTAGTCGTTGTTGGTTTTACTGATGCTGTAGGTTCTGTCCAGTCTAACCAGCGTTTGTCTGAGCAGCGTGCACAAAGCGTTGTAGATTACCTGGTTTCTAAAGGTATTCCTTCAGACAAAATCTCTGCACGTGGCATGGGTAAAGCTAACCCAGTTACAGGTGACTCTTGTGGTTACCGCTCAGGCCGTGCTACCGCAGCACAGATCGCTTGCTTGGCTCCAGATCGCCGCGTAGAGATCGAAGTTCGTGGCATCAAAGAAGTTGTGTCTCAGCAAGATACTGCTAAGTAAAATCTTTGAACTGTCATTAGAAACCCCGCTAAGCGCTGAGGTATCCGCATAAATCAGCGCTGACAAACCAGCACTTTATTCCGGTAGGTTTCGACAAGGTGACTAAGAACGGTGCTGAGCACCGTTCTCTTTAATATTAGCGGAGGTGTCGAAGGACATTCTCCGCTAACGTTAGCGATGAGCACGCTGGAATCCTGCATCAATAGCAATAATGACTCTAGCCTGGGTATTCACTGCGCCGGTAAGTGCATTAAGGAAGTCTTTCTGTGCCTGCGAGTTTTGCTGTTTTTCGGGTGGAATATCCCAACTTAATAGAGGCATCGAACGCACATCACGGATCAAGGCTGGCATGAAGAACGCGATGTTCCTGAGACGGGTAGCCACTCCAGTCAACGGCAATAACCCACAGAAACAGCTGACTCGTGATCATCGAGATAATATTGCTAAAAAGCAGTAGAGTATCCCGATGTAGCGATTCATAGCCCAGCGAACGAGCAACACGTTTGATTTTATTTTTGACCTGAGCCATTCCGGGTAAATAACGCCCGATGCTGGTAAGCATCAGTAACGCGCCATTGATGAGTGGAATGGTAACATCCAGCAAAGCATTTTGTCGGTATCTGTGAAACGGAGCTAAAGCATCACGGAGGAAATTCTGACATACTCTGCAGATAGACGTGATCTCATTGAAGATTACACAATCAATGACACAGAATTTCTAACCCCCCAATCAGCAGATCACAAATCACTATGCCTGTCTTTTTTACCCGCTCATTACTGGGGATCCCTCAGCGCTAAGTGGGTTCTTTTTGGTCTGTAATTTTTTAGCTTTGCTAGTCGTTTTCTTTACCAAGCATCGCCTTTAGATCTTGTTTCAATGATGATACCTGGCTGGCATACTTCTCTTTATGCTCTGCGTCTTCGATCAACTGTACAACAGTTTCCGACAACGTTACGCCTCGACGATGTGCCAACGCTGCCAACCGTTGCCAAACCAGGTACTCCAGATCGATAGATTTCTTGCGCGTGTGTTGATGTTCCGCGTTAAAGTGACGCTTACGCCGAGCACGGATTGTTTGCTTCATCCGATTTTCCAATGCCGGATTCATGTGCTCATTAATCCACACCAATACTTTTACCGGTTCATTCTCAAATTTCAGCAACTTATCAATAGCTTCTTGAGCAGCGCTAATTTCAATATGGCGGGTTATTGATTCACCTTCCCGATACTTTTTAACTAAATATGCCCATTTCCAACCGCTTTCAAGATTTTCCAGTTGCTGATATTTCATCGTTAACTCTTCTGTGACCGCGTAACTTTGGTAAGCATAACAGTTTTAAACTGACTTTCCCCAGTATTTAAAACGTGTTTTAGATTGTTTTTTAAACAATCTCATCTCGATATCAAACTCTTAGTCATCAACGTTGACTCTGCATGTATCAAGCGAGCGTTATTCTTGTATAATCGCGCTTTCCCTTTTTGACGATTGCATCTAACACTTTGACCAATAACCGACTTGAATGGCAATCTTTGTTGCCTACTGCTGCGCCTTATCAGGCGATTTTCGATTCTGCTACTCAACTGGCACCTATCGCCTTTTCGGCGATCCAACCTCGTTTGGAGAACGCACTGACGCTATTCTTACATCCACAGTCTCAGCCGCGTTTTATGCTGCTGAAGGCGCAGGAAACGTATGAGTATCTGGCATTGACCGCCCGAGTTGTAGAACAATTGCAACCGCCAAAAACGCTTCAAGGCAGCCACTATGTGATTGAAACTGAAAAAGTCAGCCTTAAGGAAGCTATTCGTGGTGATGAGCCTTTTGCTGCAGGCGGGGCTTGTGTTTATCAAGAGTGGATTGAACCGGAACAATTATTCGGTTGCGTCAGAGTCCATAATGGCGAGATTACTTTGCAATCGGGTCTTATCCACCAGGCTAACGGCGGTGTATTGATCCTATCTGCACGAGCTTTGCTAGCACAACCGCTATTGTGGCTGCGTCTCAAACAAATGATCACTCAACGCCAGTTCCAATGGTTTACGCCGGATGAAACCAGACCATTACCGGTTTATATTCCGCCAATGCCACTAGAATTACGCCTGATTGTGGTAGGGGATCGTCATGGTCTTGCAGACTTTCATGATATCGAACCAGAATTGTGCGAACAGGCTATCTACGGCGAGTATGAGGATGACCTTCAACTCACCGAGCCAGAGGATATGGCGCAATGGTGCAGCTATGTCAACGCCGTTATTGCCGAACAACAGTTACCCCCATTAGCTAACGATGCATGGCAACCTCTGATGATTCAGGCCGTACGCTATACAGGTGACCAAGGTAATCTACCGTTGTCTCCTGTTTGGGTCAGCCAACAACTCTCAGAGGCTGCTTTGTATGTTGAAGAGGAAAAAATCACAGCAAAAGCGTTGGAAGCTGCGCTGAATGCCCGTGAATGGCGTGAGAGCTACCTAGCTGAACGAATGCAGGATGAGATAGAGCTGGGCCAGATCATGATCGAAACCGAAGGTGACGTCATTGGTCAGATCAATGGTCTTTCGGTGTTGGATTATCCAGGTCATCCACGTAGCTTCGGTGAACCGTCACGCATAAGTTGTGTCGTTCACCTTGGCGACGGTGAGTTCACTGACGTTGAGCGCAAGGCCGAATTAGGGGGAAATCTGCACGCCAAAGGCATGATGATTATGCAGGCTTTTCTGATTTCTGAGTTGGAACTCGACCAACAACTCCCCTTCTCCGCGTCGATTGTTTTCGAACAATCATATGGTGAAGTTGATGGTGACAGTGCATCACTGGCAGAGCTTTGTGCGCTAGTCAGCGCGTTGTCACAACAACCAATCACTCAACAAATCGCAGTGACAGGTTCCGTTGACCAATTTGGTAATGTTCAACCTATCGGTGGGGTAAACGAGAAAATTGAAGGTTTCTTCGAAGTTTGTCTCCGCAGAGGCTTAACGGGGAAACAAGGAGTTATTCTTCCTGCAAGCAACGTACGCCATCTTTGCCTGCGTGCGGATGTTGTCGAAGCCGTACGTGAAGGTCAGTTCCACTTATGGGCGGTAGACAGCGTAGCTGAAGCCTTACCATTATTAACCGGATACCCGTATTCCGATGAACAGCAGCCAAACTTGCTGGCTGCGATCCAAGAGCGGATAGCACAAGTGAACCCACAGGAACGTCGTCAGTGGCCTTGGCCACTACGCTGGCTCAACTGGTTTAACCACAGTTGATTGGACTTGTTCAGTGTACATCTGTAGGCTAGCCTGTGTTTTTAATTAAAATAAGGCCCACTAAGAACATGGTAGAGAAACGCGAATCCTATACGAAAGAAGACCTTGAAGCATCTGGACGTGGTGAGCTGTTTGGTGCTGGTGGCCCGCCGTTGCCGGCAGGTAACATGCTAATGATGGACCGCGTAGTAAAAATGACCGTGGACGGTGGTAGCCATAATAAAGGCTACGTTGAGGCTGAACTTGATATCCATCCAGACCTGTGGTTTTTTGGTTGTCACTTCATTGGTGACCCTGTGATGCCAGGCTGCCTAGGATTGGATGCTATGTGGCAGTTGGTTGGATTCTACCTGGGCTGGTTGGGCGGTGAAGGCAAAGGCCGTGCTCTTGGCGTAGGTGAAGTGAAGTTCACTGGTCAGGTTTTGCCAACCGCTAAGAAAGTAACCTACCGCATCAATTTTAAACGTGTGATCACGCGTAAGCTAATCATGGGTGTTGCCGATGGAGAAGTTCTGGTCGATGGCAAAGTTATCTATACTGCCAGCGACCTTAAGGTGGGCCTTTTCAAGGACACCGGGGTTTTCTAAGTCTCCCTTAGTTTTAAAACAATAACCTCCGCCTTGGCGGAGGTTGTCCCTTACTCATGACAGAGAGCCGCTTAAGCGGTCACAGCCCTGTCCTCCATGGCTTTTCGCCAACCTCCCAGCCAGTTAGCCCGTGCATCTAAAGATTGATAGGGACAAATCTCCCTCGAACGTCCTGCAATACCTGCTTGATAACCACGTGATTGAGCCCGCTCCAGACGATCTCTTTTCTGTCTTTTCATGCCTCGTTTCCCTCATTTTTACTCTGGTGGAAAGAAAACAATGACCGTTTTATAAACAGCCACTTTAAAGGAATAGCGCTAAATGCAGCGAAGATCAATAAACGGGCTTAATAACGGTGTCATATTTGTGAACTATGCACAAAAAATGAACCAACTAACTGATAAACATAAATAAAATTCAATACATTGATAAATAACAAAAAAATCCCGGCAAGGTCTTTTTAAGTTCCTTACCGGGATAAAAGCTAGATTAATTTTGATATAGGTTGTAGCTAAAGACGAGCAGCTTGGTTTGCTATCTCCTGCGCTTCCTTCTGCCAAGCTTGGGCTAGGCTTCGAACTAATGCATCATAGCCATCTTCATCTTGCTTCAACTCTATATTGAATGGCCGTTTAATCAGATGCCCTTGATGGTTCAGTACCCACTCCCCTTGAACAATCGCTTTACCATCATAACGGCCATGGAAACCGCTGATAGTAACATTAAGCACATCCTGATCGCTGTTCATGGATTGTGATGATACTACCCATCCAGGTAATGCACCGCCAAGGTTAGTTACCAGCGTCTGTTGCAGTTGTTGATCCAACGGACTAGCCCATAGATTATTTTGTGCGGTTACAAACCGCACGTCACTGGTCTGATAAACCAGGCCGTTCTGTGCCAAAAAATCTGCCACACTGACGTGTTCCAGCCAGAGCTGACGTGGCACCGAGGCTCCATTCACTTGACTTGGAGTGCCTAAGGCTGGCAACTGGTAGTAAGTCTTACTTGGTGTGCTTCCGCAGGCACTCAATAACATCACCAAGACTATTGGGATCCATTTCTTCATCATTTGGCCTTCTTGGGCTGAGGGTCATCAGTGCCCGCGGCTTCGAATACCAGGGCATTGCTCTTGTCATTCAAAGTGCGAAGCACTGGCTGCAGCTCACGTAGCACCTGATCAAGACGCTGCATATCCGCCACCATTTTTTCGTAAGCAGGTGAACCCGGTTGGAACCCTTTCATGCTTCGATTGAGTTCTTGCAACGTTTTCTGCATATCCGCAGGCAATGCTTTCATCTCTTTACTGCCAATGATGTCATTCAGAGATTTCAAGGTTTGCTGCGTAGACTGCATGGTTTTTTTACTTTCAGCCAACGTTTTGGTCGCTTCATCAATCATTGGATTCAGCGGTATTGAATTTATCTTATCCAATGTCTGCATTAGTTTGAGCTGTATCTGCGCCAAACCACTACTCATACTTGGCAAGATAGGATAACCAAACAGTTCGCGCGGCCCTTTCAATAACTTCTCTTGCGGATAGAAATCCAGATCAATATACAGCGCTCCCGTCAACAAGTTGGCAGATTTCAGCGAGGCTCGCAAACCACGTGACTGTGCTTCCTTCAGATGCTGCTCAATATCAAAGTTTTTACCTAACTGTTGCCTAAAGCGATCGGGTTCAATGCGTATAAGCACGGGAATACGGTAATCACTATCCAATATCTGCGGCATACCTTCTTTGAAGAAAGGTACCTGCCCTACAGTACCAAGACGAATACCACGGAATTCCACCGGTGCTCCCGGTTGTAGTCCACGAATCGAATCAGAGAAAAACACCAGATAGTCATTATGCTCTGTATATAGAGAATCCTGGATGTTACGCTGGCTATCGAATAACTCGAACTCAGCCTTATTTTTGACTGGTTCACCACGCTCCCAGCCTTCTGGCACTTCAAAACTCACACCACCACTAAATAGCGTTGTCAGTGAGCCCATTTCCAGACGCATTCCCTGCGCAGACATGTCAAACGCCACTCCGCTGTCTTTCCAAAAACGTACATTACTGGTCACCAGTTGGTCATAAGGTGCTGAAATAAAGAGTTGATAACGCATAGCGCGCAATTTAGCGTCAAAATAACTGGTTTCTACCGAACCGACGCGATAGCCACGGAACAATACCGGATCGCCAGCGTTCAACTGACCTGATTTATCACTGTCCAGCAATATACGTAACCCTTTGGCATCAGGCGAAGCCAGCGGCGGAGAATCAAGTAACTGGAAATTATCTTTTCCCGCTTTACCTTTACTGCCCGGTTGCAGCTCAATATAAGCACCTGAAAGCAACGTTCCTAGCCCTGAGATCCCTTCACGGCCAATTTGCGGTTTCACCACCCAAAAAGCAGAATCATCGCGAAGCAGCTTGTTCATACCATCGTTCAGGCGAGCCTGTACCAGTACTTTGCTTAAATCTTCACTCAAGGTGACGCTTTCTACCGTCCCTACATCCACACTGCGACTTTTGATTTTGGTTTTACCCGCTTCCAATCCTTCTGCGGTCGTCGTTACCAGCGTCACTTCAGGCCCTTGATGGCTGAAATGATAAACCAGGATCCAAGCTCCAATCAGCACGGTTACAATGGGAATAATCCACACCGGTGACCAGCGCTTGATCTTTTCAACATCCGCTATGTTATTGTTACTTTCCTTCACTTTGCGGTTCCTTTTTCATTGTTTCATTTACGCGATCCCAAATTAATCGGGGATCAAACGTCATGGCTGCAAACATGGTAAGGATGACCACCATGGCGAACAACAGTGCACCAATGGCAGGATAAATACTCATTAATTGTCCCATACGTACCAACGCCGAAAGTACGGCAATAACAAACACATCTATCATTGACCAGCGGCCAACAAACTCTACAGCCTCATAAATCAAGTGCATACGCTCGCTGTCGGCGTTAGTCTTGCTTCTACCGTTTGCATAACGGCATAGCCAGCCGATAGCCAGCATTTTTAGAGTTGGCACCATAACGCTGGCAATAAAAATCACCATAGCGATAGGATAAGCGCCTTCCCCCCAGAGCAGTATCACGCCAGCCATAACGCTAGATGGCATTTTATTACCCAACGCTTCGGTGATCATGATCGGCATCAGCATTGTCGGGATATACAACAACATTGAAGTGACCAACAACGCCAGTGTCCACTGCAGACTATTCCGGTGACGAGCGTATCCCCTGGTGTAACAACGCGGGCACCGGGTTTGCTGAATGGGCAATACAGCGGTGCAACACGTGCAAGAGCGTACCCCCTGCCGCACTCCGGTTTTACCGGTCTGCAGGCGGCGTTCAATCATTGGGGCTGGTTCAATATCCTGCCATAGCCAACGGCGGTCAACACACTGGAAGACTCGCACTTGCAACAGACAGAACAGACAAAAAGCGATAAAGCTGGAACCAATACCGATATCACCATAGGCCATCAATTTGACAAAGCTGACCAACACGCCGGCCAGAAAAATTTCTACCATGCACCAGGTTTTAAGCTGGAACAGCACCTTGGCCATCCAGACTTTCAATTTCAGCGGTAAACGCGCCTTAGAGCACAACAGCACGACCGCCAGCATACAAAATGCCGGGATAAGCTGCACCAGCACCATAAACAGTGTTGCCATGCTGACATAGTTTTCTGCCACCATCACTTGGGGGATCTGGAGCAGTTCGATCTCGTTTGCAATACCCGCAACGCGCATATTGATAAATGGAAAAATATTTGCCAGCACCAACATAAATAAGGCACTGAGCGCATACCCAATAGGCCGTTTGCGTGGTTCATCCCAACGAGAACTGAGTGTGGTTTTGCAACGTGGACAGACAGCCTTCGTGCCAAATGCCAAAGCGGGTAGAGCGACTAACATATCGCACTGTGGACAAAGCATCAGGTTATCCTGCTGCAGTTCGTCGTCGGTTGCATGACTATGCTGTTTGTGATTTTCGTGGAAACACACCATTTTCTTCCTTAACAACCTCGCTCAGCGGCACTGCGATATTTGCCCACAGCAGCGTGCAGGCAAACATTCTACCGATCAGCCGTTTTTCATTGCTTCCAATTCTTCCCAACGGGCAAAAGCTTCTTCGAGGGCTTGCTCTGCTGCAGCAAGGTCGGTGAGTATCTTCTGTGTTTCGCTATGCGGGCGAGAGAAAAAACCGGCATCGCTTACCTGTGCCTGTAAGTTCTCAATTTCCGTTTCCAACTGTTCAAGGCGCTGTGGTAACTGCTCCAATTCGCGTAGCAGGTTATAGCTCAATTTGGCAGCCGGTTTTTTAGGTTGTTCAACCTTTTTTTCCACCGCAGTTTTTACCGGGTTGGCGGCTGTTTGGCGGATGGGTTTGGCTGTTGCACGCTGGTGATGCGCATCATAATAGCCACCCACGTAGGTGTCTATCACGCCATTTCCTTCGAATATCCAACATTCTGTCACCGAGTTATCAACAAACTGACGATCGTGGCTTACCAGCAATACAGTACCCTGATAGCCGTCGATCATTTCCTCCAATAATTCCAGCGTTTCAACATCCAAGTCGTTTGTCGGTTCATCAAGAATCAGTAAATTACTCGGCTTAAGGAATAATTTTGCTAATAACAAGCGGTTACGTTCCCCGCCTGACAGCGCTTTTACCGGAGTCATTGCCCTCTTAGGATGGAAAAGGAAATCCTGCAGGTACCCCAGTACATGGCGTGAGCGACCGTTGACCATCACTTCCTGTTTACCTTCAGCCAGATTGTCCATTACTGTCCGTTCGGGGTCCAGTTCTGCTCGATGCTGGTCAAAATAAGCCACTTCCAGCTTGGTACCACAGTGAACGCGCCCACTGTCAGCTTTCAGTTGTCCAAGCATCAGTTTCAGCAGCGTGGTTTTACCACAACCGTTTGGTCCCACCAAGGCGATTTTATCACCACGCTGAACTTGTGCACTGAAATCGCGCACCAGAATTTTATCACCAATCTGGTAATTGACGTTTTCCATTTCGAATACAATCTTGCCAGAGCGTACTGCTTCTTCTACTTGCATCTTGGCAGTACCCATTACTTCGCGCCGTTGTGAGCGCTCGTTACGCAGTGCTTTCAGTGCGCGAACTCGACCTTCGTTACGTGTGCGGCGTGCTTTTATCCCCTGTCGTATCCAAACTTCCTCCTGCGCCAGCTTACGATCAAATTCAGCATTTTGCAGTTCTTCAACACGCAACGCCTCTTCTTTGCTTTCCAGATACAGTTCATAGTTACCTGGCCATGACACCAGCTTACCGCGGTCAAGATCAACAATACGCGTTGCCATGTTTCGAATGAATGAACGGTCGTGTGAAATAAAAACGATACTACCCTGGAACTCTTTCAAGAAACCTTCCAGCCAGTCGATCGTGGATATATCCAGGTGGTTGGTCGGTTCATCAAGTAATAACACACGCGGTGAACTCACCAGTGCTCGACCAAGTGCAGCTTTACGCAACCAACCACCAGAGAGAGAGGAAAGATCGGCATCGCCGTTTAACCCCAATTGCAACAGCACTTCGCTGATACGGCTGTCAAGCTGCCAAAGCCCCTGATGATCGAGGACTTCCATCACCTGTGCCATTCGCGCCAGATTCTTTTCACTCGGGTCCAATTCAACCTGATGAGAGATCGCGTGATATGCCTTCAAGTGCTCAGCCTGCTCGGCGACACCTTCGGCAACAAAGTCAAATACTGTGCCACCGATATTCCGCGGGGGATCCTGTTGCAAGCGTGCAACAATCAGATCCTGTTCATAAATGATCCGCCCGTCATCCAGCGGGATCTCTTTGCCGAGGATCTTCAGTAATGTGGATTTACCGGCCCCATTACGCCCAACCAGACAAACGCGTTCATTGTCTTCAATATGGATTTCGGTGTTATCTAACAAAGGGGCATCGCTGAAAGAGAGCCAAGCCCCGGACATGCTGATTAACGACATAGTAATTATTTCCCTTCGCCAGCGTGAGTTAACAGCCAGCAGTTGTGGATCTGACGGTTACGGGCAAAATCTTGTGACAGCGTCTGAGCTGTAATCTCCTTTGCCTGTAGCCCAAGCATGTTCAAACCAACCCGGTCCATCTGGAAACCGCGTTTGTTATTGGAAAACATGATGGTTCCATTACGACGCAGTAACCGTTTCAAATCTTTCATCAGTGCCAGATGGTCACGTTGCACATCAAAAGTGTTCTCCATCCGTTTGGAGTTGGAGAAGGTTGGCGGATCGATAAAAATTACATCAAACTGTTCATCAGCATTGCTCAACCATGACAGGCAATCTGCCTGTATCAGTCTGTGTTGTCGGCCCGTTAACCCGTTAACTCGCAGGTTCTTCTCTGCCCATTCAAGGTAGGTACGCGACATATCCACAGTGGTAGTGCTACGCGCGCCGCCCAGCCCAGCATGAACGCTGGCAGTACCGGTATAAGCGAATAGATTAAGGAAGTCTTTGCCTTGGCTCATTTCGCCAAGCATACGGCGAGCAATACGGTGATCGAGGAACAGACCGGTATCAAGATAATCGGTCAGGTTGACCCACAGTTTGGCATTAAACTCCTCCACCAGCAGGAATTCGCCCTTCTGCGCCAGTTTCTCGTATTGGTTTTTGCCCTTCTGACGTTCACGCGTTTTCAGTACCAACTGGTTTGAAGGCAGTTCCAGCACCGCTAGGGTAGCATTGATCACATCAAAAAGGCGTTGGCGTGCTTTTTGCGCGTCGACAGTTTTAGGTGGCGCGTATTCCTGTACCACCACCTTGCTGCCATAGCGATCCACCGCCACGTTATATTCTGGCAAGTCAGCATCATACAGGCGGTAACATTCAATACCCTCCTGTTTCGCCCACTTATCAAGCTTTTTCAGATTTTTGCGAAGTCGGTTGGCGAAATCCTCTGCTACCTGCACACCTACAGAACCTTGCGGGTTTTCTGCCAACTGATAATTTTTTTGGACGCAATCCAGCGGGCCGTTCTTTGCTTTGAACTGGCGTTCTGCACGCAGTTGCAGGCAACTTAACAGTTCAGGAGAAGCGCTGAACAGCGAAAGCTGCCAGCCACCGAAGGCGCTTTTCATGATGCGCCCCAGCATGTTGTGTAACGCAATCAGCGCGGGTTCACTTTCAAGGCGTTCACCATACGGCGGGTTGCTGACCACTGTTCCCACTGGACCTTGTGGTAATGGATTGGCCAGTTTGCTGACATCGTTCACATTAAAGGTGATCAATTCCGCCACACCTGCACGACGAGCATTACCCCGGGCCATTTCGATCACCCGGCGATCGATATCTGAACCAAAGAAACGCGAAGGGGTTTCTTGCAAACCTCGACGAGCCCGTACCTGCGCTTCAGTGATCACTTCACGCCACAGTTCAGCATTATGGCCGCTCCAAGCAGTGAAGCCCCAGTGATGACGGTGCAACCCAGGTGCTCGGTCTGAAGCAATCATCGCAGCCTCAATCAATAGCGTACCGGAACCGCACATCGGATCAAGCATTGGTGTTCCGGGTTGCCAACCAGAGCGCTGCACAATGGCTGCCGCCAAGTTTTCCTTCAACGGTGCCTGACCGGTGAGATCGCGATAACCGCGCTGGTGCAAGCCTTCACCACTCAGATCGAGCGCTACGCTGGCCATATCGCGTTGCAGGAAAACGTTAACACGAATATCAGGCTGCTGTTTTGCTACTGTTGGCCGCTGTTCCAACTTGCGGGTGAAGCTGTCAACAATAGCGTCTTTTACCTTCAATGCGCCATATTGGCTATTGCGGATCTCTTCGTTGACGCCGCTGAAGTGAACGGCAAAAGTTTTATCAACGGCAAATATGGCCGGCCAGTCAATGGACTGGACGCCAAGATATAGATCCAGATCGCTGTGCACGCGAAATTCGTTCAGCGGCAGCAGAATACGTGAGGCCAGTCGGCTCCATAGCAAGCTTTGGTACAGAAGACGATCGTCACCCTGGAAATGTACGCCACCCTGCACCACTCTGCAGGCGTGAGCGCCAAGCTGCTCCAGTTCGCTTTTTAACAGTTCTTCCAGTCCACGCGCCGTGCTGGCAAACAGAGAGTTCATATCGTACTTATCACCAAAAAGAAAATCGTTGCGCATTATAGCTAATCCAGACCGCTTGTCATAAAGTTGCACCCTTCTATTTCATCATCGTTTGGAGGCAGAAGTGTTCACGCTTTCCCGACTCTATGTTCATCCAGTCAAATCTTTACGGGGTTTACAGCTTTCCCACGCTCAGGTTGCCAATCACGGTCTGGCGTTTGATCGCACTTTTATGATTACAGAGCCTGACGGCACTTTTATTACCGCCCGTCAGCACCCGCAGATGGTGCTGTTTACCCCTGCATTACTCGCAGATGGCCTATTCCTAACGGCACCAGATGGTGAAAGTGCCACTATCCGCTTCAATGATTTCGCTGCTGATGGGCATCCAACAGAAGTTTGGGGCAACCATTTCACCGCATTGATTGCACCAAATGAAATCAACGAATGGCTCAGTGGCTATTTCCAACGACAAGTACAGTTGCGCTGGGTTGGGGAAACATTGACTCGCAGAGTCACAAAGCATCCAGAAATTCCACTTTCGTTTGCCGATGGCTATCCGTATCTGTTGATTAATGAGGCGTCATTCCAGGATCTACAGCAACGCTGCCCAAGCAGCATCAAACTAGAACAGTTTCGACCTAATATTGTGGTAACGGGAGCACCCGCCTGGTCAGAGGACAGTTGGCAAGTGATCCGCATCGGTAATGTGATGTTTGACGTAGTTAAACCCTGTAGCCGCTGCGTATTGACGACTGTCAGTGCCGAACGTGGTCGCAAGCATCCAAATGGTGAACCATTAAGTACACTGCAAGGGTTCCGGACAGGCGATAACGGTGATATCGACTTCGGCCAAAACATGATTGCACGCAATAGCGGGATCATTCGCGTTGGCGATCGGGTTGAGGTTCTTTCGAGCAAACCAGCTCGACCTTACCGCGCTGGTAAAATCGTTGGAACGCTTAGTGTACCGCAGGACACGAGCAATAACGTCACTATTGAGTATCAAGGGAACTCATTTACCGGTAATAACCAGCAAATTTTGTTGGAACAACTGGAACAACAGGGCATACGTATCCCTTATTCCTGCCGCGCGGGTATTTGCGGCAGTTGCAGGATAACGTTAACGGAAGGCAAAGTGGTAGCATTAAAACAAAGCGCAATCGAGGCAAACGGCACGATCCTTTGTTGCAGTTGTATTCCTAAAAGCGATTTGAAACTGACATAAATCGGCCTAGACTGCCCTGTCGTAAACCAGGGCAGAAAGTTCATCGCTAACAAAGGGTTTTAGACGATCGTGCATCACTTTTATCGCGTCCCCAAGTTGCATAGTACGGCCAGCTAACACTAACTGATTTTGCGCCAACAAGCATAGACTGGCATTATCACCAGCATCAACGACCAGCAAACACACGTTTTCTCCATTCTCCGTTACCTTAACCGAGACCAACTCACCCTTTTTTGGCTGTAGAGAATAGTGTTGTTGGGCAAAATACCAGCTTTTAGGCATCAACGGTTTGAGGAAACGAAAGGCCACTAACGCATTTAATACCAGTTCGGAACGTTGTTCATTACTGAGCTTTATCTGCTTACACTGTTCTTCATAATCAAAATAAAGTGCTGCATCATCAACACAAAAAGCACATTCATCGAACGCATCGGGAGTTAACATTTTTGCCGAAAAGCGCGAGCGGAAGATCATACCATTCGCTAAATCAAGCATCAGCCTATCGTGCTCGGCGTCAAAATACCAACGCCAATTATCGTCAGGTTTTATCTTCATATTTCTTGTCCTTCTCGCCACATGCCAACACTATACTAACTAAAAGGTGATTTTATCACCAAAAAACCATCTAAACATTCAGTTAATTCTGTAAACGAACAAAATATAGACGAGCTGGGTGTATAAATAAACCCCCAGCTCGGAATGGAGGGAAAATATTATATATGGGTAACGATATCTTTAACCAAACGTGGGCCGTGGTAGATAAATCCTGAATAAATTTGCACCAGGGTTGCCCCCGCATCCATTTTTTCCCGAGCCGCTGTGAGAGAATCTATTCCCCCAACGCCGATAATCGGTAAACGTCCTTGTAGTTCCTGTGACAAGCGGCGGATCACTTCTGTACTCCGCGACTGAACCGGACGGCCACTTAATCCTCCTGATTGCTCGCAATAATTCAAGCCCTGGATCAATTTACGCTCAAGGGTGGTATTAGTTGCTATGACTCCATCTATATTGTGGCGGACCAGACTATCGGCTATTTGGATCAACTCTTCTTCAGAAAGATCTGGCGCAATCTTTACCGCAATCGGCACATATTTATGATGGCGAGTGTGTAATTCTGCTTGTCTATTCTTAATTGCGGCTAAAAGATCGTCCAGCGCTTCACCATACTGTAAGGATCGTAATCCTGGAGTATTAGGTGAAGAAATATTGATCGCGATATATCCAGCATATGGATAAATCTTATCCATGCAGGTCAGATAATCGTCTTTCCCCTGTTCTACCGGGGTATCTTTATTCTTGCCGATATTAATCCCAATAATGCCACCGAAATGGGATTTTTTGACATTTTCAACCAGATTATCCACACCATGGTTATTGAAACCCATGCGGTTAATCAAACCTTCGGCTTCAACAATTCTGAATAAACGTGGTTTGTCATTCCCCTGCTGTGGACGTGGCGTAACGGTGCCTACTTCTACGAAGCCAAATCCCATAGCCCCAAAGGCATCAATGCACTCTCCGTCTTTATCAAGACCAGCTGCAAGACCTAATGGGTTTTTAAACGAGAGCCCCATGCAGTTTACCGGTTTGGCCGGTACAGACTGGCGGATAAGAAACTCTAATGGCGTACCTATGATACGGCGGAGTTGGCTGAAAATTAATTCATGCGCACGTTCAGGATCGAGCTGGAACAACGCTTTCCTGATGATCGGGTAGTACATGTACTCTCCTTATTTCCCGGTTATGCCATCGCCCTTCAAGCCGCTGAGGGAGGGTTGGCAGAGTTACTCGGTGAGCCTCACCCCCTTCGGGGAAGCTGCAAGCAGCGTTCAAATCTGCTCCCGGCAGATTTGTAACTCACCCCAGTCACTTGGTTTACCTAGTTTCTGAGGCTTCACATTAGTTGCCGCTTACCCGCAACTCGAAGTGACTTGGGCAGGGTTGCAAACCGGGGGCATATTATCCGGTATCGCCTCGCTAATTGGAATTGATTAAAGATAAAAAAGCGCGTTGAAGACAATCGTTTTCTTTTGAACGCCATGCCCCACGCCTTTCCTTATTTATGCATATCAAAATCAAAAATTGAGATTTAAAAAAAGTGCCCCTTTGCTGTTAGCTTTAAAACACTTGGTGAACGTAATCTTAAAATTGATAACTTTTTGTTATAAGGAGTAGCAATGCGCATTATATCCCTCGCTGGCAGTCCACGAATCCCCTCTCGTTCCTCTGCACTGTTAACGCTAAGCCAACGCTGGTTGCAGCAACAGAATATTGAAGTGATTTCTTATACCCTGCACGATTTTCCTGCCGAAGACCTACTGCTCGGCAATTTTAACAGTCCTAGCGTAAAGACTTTCACCGCAAAACTGGCCACTGCCGATGGTTTGTTGATCGCTACGCCTGTCTATAAGGCCTCATTCTCTGGCGCATTGAAAACGTTGATCGACCTGCTACCTGAACGGGCATTAGAGCATAAGGTGGTTTTACCATTAGCCACCGGGGGATCTATCGGCCATATGTTGGCCGTGGATTATGCATTAAAGCCGGTACTAGCGGCGCTGAAGGCGCAAGAGGTATTGCAGGGTGTTTTCGCCGATGACAGCCAAATCATCCTTGAAGGTGAACAAACCACGCTTTCTGACGGGGTGGCGATACGGTTGGAAGAGGCTTTGGAGGCTTTCTATCTGGCACTTAACCGCCGTAAGCCATCTGTATTAAAAACCCCACTCAATCTATTGACCCGTCAAACAGCATGAAGACCGTAAAGGAAATACTGATGTCTCTATCCTTCACTTTTCTTCGTGGGCTGAGCACACTTGTACTAACCACGATAGTAATGTTAGTACTGAGTAATAGCGCCACAGCGCAGGATCATTATCCTGCCCAGTTCCGCATCGGGTATCAAAAAGGCTCCGTTAGTCTGGTACTCACCAAGACTCACCAGTTATTGGAGAAACGCTTTCCAGCCACCAAAATTAGTTGGATTGAATTCCCTGCTGGCCCACAAATGCTTGAGGCTCTCAATGTCGGTAGCATTGACCTGGGCAGTACAGGCGATATTCCACCCATCTTTGCTCAAGCAGCAGGGGCAGACCTGTTGTATGTTGGCGTAGAGCCGCCAAAACCCAAGGCCGAGGTGATTCTGGTCGCTGAAGACAGTGCGATTCGCAGCGTTGCCGACCTGAAAGGCCATAAAGTCGCATTCCAGAAAGGTTCAAGCTCACATAACCTGTTATTACGAGCCCTGCAAAGGGAAGGGTTGAAATTTACTGATATTCACCCCGTTTACCTGACACCCGCAGATGCAAGAGCCGCGTTCCAGCAACAAAACGTTGATGCCTGGGTTATCTGGGACCCCTACTATTCTGCCGTGTTACTGCATGGTGGAGTGAGGGTGCTGGCTGATGGTACTCAGTTGAACCAAACCGGCTCCTTCTATCTGGCTGTCCGCTCTTACACCGAATCTAATGGCCATTTTATTCAGCAGGTACTGGAGGTGTTGACACAAGCTGATGCACTGACACTCAGTGCCCGAGAGCAAAGCATTACTTTGTTGGCCACAGCCATGGGATTGCCGGAAGCCGTGATTGTCAGCTATCTGAGCCACCGCCCACCAACCACCATTACCCCCTTGAGCCAAGCAGCTATTGCTGCTCAACAGAAAACTGCCGACCTGTTCTATGAGAATCGGTTAGTTCCTGTGAAGGTGGATATTTCACAACGCGTCTGGCATGCAGCCACACAATAATCAGGAGAGCTTATTATGAGTATTAATGTGTTCTGGTTTTTACCCACCCACGGGGACGGACATTATCTGGGCAGTACTGAAGGAGCTCGCGCAGTCGATCATGGCTACCTGCAGCAAATTGCGCAGGCCGCTGATCGGCTTGGATTCGGTGGGGTACTGATCCCGACGGGACGCTCATGCGAAGACTCTTGGTTAGTCGCAGCATCGCTGATCCCCGTTACGCAGCGACTAAAATTTTTGGTCGCGCTTCGTCCAGGGATCCTTTCCCCAACTCTCGCGGCAAGGCAGGCGGCCACGCTCGATCGCCTTTCCAACGGTCGTGCATTGTTCAATCTGGTGACCGGCGGCGATCCCGAAGAGTTAGCAGCAGAAGGGCTGCATCTTAATCATGCGGAACGATACGAGGCCTCTGCCGAATTTACGCACGTTTGGCGCAAAATCATGGAAGGTGAAACCGTGGATTTTGCCGGCAAACACATTCATGTCAAAGGAGCCAAGCTGCTATTCCCACCGGTGCAACAACCCCGCCCTCAGCTGTACTTTGGGGGTTCCTCGCCGGCAGCACAAGAACTGGCCGCTGAGCAGGTTGAACTTTATCTAACTTGGGGAGAAACACCTGCACAGGTGAAAGAAAAAATCGAAGCAGTACGTGCTAAAGCGGCCGCAAAAGGAAGAAAGGTGCGTTTTGGCATTCGCTTGCACGTTATTGTGCGTGAAACCACAGAGGAAGCATGGCGAGCAGCCAATCGTTTAATCGCCAATTTGGATGAGCAAACCATAGCCGATGCACAAAAAGCGTTCGCACGTTTCGACTCTGTCGGTCAGCAACGCATGGCGGCACTCCATGGTGGTAAGAAAGATAACCTGGAAATAAGCCCTAACCTGTGGGCTGGAGTGGGGCTAGTGCGCGGTGGTGCAGGTACTGCATTGGTGGGCGATGGGCCAACAGTTGCGGAGCGTATTCAGGAATACGCCGATCTGGGCATCGATACTTTTGTACTCTCAGGTTACCCACATCTTGAAGAAGCCTATCGTGTTGCGGAACTACTATTTCCACATCTTGATCTGGCCGCCACAGAGATACCCACCCAACGGCATACAATTAAGCCACAGGGTGAAGCCATCGCCAATATTTACGTTCCACAAAAAGTATCACAAAGCTAGGGAGGATAACGATGACAATCGGTGCACAACGTATTCTGCAACAGATGGCCCCTTGGACATTGCCAGTGGTGTTGGTGATCTTCTGGCAACTTGCGGTTGAGGCAGGTTGGTTGTCTAACCGCATCTTACCGGCCCCCAGTACCGTAGCAAGTGCATTTTGGGCGCTGACCAAAACTGGCGAGCTGTGGCAACACCTGAGTATTAGCAGTTGGCGCGCACTGATTGGCTTCAGTATCGGTGGCAGCATCGGATTAGTATTGGGCCTCATCACCGGTTTGACCCATTGGGGAGAAAAATTACTCGATAGTTCGGTTCAGATGATCCGAAATATTCCGCACCTCGCACTCATCCCACTGGTGATCTTGTGGTTCGGTATTGATGAATCGGCAAAAATATTCCTGGTTGCTCTTGGTACCCTATTCCCTATCTATCTGAACACTTATCACGGCATCAAAAATATCGATCGTGGCCTGTTAGAAATGGCACGGAGTTACGGATTGAGAGGCTTTCGCTTGTTTATCCACGTTGTTTTACCTGGGGCGCTGCCTTCCATCATGGTCGGTGTGCGTTTCTCTCTCGGGTTTATGTGGCTGACTCTGATCGTTGCCGAAACCATTTCCGCCAACTCTGGGATTGGTTATCTGGCCATGAATGCACGTGAATTCCTGCAAACCGATGTGGTTGTGGTTGCCATCGTTCTGTATGCCCTGCTTGGCAAACTGGCGGACGCCAGTGCGCAATTACTTGAGCGTCTATGGCTACGCTGGCATCCGGCTTATCAATTGAAATCTGGAGAAGCACCATGACAGTTCCGACTCGCCTCGTACAGGGAACCCCCATCACCTTAGAGTCTATTGCCAAACGTTATGGCCAGCGTACCGTTTTGGACAATTTAGAACTGAGGATCACGGCAGGCCAGTTCGTTGCAGTAGTCGGCCGCAGTGGCTGCGGAAAAAGCACTCTACTGCGTCTTCTCGCTGGATTGGAAACCGTCAGTGAAGGAAAATTGCTGAGCGGTAACGCGCCACTGAGTCACGCTAAAGATGATACACGGCTAATGTTTCAGGATGCACGTTTGCTTCCCTGGAAGAGGGTGATTGATAACGTGGGACTTGGCTTACGTGGAAACTGGCATGATAACGCACGACAAGTTCTAGCCACAGTCGGATTGGCAGAACGTGCTAACGAATGGCCAGCGGCATTATCCGGTGGACAAAAACAACGTGTGGCATTAGCTCGCGCGTTGATTCACCGCCCACGGCTCTTATTACTGGATGAACCACTGGGTGCATTAGACGCATTAACACGTATTGAGATGCAAGGGCTGATTGAAGATCTCTGGCAGCAACATGGTTTCACTGTTCTACTGGTCACCCATGATGTCAGTGAAGCTCTCGCCTTGGCAGATCGAGTACTCCTGATCGAGAATAGCCAAATCGGGCTAGATTTGGCCATTGATTTGCCGCGACCTCGTCGTAAAGGATCAACAAAGCTGGCAGAACTGGAAGCGGAGGTGTTGGAAAGAGTAATGTCACCACAACGGGCCATTAATATTTCCAACCGGCGAGCCAATTAAGCAAGAGGGACGGTAAATGCCGTCCCTCTTGCTTTTACGCGCCTAACGCCTTAACGATCTTCTCGTAGAGATCACCAGACAGGTTTTCCAAGCACTTCAATTGTTCGAGTGCCTGGCGCATCAAGGTTTGCCGAGAGGCATCATAGCGCTTGAGCCGGATCAATGGTTCAATCAGACGCGCAGCAACTTGCGGGTTACGCTGGTTAAGCTCGCTAAGGATCTCCACCAGGAACTGATAACCACTGCCATCTGCCGCATGGAATGCAGACGGGTTAGCTGAAGCAAACGCGCCTATCAGTGAACGAGTACGATTGGGGTTGCTGAGACTGAAAGAGCGGTGTTGCAGCAAAGTACGTACGTTATCAAGCACTTTCGCAGCAGGGCTGGTGGCTTGCAACATAAACCATTTATCCATCACCAAGCCATCATGATGCCAACGCTCATCAAACTCTGCCATCAACACATCACGGCAAGGCAATTGCGCCGCTACTGCAGAAGTCAATGCCGCCAGCGCGTCAGTCATGTTATCAGCCTGGTGGAACTGTTTTGCCACCAATGTATCAGCCATTGTCACATCACCAAAGGCCAAATAGTGGAGGCAAGTATTACGCAGCGAGCGCTTAGCTATATCGCGATGTTCAACGCGATAACCGTCAATTTTATTGGCGTGATATACGGCCAACCATTCGTCAGCCATCTCTTCTGCTAAACAACGCGTGATTGATTCATGCACCGCTGCGATCGCGTCAGGATCGATAGTGGTGAACAATTCGGCTATTTCTGTTTCCGAAGGCAAAGTGAGGATCTGTGCCGCCAAAGCAGGATCCAGCTTTTCATCCAACAGCACAGTGCGGAAGGCATCGGTTACGTGAAGTGGCAACGTCAGCGGCTGTTTCTGCTGATAATTGGCTACGTTCTGTTTGATATAAATTGCCAGTAAGCTTTGCGCCGCATCCCAACGGGAAAACTCGTTACGCGCGTGTTGCATCAGAAAAGTCAGCTGTTGATCGCTGTAAGGGTAATCCAGCTTCACCGGCGCGGAAAACTCACGCAATAACGAAGGCACAGGTTTGTGTGCAATGCCATCGAATACAAAAGTCTGTTCAGTTGCAGTAACATTGAGGACGTTATTTATCGGCGAACCTTCTTTCTGCAAAGCAATCACATTGCCTTCGCTATCATAAAGTTCAATATCAAACGGAATATGCAATGGCAACTTTTCTTGCTGATCTGCGGTCGGTTCCGTCTTCTGACTGACATGCAAGCAATATTGTTGACGCTCAGCGCTGTAGTCATCACGAACCGTCAGCACTGGTGTACCTGACTGGCTGTACCAACGACGAAACAGCGAAAGATCGACATTAGAAGCATCTTCCATCGCCTGTACAAAGTCATCGCAGGTTGCCGCACTGCCGTCGTGACGTTCAAAATAGAGCTGCATTCCCGCCTGAAATTGTTGTTCTCCCAACAGGGTATGCATCATGCGGATCACTTCCGAACCCTTTTCATAAACAGTCAAAGTATAGAAGTTATTCATTTCTATAACTTTATCTGGACGAATAGAGTGAGCCATCGGACTGGCATCTTCGGCAAACTGCGCGCCACGCATGATCCGCACATTATTAATACGATTAACGGAACGGGAACCCAGATCTGAACTGAACTCCTGATCGCGGAATACTGTCAGGCCCTCTTTCAGGCTGAGCTGGAACCAGTCACGGCATGTGACACGGTTGCCGGTCCAGTTATGGAAATATTCGTGGCCAATCACCGATTCGATATTCAAGTAGTCTTTATCGGTTGCCGTTTCCGCTTTTGCCAAGACATATTTCGAGTTAAAAATATTTAACCCTTTGTTTTCCATTGCCCCCATGTTGAAGAAATCCACGGCGACAATCATATAAATGTCCAGATCGTATTCCAGGCCAAACCGGGTTTCATCCCATTTCATCGAGTTTTTCAGCGAAGTCATGGCCCAGTCAGCACGGTCTAAGTTGCCACGATCAACAAAAAGCTCTAACGCGACTTTTCTGCCCGAACGTGTGGTGAACGTATCGCGGAGAACATCAAAGTCACCAGCAACCAGTGCAAACAAGTAACTCGGTTTCGGGAAAGGATCCTGCCATTTGACCCAGTGGCGTCCATTTTCCAGTTCCCCTTGGGCAACACGGTTACCATTTGAGAGCAGGAAAGGGTAAGGGGCCTTATCGGCCACAATGCGGGTGGTAAAACGGGCAAGTACATCTGGACGATCCAGATAATAAGTGATGTGGCGGAACCCTTCAGCCTCACATTGCGTGCATAGCGCCTCGCCAGACAGGTATAATCCTTCAAGCGCGCTATTTTTGGCTGGGTGAATATCATTCACGATGGTGAGAGTAAATTGCGCAGGTAACTGTTCAACGACCAGCTGGTTATCTTGTTGCCGGTAGGTACTCCACGGCTGCCCATCGACTTGAATACTCACAAGCGTCAAATCATCCCCATAGAGGATTAGTGGAACGTCAGTTCCTCCTTGACGTTTGAACTGGCTGACGGCAGTGACGCGCGTAGTTTCTGCATCCAGTTCAAAATCCAAATCGATGTCTGTAATGGTGTAATCCGGTGCACGATAATCGTGGCGAAACTTCGCCTGTAGCTGTTGTGTCATAAAAAACCTTTGAAGTCTCGGTAAGTGGCAGGTCGTAAGATTTGAACGTTCTGCCCCATTGCTGGGCCCTGTTCACTGATAGCCCAATCGCCAATAAACTCTATCACAGACATTTTAAAATCCCATAGATCAACCCATTTTATCTAGGTTGTGTTTAAAATAATTAACCTCATAATATTTATCGTTAAATAGACTAAGTAACTAAGTACGTTGGATAATTTAGCTTTTCGTCACTGGCCAAAAAAACCTGAACCCATAAAGGCACGTTTTATTCTCGACCCGTTCCAGTCATTTGTGGTGTCATGAGACTTCAATAACAAGATAATCCGGGTATACTCCCCGCACTTTTTATCATTATCCGGATTTGGACAAGTGCCTGACGAGGATGCTGTAACGCGATATGACTCTATACGCTTCCCCGATTTTGACTTCATTGCTTGATACTGATGCCTATAAGCTTCATATGCAGCAAGCAGTGTTCCATCGCTACCCCGCAGTTACGGTTGCGGCAGAATTCCGTTGCCGCGGCAACGAACTGCTGGGCGAGTATGTCGACGAGATCCGTGCACAGGTGGCCTCGATGGGGCAACTGACGCTAACTGAAGCCGAATTCGACTATCTTTCCGGTCTGCCTTTCTTTCATCAGGATTACCTTAACTGGTTGCGTGATTTCCGTTACGACCCACAGCAAGTCAGAATAGAAAATCACGACGGTATACTACAAATCCACACCGCCGGTCGTTGGTGCGAAGTGATCATGTGGGAAGTGCCTTTGCTTGCCGTGATCAGTGAGGTGGTGCATCGCCACCGCTCGCCACAGGCAACACCAGAAATGGCCATAAACCAGTTGCGCAGCAAGCTCGCACAAT
Source organism: Serratia sp. UGAL515B_01 (assembly GCF_033095805.1). Lineage (NCBI taxonomy): Bacteria > Pseudomonadati > Pseudomonadota > Gammaproteobacteria > Enterobacterales > Yersiniaceae > Serratia > Serratia sp. UGAL515B_01. The sequence continues at coordinate 1,306,106 of NZ_CP109901.1, read as the reverse complement.
TCAAACAGGCCAGTGCGAACCTTGATATATCGCGCTTCAAACTGATGGACTTTGGTACCCGTCGCCGCTTTTCAAAAGAAGTACAACACGCTATCGTCAGTACCCTGAAAAATGAATTCCCTTATCTGGTTGGCACCAGCAACTACGATTTAGCACATCAGTTAGCACTGGCTCCTGTTGGCACTCAAGCTCATGAATGGTTCCAAGCACATCAGCAAATTAGCCCGGTACTAGCCAATAGCCAACTTGCAGCACTTCAAGCTTGGCTTGATGAATACCCCGACCTGCTAGGTGTCGCACTCACCGATTGTATTACTATGGATGCATTTTTACGTGATTTTGGCATCCAATTTGCCCAACGTTATCAGGGGTTACGGCATGATTCTGGCGATCCATTCGAATGGGGTGAAAAAGCCATCGCTCACTACCAGAAACTGGGGATTGACCCAACGAGCAAAACGTTGGTTTTTTCGGACAATCTGGATCTGGATAAAGCATTAACACTGTATCGTCATTTTGATCGGCGCATCAATCTTGTCTTCGGTATCGGTACACGTCTCACCTGCGATATTCCCGGTATCAACCCATTGAACATCGTCATCAAACTAGTGGAATGTAACGGTAAACCGGTTGCCAAACTTTCTGATAGCCCTGGCAAAACCATCTGTCATGACCAAGCTTTTGTAAAAGCATTGCGTAAGGCTTTCGACCTGCCATTGGTGAAGAAAGCCAGTTAATGGCTCAAGCCGGTTACCCTCCCAAAAACCGGCTTCTCTATTTTCTTTCTACTATTATACGCATGCATCAAAGATACCCTGAATTTTTCAAGCTGTGGGAACACAGTAAGTACTATCCGACGTGCCTGACTTCTGCAATCAGGGTGTACACGGCTTCTTCTCTAGCGATAAATGTTGTGCAATTCTGGCGATTTCTGCTTGTGCTCTGCAACGCGGCAAGTAACATAGCATTATCCCCAAATTCTTGGGTTGTTATCCCCTATGGATTTCAAGTTGTTGCCACGCAGCCTGTTCATTCTTGCTCTAATACTTGATTCTGTTTAATGGCAGGGACGAGTGCAGATAACAATGCTACAGCTTGAAAATGACGGGTTATGGCCATTTCTGAACCAAAACTTACAAGAGAGAAATCTATGAGCGTAGTGCCTGTAGTCGACGTACTGCAAGGTCGTGCCAGGGTTGGCAGTGAAGTCACCGTGCGCGGCTGGGTACGTACCCGGAGAGATTCTAAAGCCGGTATCTCCTTCCTCGCCGTTTATGACGGTTCCTGCTTTGATCCGTTACAGGCCGTCGTTAACCATTCTCTGCCGAATTATCAGGATGAAGTTCTGCACCTGACAACGGGCTGTTCTGTTGAAATTACCGGTACAGTGGTGGCATCTCCAGGCGAAGGCCAGAGTTTCGAACTGCAGGCAACTTCAGTCAATGTTGTCGGTTGGGTTGACGATCCCGATACCTACCCGATGGCGGCTAAACGCCACAGCATTGAATATCTGAGAGAGGTAGCCCACCTGCGCCCTCGCACCAACCTGATCGGTGCAGTAGCACGTGTTCGCCACACACTGGCGCAGGCAATTCACCGGTTCTTTCATGAAAACGGGTATTTCTGGGTTTCCACTCCACTGATCACGGCTTCTGATACTGAAGGTGCTGGCGAAATGTTCCGCGTGTCCACATTAGACATGGAAAACCTGCCACGCACCGATAAAGGTAATGTCGATTTCAGCCAGGATTTCTTTGGGAAAGAAGCCTTTTTGACCGTATCTGGTCAACTAAATGGCGAAACCTATGCCTGCGCACTGTCTAAAGTCTACACCTTTGGCCCAACCTTCCGTGCCGAAAACTCTAACACAAGTCGCCATCTGGCAGAATTTTGGATGGTCGAACCAGAAGTCGCCTTCGCGACCCTGGACGATGTTGCCAATCTGGCTGAGAGTATGCTGAAGTATGTGTTCCAAGCAGTGCTTGATGAACGTGCTGATGATCTGCAATTCTTCGCTGAACGCGTAGATAAAGATGCGATTGAACGACTGAAACGTTTTGTGTCTTCCGATTTTGCTCAGGTCGACTATACAGAAGCCGTCAATATCCTGCTTGCTTCTGGTCAAACCTTCGAGAACCCGGTTTCTTGGGGTATTGATCTTTCATCTGAACATGAGCGTTACCTTGCAGAAAAACACTTCAAGGCACCAGTGGTCGTCAAAAACTATCCTAAAGATATCAAAGCCTTTTATATGCGTATGAACGAAGACGGCAAAACCGTAGCAGCAATGGACGTTCTGGCACCCGGCATTGGTGAAATTATCGGTGGTTCACAGCGTGAGGAACGTCTCGACGTACTCGACCAACGTTTGCAAGAAATGGGCCTGAACAAAGAGGATTATTGGTGGTATCGTGACCTCCGTCGTTACGGCACCGTACCACATTCAGGGTTTGGCCTAGGCTTTGAGCGTTTGATTGCTTATGTAACCGGGGTGCAAAACGTTCGTGATGTTATCCCATTCCCACGCACACCACGTAATGCAAGCTTCTAATCAATAAATTAGAACAACTTTTAAGTCACCATTCTATAAATTTAAAGGCCAGCTTAGCTGGCCTTTAGCGTTTTTTATTATTGACCAATGTCACAAAGTTCCCTACAATTTACAAATTGTAACATATAGTTTCTTCCTGAAACTCAAATACGACATTAGTATCATTTTCGCTCTAGATTAACCTGCTCGTGAGTGGAACACTGCGTGCAGACACAGGACGACACCAATCTATCAATAATAGTTCCAAAAGAATTATTGGCGGCAGTGGCAAGGTGTCCGAATAACACAATGAGGGTAATAATAATGATGAAGCGCAATATTCTTGCAGTAGTAATCCCAGCTCTATTAGCAGCTAGTGCAGCAAACGCAGCAGAAATCTACAACAAAGACGGCAATAAACTGGATGTTTACGGTAAAGCTGCTGGGTTGCATTACTTCTCTAACAACGATGGCGATAATGGCGACAAGTCCTATGTTCGTTTCGGCTTCAAAGGTGAAACTCAAATTAATAGCGAACTGACCGGTTACGGCCAGTGGGAATATAACTTTGCTGCTAATCACGCAGAATCTCAAGGCACCGAAGGCAGCAAAACTCGTCTGGGCTTCGCTGGTCTGAAGTTTGCTGATTACGGTTCAGTCGACTACGGTCGCAACTATGGCGTACTGTATGATGTTGAGAGCTGGACAGATTTACTGCCAGAGTTTGGTGCTGATACTTACACCAAAACCGACAACTTCATGACTCAGCGTGCAAACGGTGTTGCTACTTACCGTAATAAAAACTTCTTCGGCATGGTAGATGGCTTGAACTTTGCCCTGCAGTACCAAGGCAAAAATGAAAGCGAAGGCCGTAAGCTGAAAGAGCAAAACGGTGACGGTGTCGGTGTTTCATCCACCTATGCAATTATGGACACCGGCATTAGCTTAGGTGCAGCATACTCTTCTTCCAACCGTACTGTTGGTCAGAAAGATTTGTCGACTGCAGGTGGTAATGTTGCCGATGCATGGACCGTTGGCGCTAAATACGATGCTAACAACGTTTACTTGGCAACCATGTATGCAGAGACTCGCAACATGACGCCATATGGTGACAAAAACAGTCCTTTCAATGTGGCGAACAAAACCCAGAACATTGAAGTTGTAGCACAGTACCAGTTCGACTTTGGCCTGCGTCCATCAATCGCTTACCTGCAGTCTAAAGGTAAGGATCTGAACACCGTTTATGGCAACGATAAAGACCTGGTTAAATACATTGATGTTGGCGCTACTTATTCCTTCAACAAAAATATGTCTACCTATGTTGATTATAAAATCAACCTGTTGAACGAAAACGACTCTGACTTCTACAAAGCTAACGGTATCGCTACTGACAATATCGTAGCCACCGGTCTGGTTTACCAGTTCTAAGTTGTTGGGCTGAATGACGATTTGTCGTCATTCAGCTGGTGAAAAAACAGGGCCTCCGCCCTGTTTTTTCATTTTATGTACCATTTTTTTATCCTGCAAAACGCCTGTTCCCCATCATTTTTTGTGCCTAATCTGCCACTATAACTAGATCGATGTCTTTTTCTTACAAACTGTTGGCAAAAGCAACAACTGGCGCTACCCTGATGCTTCTGTCTGCTTAACTCTAGGCCATGGAAGCATTTGACATGTTTGAAAAAATCATCGCTGCACCTGCCGATCCAATTTTGGGTCTGACTGACATTTTCCGCGCGGATGACCGCCCGAATAAAATCAACTTAGGGATAGGCGTCTATAAAGACGAAACCGGTAAAACACCGGTACTGACCAGCGTAAAAAAAGCTGAGCAGTGGTTGCTGGAAAATGAAAGTACCAAGAACTATCTCGGCATCGAAGGTATCCCCGAGTTTGCCAATTGTACGCAAGAACTATTGTTCGGTAAGCAAAGCCCTATCATTACCAATAAACGTGCGCGTACTGCACAAACGCCTGGCGGTACAGGCGGCTTGCGGGTCGCGGCAGACTTTATTGCCAACCAGACCAAAGCCAAACGCATCTGGATCAGTAACCCTAGCTGGCCAAACCATAAGAACGTATTTGGTGCCGTTGGCTTGGAAGTTCTAGAATATGCCTATTACGATGCCGAAAACCACTCGTTAGACTTCAACGGTCTGTTGAATAGCCTGAAAGAAGCTCAGGCTGGTGATGTAGTGTTATTCCATGGCTGCTGTCACAACCCTACCGGTATCGATCCAACTGAAGAACAATGGACACAGTTGGCTGAACTGTCTGTCACTAATGGTTGGCTACCGTTGTTCGACTTTGCGTATCAAGGCTTTGCCAAAGGCCTGGAAGAAGATGCTCAGGGCCTACGCATCTTTGCAGCAAAACACAAAGAACTGATCGTTGCCAGTTCCTACTCCAAGAATTTTGGTCTATATAATGAACGTGTCGGTGCCTGTACCGTAGTTGCAACTGATGCAGAAAATGCCGATCGTGCTTTCAGTCAGGTCAAAGCGGCTATTCGTGCCAACTACTCTAATCCTCCTTCTCACGGAGCCGCGGTGGTTGCAACCATTCTTGGTAACGAAGCGCTACGCGCTATTTGGGAGCAGGAACTGACCGATATGCGCCAACGTATCCATCGTATGCGTCAGTTGTTTGTTAACACTCTGCAAGAGAAAGGTGCAAAACAAGACTTCAGTTTCATCATAAATCAGAACGGCATGTTCTCTTTCAGCGGGTTGACCAAAGAGCAAGTTCTACGTCTGCGCGATGAGTTTGGCGTTTATGCCGTCAATTCTGGCCGTATTAACGTAGCAGGCATGACCCTAGACAACATGGCACCACTATGTGAAGCCATCGTTGCCGTCCTGTAAATTGAACGACATTTATTGAAAAGGGGCGTTAATGCGCCCCTTTTAGTTTTCTAACGTCCGTACCCTGTTACCTGGGAACGGATCATTCACGCAGGAAAGGGTTGTTTTGACGCTCAATGCCAAAAGTAGACATAGGACCATGCCCCGGAATAAAGGCTATATCATCGCCCTGAGGCAGCAGTTTTGTCTGAATCGAATTGATCAGGGCCTGGTGATTGCCGCGAGGAAAATCGCTACGACCCACTCCACCGCTAAATAAAACATCACCAACCAAGGCTAAACGCACTTTTTCGTTGATAAATACAACATGCCCTGGCGTATGACCAGGACAATGCAGCACTCGCAGTAATACATCCCCAATCTGCAGCGAATCCCCTTCATCCAGCCATTGTGTTGGTGTAACAGGTAAACATTCTTCAAGCCCAAACATACGGCTTTGAGCTGGTAAACCTTCAAGCCAGAAAGCATCTTCTTTGTGCGGTCCGTAGATCGGTACCTGATAATATTCCGCCATTTCAGCGGCTGCGCCGACATGATCAAGATGACCATGCGTGAGCAGGATCTGGCTGATCTGCACACCTTTCTCAGCAACTTGTGTCTTCAGTTTTTCAGGGTCTCCGCCAGGATCAACCAACGCAGCCTGCTTTGTGTTATCGCACCAGATAAGCGTGCAATTTTGGCTAAACGCCGTTACAGGAATAATATGATAGTTCATAAAGCTCCAACCACAACAACACCACACTCATAAAGCGTGGTGTTGTTCACTCACGGGGGTACACAATAATTACCAGGTCCGCACAGGTCCGGTATCGATATGCACAAAATTACTACGTGGATAATATCCTACACCACCCGCACGCATTTTTAACGCTGCCTTACGGATATTATTCAATTGGATACCTTCGATATGGAAATCCATTGCCTGACCTTTGGTGTGATAACTCTTTTTGGCCACCCCACGTTTGTGCTCACGCATTTCGTTATTAGTGTCAATGGAGCGATAGCCAGAGATCAACTGCACCGGTTTAGTGGTTCCAAGCAACCCTTGCAGGCGATAGAGATGCTCAAACAAACGCGGGTCAATAGTCTTTGTCTTGTTAGCACGGTAGTCACGGAAAAGATAGTTCAAACGGGCCAACTCTTCTCTATTGTAACCTCTGCCGTCAAAAAACTCGGCTTTGATAGACTCACCAGTATTCAAATTATTTAGCACCAAAATACGAGGGCGAGCAGTAGAAAGACTGGCGAGCGACGGCCTTGGGAGCAGCGCGATACCCATGACAGCGCTACCTAGCGTAAGCCATTTACGGCGGTGAAAATCGATTTTATCCATGGTACTTTTAAATCCAGCAAGAAAATCAAAGAACGTGCAAAAATTTGCGCACTTGTTGAACAATAACCGTCTGCGTATTCTGAGTCAACCCATGATGTGCTTAGACTGACTCGCACTCGCTGAAAACGGGCTGCTAGAGCCCGACATTTAATCTTCTATGCTATATGGAATGACTACATTTTTTTCATCAATTTCTCAGCCTGAGCCAAGATTTGTAAACCTGACCTCACAGTGAGATCATAATCGTAAATATCTGTACGAAACTGTGGCTTGCCATCCTCAGCAACCCAGGCTGTCAGATAATAAAGCTGGACTGGGATATGTTGACGAACATTTACATACGTCGTGTTGCCCTCTTTCAGGGTTGAAGATAAACGAGCATTATTCCAGCCAGCATCCTGAAGCAACATATTGGCTAAATCAGAAGCTTTGTTGACACGCACGCAGCCAGAGCTCAACGCACGAATATCCTTTTGGAACAAACCATGGTTTGGGGTATCGTGCAAATAGATAGCATCAGAACTTGGCATATTGAATTTGAAACGCCCCAGCGAATTACTTGCTCCTGGTGCTTGTTGGATCCGATAAGGAAAATTACGTGGAGAAATCACATTCCAGTCAATCATTGAAGGATCGATAACTTCTGCACCATTGCTCCAATCAGAAAACACACGATAACCATGCCTTTGAAAATAACCAGCATCGTGCCTCGCCTTGGGTGCGATATCTTCGCGTATCAGTTTGGTTGGCACGTTCCACGGCGGGTTAACAACCACATTATTCAGCGCGCTACTCATTAAGGGAGTTTTGCGGCTAGGACGCCCAACGATCACCCGTGAAGATAGCACCTCATTGCCGTTTAGGTAATAAGTTAACGAGTAATTAGGGATGTTAACCATAATGCCAGTATCAACATGGCCAGGTAAAATCCGCAGCCGCTGAATATTTAACGCCAACAGCGATGCACGTATTTGTGGAGAAACGTTCATCCACTCACGCGTTCTCGGACCTATAACACCGTCTGGTGTTAATCCCTGCCAAGTCTGGAAGCGTTTGACGCCTTCCACCAAATCATCGGTATAACGATTGTCCGTCACCGAAACATGACTGGCTGGCTGAGGCGGCAAGGGTGCTTCCGGTGCAGCAGGAAGAACGTCCTTAATCGGGATTGCTGATGGACTAACAACCGCACCGGACGTAACTCGATTTTTTTCTTCATCTACCGAAAGGTCGTCTTCAACGGCAGGCCCTGCTGCCACAACGTTGGCCTCATCAGGTTCTGAAGTGCGAGGCGCTACCGCAGGTGTTGCAGCTAACATACCGGTGCGCGTAAGGATCTCACGCAGAGCAGGAATATCGTCACTGAGTTGACCTGGACGCAGGCTGGTATCACTGAGCAATTGAGGCCAAGGACGTGAATCAGCCAACATCTCACGAAGCACCTGGTGCATTTTTTCATATTGAGGATGCTGTGGAGCCAACGAATTAATATAGGCCAGTGTCTTGCCTTGATGAACCGCAAGTTGCCACTGATTAATAACCGTATAGGCCGGAATGCTTAACTTGTACGGAACATTATTATACAACCAGTTATTTCCATTGGCGCTAATAGATGAGACAAACTGCAAGTAACCCAGCATGGCATCAGACAACACGATATCTCGCGCCTTATCGGTAATTGCTGGGTCCGTCAACCATTTTACCCATTGTGTAAATTGTGGTTGTACACCTGAAATAGCCAGTTCGGCAAGTTGCTGCTGAAATTGCAGAACGGCTTCGTGGTCTTGCCACATCGGTTGCATCTGGTTCGAAGCATACAGCGATGCCAAGGTAGAAATATAATGCGGCACAACGCTTTTCGGCAGCGCCTCAAGTAAAGTATCACGACTCTGCACAACAGACATGTTGGAAGAGGATGACGCTACCGATAACGTCGGTACAGTTGCCCATACAGAAAACGGCGCGGCAAAACCACAAGCGATCGCACAACTTAATGCCAAACGTCGAACTGAGTTTCCATTTTTAAGCAACATCCCTTGCCCCCTGTAGGCTCACGAAAAATACTACAAAGCTATTAACTAGTTTTAGTATACAAACAGAATGGTGCTTTTGCGTCACCGCGACCAACTGCTCAATCCATTTCTCGACCAGTAACCCCACTGGTAAAAAACAAGCCTCCCATCCTCGTAGTACAAAAAAGTAGCCACCACAGGGCGGCTACTTTTAGGTTAATAGGGTATTTAATTCAGGCTTGTGGTGTTTCAAACGCTACTGTGCTCGACGCTGGTAGCTCACTAGCAAAACCACGCAGGCCCACAACGTGCACATGTTCATGATTCTGGAACACTTTACGCACCAGTTTATAGGTGGTGCCTTTCTCTGGGCTGATATTTTCTGGTGCGGCAATAATCAACTGCATTTCCAAACGATCACACAACTCGAATAGTGTAGCAATGGATTTTGCATCCAAACGCGCCGCTTCATCCAGGAATAACAGGCGGCAAGGGGAAATATCTTTACCGCGCAAACGACGTGACTCTTCCTCCCAGCTCTGTACTACCATTACCAGAATCGACATACCAGTACCGATCGCCTCTCCTGTGGACAAAGCGCCACTTTCCGCACGCAGCCAACCATCAGCCCCGCGGAACACCTCCACTTCCAACTCAAGATAGTTACGATAATCCAGCAGTTCTTCGCCGATGGTCTGCGGTGTCCGTTGGCCCATATCAATCTGTGGGTTCAGTCGCTGATATAACTTGGCCAAGGCTTCGGAGAAAGTCAAACGGTTACTGTTGAAGAGATCCTGATGTTGTTCCTGCTGTTCAGAAAGCACATCCAGCAATGTCGCATGCGCTTCGCGTACGTTTACATTCAAACGCACGCTTTTCACCTGACCGAATGAAACCGCTTGCAGCCCTTGGTTCAACATACGAATACGGTTTTGCTCACGTAGAATCGTCTTGCGAATAATGTTTGCCACACTCTTCGAACTTATAGCCAGTTTCTGCTCACGTGCAGTCAACTCTTCGGTCAATCGGGCTAGTTCAATCTCCATCTGTTCGATGGCTTCAACCGGGTCATCAGTGCGGATAATGTCCTGACGGATACGTTCACGCAGGTGTTGATACACCGCAATATAGAACTGGATTTTACGTTCGGGCCGCTTAGGATCTTCCGACAGGCGCAATATATCACGTAAATGCTCATTATCCGCTACCGCCAAACGCAATGCACCCAGTGCTTTATCCGACATGGACCGCAGTTCATCACCGTCCATATAGGCGAGTTCGCGACGATGCAGGCGACGTTCGACACCATTGTCTTTCACCAGTCGCATCACCATGCACCACCCCGCCTTAGCAGTGACTACCTGTTCGCGCAGTTGGTAATAATCGCGTTCCAGCTTACGCAATTTTTTCTGCAGGCCATCCATTTCAGCTTCACAGAAGGTCAACTGTTTCTCAAGTTGATTGCGGCGAGAACGGTTATTACTCAGTGAGGTATGAAGCTCATCGCGACGTGCTCGTGCACGAGCTTCAGCATTGACGTCTGCCTGAACGCCAATGTCTACCAGTTCCTGACGCAGCTCTTTCAACATATCCCGTTTGGCTTCAAAAGAGCTTTTCAGTGATGCCAACACTTGGCTGTATTGAGTAAACTGGGTCTGATATTGCCGCAGTTGTTCACGAGCTCTAGTACGTTCCGCCTCCGCATGCTCCAAGCGCTGGCGCAGTTTGTCGTTAAGATCGTTATCAGCATTCTGCATACCAGCAGAGTCTGTGTAGCTGAAGTGTGCTCGACGTTGGACGACTTCCGTCAAAGAAAAAGTCTGTTGCTTGGCTTGACGCTGGGCTGCCTGCGCTTGTACATAATCCTGTTGTAACTGCTCATGCTGCTCTGGGTCGCTTTGCAGAACCGAAAGCCACGGTTCCAGTTTGGCTAAAGAAACACCGTGCTGCTGGATATAACGCGCCGCATCCTGCGCCTCTTCCATTTCCTCTCGAATTTCTTCAACACGCTCTGACAACGTTTCGTCATTTAACAGTGAGACTAGCGGCATCAAGCGGTTAAGGGCAGAAATCCCCTCTTTCGACTGCTCATACTGCTGACGCTGCTGCTGGTTTTGTGCCTCATGCGCATTAAGCGCACGTTCGATTTCACCACGGCGGGTATTCATGGCACGGATTTCAGCTTCAGGGTCCGCGTCAAACACCACAGCAAGGTGAGTACCGATAAAACGGCTAAAAGCCTGATGAGAACGCTGGGTTTTCTGTACGTCAAATGACAGAGTCGCGTAGCGTTCAGCCAATGAGTCGCGTTCCGCATAAAGCACTTCCAGCCGATTTTCACGCGCCGCGCGGCCAAATAATGGTACTTCTGGATAACGCGAATAGCGCCACTGGCGATCGGCAATTTTCACAACTACCGCTTTTTCTTGCTCTTCAACAGCAAATACGCTGTCATCGAACGACTGTGGATCGCCTTCGATCAGATAGAGATCTTCAGGGCAATCCTCCAATCCTTCGAGCATTTCACGTATCAGCGACAAATCAGGCACGACTATCGCATGGCGCGAAGGGCCATATAACGCAGAGAAATAGGGGGCATCATCAATGGTTACGTCGTCATAGATTTCCGACAACAGCACACCACCGAAGCGTTCGGCCAAGGTCACAAGACGCTGATCCTCTGCACCACTCGGCTGGCTCAAACGCTCAATTTGCGCTTCAACTTCACGCTTACGGGCAGCAACTTCGTCACGTTCAACTGTCGTCTCACGCTCTCGCTCAAGCAGTTGCTGCATGTACTCAGTCACTTGCTGGCTATCTTCGAAAGTTTCACCGCTTTGTTCACTGAGTTGGCTCAGCGAATCCTGGGCGGATAGCCAAATAGGTGCACGCGCTGTCAGTTCTTTAATACGCTGTTGGATCTGTTCCAGTTCCTGGCGCATTTCCATTCGGCGTTCACCAGCTTCGCTGACGCTTTGCGATAGTGACTCCAAGCGTTCCTCAAGTTCCTGAAGCAAAACATCAAGCTCATCAGGTTGATAAGATTGTCCATGGCGTTTACAAAACTCCTGCAGGAGCCGCTCAGCATCCTGTTGGGCATGCAAGCGCTGCTCCAGCTCGCTCAAACGCATCCGTAAAGGCTGCACACGCTCAGCCTGGTGTTGTTGCGAAGGCCAATCACGTAACAATTCACGCGCGGTTTGCCAAGCCTCACTGCGGCTTACTGCGCCTGCAATTTTAACCACCAGCTGGTAAGCTTGTTCAAACTGATTGTGAGCCGCATCGGCAACACTCAGTTTTTGCTCCAGCATCAACAGCGATTCTGTCGCCTCTTGTTCACGCGCTCGGAAGGTATCTAGCCACTCTTCTGCATTCTCAGCGGTAAGCTCAGGCACTTGACACAATGCACGAGCACGCTCAAGCGCCTGAAGGGCCTGCTGATACTGAATAGCACGCGTCTGTTGCACGTCCAGAGCCTGTTGATAATCGGCAAGTTGGCTTTTCAACTCATCAACTTCAAGTTCTGCGGCTTCGGCACGCGCTTCGTGCTCTGCCTGCTGTTCACCTGCCTCAGCCACTATCTCATTCTGTTCTTCCAGACGATAGGTCAGCTCTTCCAGATCACCTTCATAGCGCTCAATTTTCTCCTGCTGGCGCATAGCGGTCTGTACCAGATTCAGGTGATCGCTGGCAGCCTGGTAGTCGGTTTCCAGATCGGATTCAGCTGCGCTCTGTTCTGCCAACTCCCGCGCCATTTCAACGTGGCGTAGCTGATCTGCAGCCAATAGCTTACGGCTACCCAGTAAATCACTGCGCAATACCAAAGCACTGTCGAGATGAATACGACGTTCATTCGCATGGCGCATATAATCTGCCGCCACATAGGATGTGGCTTCAGAAATCAAATGCTTGAACAGATCGCGATCGGATTGGGTCACACGTATCGCTTCCAGTGTCATGCGATTCTCGCGCAGTGCAGCCTCCATGTCCTGAAAGGCTTTACGTACACCGCTATTTTCTGGCAACAGGTAATCACGCAGTGAGCGGGTAATGGCGCTAGAAATACCACCATACAGGGAAGCTTCGATCAGACGATAGAATTTACTTCGGTCAGCAGAAGAGCGTAGGCGTTTGGGGATCACCCCCAAATCAAACATCAAAGCATGGTAATCAGTAATGGAGTTGAACTGCTTGAACTGCACCCCCTCCATCTCTTCAACACGCTCTTTCAATTCTTGTAGCGAAAGCACCCGTGCCTGACGTTCACCCACAGTTTGAGTTAACAACTCTGTTGGCTGCACTGAGGTCGGCAGACCTTGAATAGTGAAGGGCTTGATATCAACTTTACGATCACGGCCGGCAACCTGTTGCAAGCGCACGCCAACAACCACGCGTTGATGACGCGAATTGACCACATCCAACGTAGAATAACAGACTCCCGCACGCAATTTACCGTGTAAGCCTTTGTCGCGCGAACCACTGGTAGCACCTGCTTCAGTAGTATTACGGAAGTGTAACAGTGTAAGGTCTGGAATGAGCGCGGTAACAAACGCCGCCATGGTGGTGGACTTACCTGCCCCATTACCGCCTGAAAGCGTCGTAACCAATTCATCCAAATCGAAGGTTCGGGCAAAAAAGCCGTTCCAGTTAACCAGTGTCAGCGAGCGAAATTTACCGCGTTCAATCATTCCTGTTCATCCTCTGCACTGTCATTAGTGATATCTGCTTGCGCATCAATGTCATCATTCAGTGACAGACTGTTTTCAACCGGCATCGCCTCACCGTCACGGATCATGCGTAACTGTGCTTCACGCGGATCGTCGCCGCTACGCACATCAGCGCCAAAACGGAATACCGCTTCAGTGATGCGGAACTTGCTACTGTCATTACCCATGAAGTACAACATGCCCAGGCGGCGCAGGCGATTGAGTGAGGAACGTACTTTTTCATGTAGCTTCTGGCGATCCAGATCCGAACCAGTAGAGCGCTGGTTAACAAACTTCAACAACTTGTTCTCATCCGCCAGGCTCAACAGTTCTTCATACAACTCTTGCTGGCTGAAGATGCCTTCGTGGGCGAGACGCTCCGGGCTGAGATAGAGGTAACAGAGGATCTTGCCAACCATCATATCCAATTCGGAAAGTACAGAACGTGGGATCAATGTGGTGGAGCGAGGGCGCAGGTAAAAGAATCCTTCCGGCGCGCGGATCAGCTCGACGCTATAGCGAGCATAAAAATCTTCCAACTCATCTTGGAAGTCCATTAAGAAAGCATGGTTGTCCAACTCATCAATACCGATGTGACGACCTGCCCGCAATTGGCTATCTAACGCAGGAAATAGTGTGTTAGACAATGCCTTGGCCAGCTTGACTGGCATTACTTGTTCAATATTTGTCGATGACATGGGCCTGTACCTTGGCTCCGTAATCATTGATTGCCTGCCATTTTGCCGGCAACCCTGAAAAATCGGCTTCGGCCACACCAAGGCGCACTGCCTGGTCGACCACTATGCGTGCAACGTCAAAATGACGCACTCGCGGATATTGTGCCAGATAGTCGCGCATCACCGCCCCAAGATCGAGTGGCATTTTTTGTTCCTGATAAATCTTTAACGCTTGTTCGATCATGGCAGCCAACTGTTCACGGATTTCACTGAACTCTTCAAACTCAAGGTCAGGAGGTAATTCCCCGGTAACTTCCTCACTGCGTAACGCCAGTTCCTCGTCACGCATGTCGAGTAGACGGTCAGCATTAGCATGAGTTAGGCTCCAAGGGCTTTCGAAATAATTTTGCACGGACTGACGCAGACGTTGAGCAAATACCCGGTTTTTATCCATGTCGATCGCAGTGCGAATAAACTTATGCACGTGGCGATCATAACCGATCCACAGATCAATCGCCTGTTGTCCCCAACTGATGATGCGATCGAGTTTGCTTTGCAGGTCGAACACCAACTTGTCAACAAAACCCAGCTCCATCCCACCCAGTGTGGCATCCTGGATACGTAACAGGTTGGCCTGAAGTTTATCACCTGCAGCCTCAAGCGTATCCTGTAGCTCACGCAACGTGACTGACGTTTCCGACAGCAGCATCTCACAGCTGGAGATCGCCGCACGCCAATCCTTGTTGAGCAGTGCAGCGATATCCTCTTTCACACTCTGCTGCTGTTCATCCATTAACCGCTGAGTAAGATCAATACTGTCGAAGATCTCTGCCACCGAGTACTTTAGTGGTGCAAAAACATTGCGATGCCAATGGTAGTCATCGCCGCCTTCTTCAGCTGCATCTGCGGCACGTTTCAACTCTTCAGCCACAATGGACAACTGCATTGAAAGGCGCAGTGTAGAAAACTCACGCTGGCGAATGTAATAATCTGTAATACCAATACCCAGCGGCGTCAGTCGATAAATCGCATTTCCATCGGCTAATTCGCTGGTAAAACGATTCAAAAGGCGCTGGCGTACCATGTCGTTTATCGCATTATTAGCACGGTTCGCCACTGTTTCATTCGTCTGTTCAAACCCTTTGCTGACATGGCGAAATGCATCAACCAGCTCACCTTCGCTCATCTCACCATCTAGGCGCTCACCATTTAGTGTGGCTATGGCCAGCAAAAAAGCGAGACGCTCTGTGGGGAGCGAAATAGAGAAGTCATTTTTCCGTGCCCAGGCGACCAGTTCGGGGACTGTCTGGGAAATGTCACTCATAGTTCGTCCTTCAGGTTTGGTTTATGCGCCATAACGTGAATGTAACGCCCCAAACTCACGTAGGGTTCTTGCCGGCAATAGTGTTGTTCAAGCGCCAGTAACTCTTCAAATTTTTGTGTCTGTAATTGCCTGCTTTGCAGATAATCATGGAAAACCCTCACGCCGGTTTTCCCTGAAATCTGCATCCCCATCTGTTCCAACCAACTGTAAACTTGCGGTGGATTATGTGGGTACTGTGGCGACAGAGAGCGCTTTCGACGCCTTCTAACCTCGGGCGCAACCAATTGGAAATTCCCCAAAACGACATTGCGCATCAAAAGACCATTGGCATTAAAAAACATCAGTGAAAGTGCGCCGCCAGGCAACAAACAGTTGTACAGAGCCTGTAGTGCAACCTGTGGTTCCGCGATCCACTCTAACACCGCGTGGAACAATATCAGATCAACAGGCTGTTCCAAGTGTTGGCTTATCTCTTGTGCAGAACTTTGTATGAATTGCATGTTCTGGCTCACACCTTTCTGCTCTGCCAGTAACGCAGCACGCTGGATCATCTCACTGGAAAGATCGCACAACAAGACTTGATGGCCTAATTCTGCTAATTGACAGGCCATATGCCCTTCGCCACCACCGGCATCCAAAATACGCAGAGGCCTTTGTGGCAACATCGCCAAGAGGAAAGTCAGATCCTGCCAGACCACAGCCTGACGGATTTTACCTTTGGTCGTGCCGTAAATATTACGCGCAAATTTCTCAGCAATATCGTCAAAGTTACGATCCTGCATGGGCAACGGCTCCGCTTAATCTCTTTTGGCTTACGGCAAATCGCTTGCCCATTCAAACCTGCTATTTTGGCACAGACTGGCTTAGAATAAATCTTCTTGCGGCCTAATTGCGCCCATGTGTCGTTTTTTCGCCCAAAAGGACCTGATTTTTGATACTTTTCAACCTAAAAAAGTTCATCGGTAACCTGATGATGCCATTGCCCGCGCTGTTGTTACTGATGGGGCTAGCTTTACTATTGCTATGGTTTACCCGCTGGCAGAAAAGCGGCAAAGTCATATTGAGCCTGAGTTGGCTGCTTTTGCTCCTGCTGAGCTTGCAACCTGTATCAGACCGCCTGCTACGACCACTTGAATCAGACTATGTGACCTATCGTGGCAACACACAGGTAGATTATATCGTGGTATTAGGTGGAATTTATACTTTTAACCCCGATTGGGCGCCCAGTTCAAACCTGCTCGACAATAGCCTGCCTAGGGTCACAGAAGGTGTCAGGTTATATCTTTCACACCCTGGCAGCAAAATGGTCTTTACCGGAGGCCGAGGAGCAAGCACCATAAGCAACGCCGCTACTGCAGCACGGGTTGCTGAAAGCCTAGGCGTACCACGCAGAGACATCATCACTCTGGATCGCCCGTTGGATACCGAGCAAGAAGCGGCAGAGGTTGCTGAGTTAGTTGAGCAAAAGCCTTTTATTCTGGTTACATCCGCTAACCATATGCCACGCGCCATGGGCTTTTTCGAAGTGCAGGGATTACATCCAATCCCTGCTCCCGCGAACCAGTTGGCGATCAGTTCCCCATTAAACATCTGGGAGAAAGTGATGCCCTCTCCCATGTTCCTTGGACACAGCGAACGGGCGGTATATGAAACCCTTGGCGGCATTTGGCAACGATTGAAAAGCAAACAGGAAAAAACGATACCCAAGTAGCGTCAAGTTACGGACAAAACGCAATGCGTTTTTGAACAGTGTTTGCGCTGCCCCCTGAGGGATAAGTCTCTAAGACGTGTCGAGTAACTCAACCAACGCCGCTGCAGCTTGAAGAACGACGGATATAGCCGGGAATTATTGCGCGAGCCAGGGCACTAGTTGCTTTGATGCCTGATCGAATAGTTCACGATCCAGTTGGCCAGTATGGGTCATCTTGGCGACTATTTCCCACACAACATACAACCAACGACGCGAAAGGAAAGATTCCGCTACCGGCGCACGCTGTAAATAACGAAAGAGTAGTTGGTCGGACATTCCCGCTTCACAAAGTCTAAAAAGCTCGTACTCCCTAGGTGCCCACAACATCATGCCTGGGTTAAGCATCGCCAGCAATTGATCGGTTTTAGCATCTTTCAGCATACTGCGTAAGGAAAGATTACCGTGTACCAACACACAAGGATCGTCAAAATCGTCAAAAAAATCGCCCAGCATCTCCTTTGTTCGATACAGCAAACGGCGATCCGCCATGGTCAACAGCGGGGAGTTAAGATTATTCAAAGTTGACCATAGCACCTCGATCCGCTGTTGGTACCAGTTGAACCAGTCATTTTCTTGGGTGTTGTCAACTGTGCCAACACACCCATGACTATCGATGCGATGCCAAGCCAGCACCCCATCGATAACCTGATCCATCAAGATATCCCAGCGCCCTGCAGTACGCGTAGGAGCCTCAACCGAAACCCCTCGCAGACGCTCGATCAACAAAATTTCATAGTAGGGCTCTTGACGGGTAGAGACCATACCCAAAACCGTAGGCAGACGAATATCCCCCTCGCGCGCCAGCATAGAAAGCTTGTAAGCTTCCTGTTGAGCTATCCCCTCACAAACAAAGCTTTTCGCCATTAACGGAATTGCATGGTTCTGCTTATCGTAAAGCGAGTACATGTGGGCATAAGGTTGTTCACTGACGCGCTCCAGGCGACTGATTGACTCCCCCAGCACAATACTCAATTCAGCACGCAACTGTTCCATTGGACGAAACCTCCAAGTTAAGGAAAACCGCTACATCATCAAACGAAGTGCAGAAAAATTCTTCAACGCAGATCAAAAAAGGGATAAGGGCTGGGAATGAAATGACCGGAGCACCAAACTCAGCTCCGGCTTAGGTTGTGTAGTACCTCAGTGTTTGATACTTTCACGCACACGTTGCAGGTCTTCGGGAGTATCCACGCCGACACTAGGAATGGCATGCGCCACAGCGACGTGAATTTTTTCTCCGTACCACAGAACACGTAGCTGCTCTAACAATTCGATCTGTTCCAATTGACTTGGCTGCCAGCTAACGTAACGGCGGATGAATCCTGCTCGATAAGCATAGATACCGATATGTCGCAGTAAGCTGTTACCAATGTTTTCTTTAGACTGGGCAAAGCGTTCACGATCCCACGGAATAGTCGCACGCGAAAAATAGAGCGCGTAGCCTTGCGCATCCATTACCACTTTTACCGCATTGGGGTTAAAAGCCTCTTCAGCAGTGTCAATCGGTACAGCCAGTGTAGCCATGCCCACATTACTGGCGGCAAGGTTTTCTGCCACCTGACGTACAATTACATGGGGAATCAAGGGTTCATCGCCTTGCACATTGACGATGATTTCATCATCTGAAAAGCCGCATTTTTCGATCACTTCAGCCAAGCGTTCAGTGCCTGAGTGATGTTCAGAACTGGTCATACAGACCTCTCCGCCCGCCGCTTCCACCGCTTTGGCAACATCGGGATGATCGGTGGCTACGATAACGCGAGAGGCACCTGATTCACGCGCACGTTCCATCACATGCACTACCATGGGTTTACCGTGAATATCCGCTAACGGTTTGCCAGGCAACCGGGTAGAAGCGTAACGCGCAGGGATGATAGCAATAAAACTCATGCGTGCTTCTCGTCAAGTGAGAGTGAACGCGCTTCATTTTCCAGTAACACCGGAATACCATCGCGCAATGGATAGGCCAGGCCGTCCAATTTACAGACCAGTTCCTGGTTTTGTTTATTGAAATACAGTTTTCCGTTGCATACAGGGCAGGCAACGATCTCGAGTAAACGGTGATCCATGCTTCCTCCAAGGGAAGAATTATCATCAGTGAATTTCGTCAGGATAGCATAACGCCATTGAGGAGGTTAATCACCGCCTGATTTGTCTGGTCTGTGACCTCAGTAATTTACCCTACTCACGCTGACGATGTCATTCCTTACTCCACCAACCAACCTTTCCCCCACTCATTCACCAGTTGAGTCGGTAAATTTCCCTGCGAGATTTGCCGAGCGCCATGCCACTTTGCTGTACGAGTTATCGCCTGCCAAACCATCCTGACAACGCTGCTTGTTCAATTTGACCTTAGGTTCGAGGTGAAAACTGATAATCTCAAAAATGCCCTGCTTACTATGCATTTTTGCATCAATCCGTCCTATCACTTCACCCCGTTGTAATAACGGCAGAGTGAAATAGCCAAATTTGCGCTTTGCTTTCGGTGTATAGCATTCCAGACGATAGCCAATATTCAAATAACCTACGTGTAGCTAAAGATTGTTCTAACCATTCTGGCTGATAGTCACCCAAACGTCTAAATAACACTAGATAAGGGCTACGCGCTACCACACTGATGGTGTCGATTTGTAGCAATCACATCGTGACAACATCGTTAGGACAAGTTTTACGTTTGATTGGGATGAGTAGCCCTTGAGTGGCAAGATGCAGAAAACGCGCAGAAGGAAGCGAAATAACCGGTGTTTTCATCCGGATATCCAAGGGTATGGAACAATGGCAAGATGATAGAGGATATCGAAGAATTTTTCTTCGCCAGTGCAAGGAGGTGACGGCACCGGCACTGGCGAGGAAGAGTTGGGTCAGAACGCGATAACGTCTGCCGCGGACAGTCCATGAGAGCTGCGATAGATCGAGAACTCAACGTCCTGACCTTCGTTTAACGATTTAATCTTGGTATTGGCGATAGCTCGGCGGCTAACGTAAATTTCGTCACTACCATCAACCGGTGAAATAAAACCATAGCCTTCAGCTTGGTCAAACCACTTCACACGGCCCATTTTTAACACAGTATTTTTATTCTTAAACATAACTAAACTCCTATCACTTGAGCATCCCTAACAACATTTTTTTTGTTTGTTGTTGGATGCTACCAGCCCATCCTAAAGTTTCTCGTAACAAACCTCTCATGAGCAAAAAATTAAAAACCCGCACTAAGGCGGGCTTGTTGAACTTAATATCTTCCGCAATAAATCAGCGTAACCGCATCATTATGGTTGTATCAAGTTCTCTTCTACGCTATCCCCTGTTGGTTTACAGAGCAACAACG
Organism: Serratia sp. UGAL515B_01; assembly: GCF_033095805.1. Classification (NCBI taxonomy): domain Bacteria; kingdom Pseudomonadati; phylum Pseudomonadota; class Gammaproteobacteria; order Enterobacterales; family Yersiniaceae; genus Serratia; species Serratia sp. UGAL515B_01. The sequence goes on along the minus strand of NZ_CP109901.1, from coordinate 1,285,582 downwards.
TTAGCGGCAGCCGGCCCACGCGGGCTGTCCTGAATGGTGTATTCAACACGCTGGCCTTCAGCCAGAGTTTTGAAACCTTCGGTCATGATAGCGGAGAAATGTACAAATACATCTTTGCCGCCGTCTTGTTGTTCAATGAAACCAAAACCTTTGCTTTCGTTGAACCACTTTACCTGACCCATCTTCTTAGACATTACTTTTACCTTAAAATATATTTACAAAACCTGCCATATGGCAATTTGGCCGCTTTTAGAAGCATTACTTATGGGAGGCACTTAGAAGGTTCGTCTTTGAAGCGGAATCAGAAGATAACGTTTTACGAGGAACTGCTTAAATCTAAACTCAAACATAAATAGGTCTGCATCACAGGCCGAGATGCATTAACTCACAAATCGAACATTAATACAAGACATTTATCACATTTTTTATCGAAACTCACCAATTCTTCACCGCTAGTAGCAGCATTATCGAATGAGAGTTAACACATAAGACACTAATATTATTAGCTAATCGATAACAAATCATAATTAATCTGACTAAACTAAAGTCAAAAGCACGGTATGTAACCATTGCGTTATTACGCGGGATCCACCAACAGGAAATAAACATCATTGATGAACAATGGTAAGAAGTCATCGAACTTCAACAAAAGCACAGCCTCGGCGGTTAACGTGTCAATAGTCGCATTTTTCAGATTTTATTGAGTTAAGGAACCCGTTGCATGAACGCCCAGTATTTCGTCTCACCAAATAAAATACGTGCCAAATTTTCTCAGGCGCTGTCGTCCATGTATCAAAAGGAGGTACCACTATACGGTACATTGCTCGAATTGGTTGCAGAGACTAATCGACAGGTACTGCATGAAGATGCTGCACTGGCTCACAGATTGCAAACTACTGGAGAGATTAATCGATTAACCATGGAACGACATGGCGCTATAAGAGTCGGCACTGCAAAAGAGTTAAAAAATTTACGACGGCTATTTAATGTTATGGGCATGTCGCCAGTTGGCTACTACGATCTGACCACGGCTGGAGTCCCTGTCCACTCAACAGCATTCAGGGCTGTACACGAAACCGACCTGCAAGTCAGTCCTTTCAGAGTGTTTACCTCTTTGTTACGACTTGAATTGATTGAAAATGAAACATTACGTACGCTGGCACAACAGTTACTCTCTCGCCGCAACATTTTCACTGAACGTGTTCTAGAACTGATTATATTGCACGAAACACAGGGAGGGTTAAAAACCTCTCAGGCGCAGGAATTTGTCACACAAGCACTCGAAACCTTCCGCTGGCACAGTTTAGCCACGGTGAGTGCCAGCGAATACCAGCAATTAAATGCTCAACACCGTTTGGTTGCAGACATTGTGGCGTTCAAAGGGCCACATATTAATCATTTGACACCAAGGACACTGGATATTGACCGCGTTCAATCAGCGATGCCAGGCCGAGGAATTATCCCCAAAGCGATTATTGAAGGACCTCCAGCACGTAATTGTCCTATTCTACTGCGTCAAACCAGTTTTAAGGCATTAGAAGAAGATGTGGCATTTATTGAACCAAACGGCCATCAAGTTGCAGGACATCATACTGCCCGCTTTGGAGAAATTGAACAACGAGGGGTAGCCCTGACACCAAAAGGGAGATTGCTATACGATCGTTTATTACAGGCGACCAATGATCAGTTACAAGTCCCCGCAACTGAAAGTAATGCCTCACAATACTACCAGTTGTTGAATGACAACTTCCGCGCTTTTCCTGATGACTATGATTCCTTACGTGAGCAACAACTGGCCTGGTTCCGCTATTTTCCTACAGAACGTGGGCTAGCAGCCAAAGACACGCTAGATAAGCACTGTACTCTCGAACAACTTATTGTTCTGGACTACATTCGTTTCCAACCATTGGTATATGAAGACTTCCTACCAGTTAGTGCAGCGGGGATCTTCCGATCCAATCTAGGAAACGCCCATCATACGCAGTACGAGCAAACGTCAAGCCGTGCCGCGTTTGAACACGCGTTAGAAACGGAGGTGATCGATGAAATCGAACTGTACCAACAAACGCAACAACGCTCACTGCAAACTTGTGCACAAGCTTTAGGGTTGCGTATGCTCGACACTCTGCTCATTTGATCAGCTTCACAATCTTTAGCAATAACTGCTCGGCCTGTTCGGCGGGAATAACTGCTTCAACTGGCAGATACCACCAATCAGGCTGAGCAAAATCGCGACATTTTACCGCATCTTTCTCGGTCATCAGCAAGGTTTGCCCTTGCTCTACCAATGCGGTCAATTGAGATGAGCTATATGCCTGGTGATCGGCGAAAGATACCTCACGCTCGGCCTCAACCCCTAACTTCTCCAGCGTAGAAAAAAAACGTGGGGGATGGCCAATTCCTGCCATTGCAACAACACGGGGTAATTCGATAACTGGACGACGCTCACCACTCGCTAAATTCACCGCATCCTGCGCCTGCAACTTCATGGGGATCTCACCAACTTGAGCGACACCGCCATTCGCTACGCAGGCGTCTACCGTATTCAGCCGCGCAGCACGTTCGCGCATCGGACCAGCGGGTAACCACCAACCGTTGCCAAAACGGCGCACTCCATCAATCACCACCAACTCAAAGTCACGTTGTAAAGCATAGTGCTGGAGCCCATCGTCCGTAATGACCACATCAAGCTCACCCTGTTTGAACAGAGCCTGAACGGCTTCGATCCGCCTCGGTGCAATTGCTACTTGCGCACCCGTACGCTGGTAAATCAGTACGGGTTCATCACCTGCCTGCTGCGTTGTCGTCTGCATATTCAGCACCAGAGGATATACCGCTGATTTACCACCATACCCTCTGGAAACTACGCCCACACGGTAACCACGACGCTGTAGCTGCTCAACCAACCAAATCACCATTGGTGTTTTACCATTCCCTCCCGCGGTCAAATTTCCGACAACAACCACAGGAACAGGCGCTCGCCAACTTTTACGCAAGCCACAACGGTAACTGAATCTGATAATCCCACTCACCAGGCCATACAGCCAAGAGAGTGGCAAGAGCAACAGATACAGGGGAGAGCTACCGGACCAGATGCGCTCTATCATCACTGACCAAACTGCATACGGTGAAGTTGTGCATAGGCACCTCTTTGTTCTATAAGCGCAGCATGGCGACCACGCTCAACGATGCGTCCGTCTTCAATCACAAAGATTTCATCAGCTTTTTCAATTGTCGATAGACGATGCGCAATAACCAAAGAGGTTCGATTTTTCTGTAATTCGTCTAATGCTGCCTGAATGGCTCGTTCAGATTCAGTATCCAAGGCTGAAGTTGCTTCATCCAGGATCAAAATTGGGCAGTCTCGTAACAATGCACGGGCGATAGCAATGCGTTGACGTTGTCCACCAGAAAGCATCACACCATTTTCGCCAATCATCGTATCAAGACCATTCTCCATTTTGTCAACGAAATCCATGGTATAGGCCATTTCTGCGGCTTTTTCTATCTCCTCCCGGCTGTATTGATGCTCGCGTGCATAGGCAATATTGTTGGCAATAGTGTCGTTAAACAGGTGAACGTTCTGTGAAACCAATGCAATCTGATCGCGTAGTGAGGAAAGCTTGTACTCACGCAGATCGTGGCCATCCAGCAGGATCCTACCTTCCTGCACGTCGTAGAAACGCGTTAGCAGGTTGGCGATTGTCGACTTACCAGAACCAGAACGCCCAACCAGTGCGACTGTTTTACCTTCAGAAATACCCAGATTGATGTTACGTAGCGCCGGGCTTTCACGGCCAGGATAACTAAAAGTGACGTTACAAAATTCGATGTCTCCTTTAGCTCGGTCCATCTGACGAATACCCGTGTCTTTTTCCTGTTCCATATCGAGGATAGAAAAGAGTGTCTGGCAGGCCGCCATACCGCGCTGGAACTGGGCATTCACGTTAGTCAGCGATTTAAGTGGACGCATCAGAGCAATCATTGATGAGAACACAACGGTAATCGTCCCCGCGGTCAGAGTTTCCATTACACTCGGGAAACTCGCTGCAAACAACACAAATGCCAATGCTAATGACGCAATCAACTGAATAATAGGATCGGAAATGGAAGAGGCGGAAACCAACTTCATCCCCTGTTGGCGCATGTGGTTACTGACGACGTTGAAACGCTCTGTTTCTACATCCTGACCACCAAAAATCAGCACTTCCTTATGCCCTTTCAGCATTTGTTCAGCACTGGCGGTCACCTGCCCCATAGTATTCTGCATGTTTTTACTGATATTACGGAACCGCTTGGAGACCAGACGAATAGCGAAAGAGACTATCGGTGCCAACACAATCAGAATCAACGAAAGTTGCCAACTGTAGTAGAACATCAGAATGAACAGGCCAATGATTGATGCTCCTTCACGCACTACAGTCACTAATGCACTGGAGGAAGAGGACGCAACCTGTTCAGAATCATAGGTAATACGTGAAAGCAAAGTCCCTGTCGATTGTTGGTCAAAAAAAGCGACAGGCATTCTCATCATATGACCGAACAGACGACGACGCATCTGCATTACCACCATGCCAGATACCCAAGAAATACCATAGCTGGAAACAAAGCCGGTGACACCACGCATAAGCATCAATCCAATCACGGCAAGAGGCATCCAGAGTAAAACTCGGCTATCAGTCTTACCAAAACCATCGTCTAAAAGCGGTTTTAGCAAGGACAGCATCAATGTATCCCCGGCGGCGTTTAAAATTAACGCAATAGCGGCTACAAACAGACCGGTTTTAAAAGGATTGATCATCGGCCAGAGGCGACGGAACGTCTGCCAAGTGGAGAGATCTTTATCATTTATCATGAAAATACCAGCATCGTAAGAAATAGCGACCCATTCTACTCATTATCGTTCTCTACGCCAAACCGCTGATGGTACCACCGTGGATTTAATTGTTCACGATAACCGTTGACCTGCCATTTATTGTCGAAAAAAAACACACTAAGCTGTCCAGAGCTGGCTGTATCTCGCCAGGTAATATGGTTATCTTTGTAGCGCGTAATAATTTTCTTTGAGGGTAATCGCCAGACGTTATATCGAGAGGCCGAAGCAATTGCCAACTCAGGTGCTACTGCTCGTAAGAAAGGTGGCGATGATGACGTTTTGCTACCATGATGTGGCACCTGAAGGATAGTACTTCGCAATGCGTGACGTTGGCGCAATAACGCCTGCTCAGCTCGTCGTTCAATATCCCCCGTCAGTAGTATGCTGAATTTTCCATCATCAATTCGAACAACGCATGAGTCATTATTACCTGCCAGATTTTTGAGTTCTGGTGGCCACAATACCTGAAAGTTTAGCCCACGCCACACCCAGCGCTGCCCTTGCAAGCAAGGCTGATGGTGGATATTGATGAGCGGTGTACGTACTGTTGCCCACGGGAACACTTTTTCTAATAGACTCAGTCCACCGATATGGTCAAGGTGGCTATGGCTGATGAGGATCCCCTCCAGTGAAATGTGCTGCCAATGCAAGAATGGCAAAATCATGCGTTCTGCTGCGCTGGATGTTTGCCATCGGTTTCCCGTATCGTAAATGACGGCCTTGCCCTCACGCTCAATCACAACGGCCAAACCGTGCCCCACATCAAGCATATCTACCCGCCAGAGATATTCTTGTTGCCGATCACGCCATAGCAGACAACAAAGTAACACTACCGTACAACCTGCTGGAAAAGTTCGCCACCAGCGAAAACGCCAACATACTACTGTCAACCAACCAAGAGCACTAAACTGCAGCAACATTGAGCCCACTTGTATCCACCCTTTTTCTAACCACGGTAGCGGCCACAAAGCCCAGCCAACGGTAAGATTGGCCAGTTGCCAACACCAAAGGCTCAATACAGGAATAAAAAAAAGCATTAATGCCAATAAAATCAATGGGACAGAAAGCAGAGATATGATAGGCACAGCCCATAAATTAGCAGGTAAAGAAGTCCAACTCACCCCGCGGAATAGGCCAAACTGCAGCGGCAATAGTAGTAGCGTCATCCCTAGTTGGATATGCAACCAACATAAGGGAGCCCACCCCCAAAAAGAAGTAAATCGCGAAGGCAGTGGTGCCCATTCAAACCAGAAAATCAATGCTGCGACAGCCAATGCGGAAAGCCAGAAACTGTCCGAAAGCACAGACATGGGTTCAACCAGCAAAAGCAGAGTGATACACCATAACCAAACTTGCCAAGGCGAACAGTATACCCCTCTGAGCCGTAAGCACAGCCATAGAGATAAAGCGATAAAAGCCCGCATCGCCGGGGGTTGCCCTCCCGCCAACCAAACATAGCACAAAGCCATTACCCAACTGGTTATTAGAGGAAGCCGATAGTTGATATATCGTGCAGGCAATAAATACTGCATACCACGTGCTATCCCACAAGCAAAAGCAGCAGCAAGAGAAATATGCAGACCTGAAATTGCCATCAGATGAGCAACCCCAGTTTTTATCAATTGTTCACGCTTATCACTGTCGAATAGAGTGCGCTCACCAAAAGCCAGAGCTAACAAAACGGGTCGTTGTGACATCTGTATCAGTTTCTTATCCATATAACGGATAATTCTCTGCCGCCATGAACACTCATCATTAAGTATGCTTGCAGTACGTATAAAACCGCGAAGAGGTCGCCGATTGGCGATCGCCCACCGTTGCCCGTCGAATCCACCTTCATTTAGACTGGAATGTATGGGGCGAAAACGAACTTTCATTGTCCAACGTTGCCCCGCACACAGCGCTTTACTGTTCCAGTTAGCAGTAAAAGAGAGTGAGGGAACCAACCAGTGCCCGTTAACCTGCTCAATACGTAACAGTGTCTGAGGCATTTCTGTCCCTTCAAGTCTTACGCTCTGAACGGAGGCAATGACTTCTTTATCACCCCGTTTGTCAATACGGTCACTTGTTGCAAAAGAATATTGGCACTACCGATAGAAAAGATAAAACCCAGTAGCAGCACACATAAAAATTGGCACCAGTAGTGCTGTTTTTGCTGCCATAACAGAAAAATGGCAATCACTATTTCGACTGATAACACTGTTGATGGCAATTGGGATAAAAACAGTGTTGGCAACATTCCCATTACTACAGCAATGGATGCAATATCAACTGAGATCCTTATCACCGACTCATTACCTACATATTCTTACTTAAGCATGATATTAAGTTTCGGAGAGATATCTGCCAGCAGAGGATTCATATGCAGGAAAGTGGTTCGCAAGTAATCGATTTTCAGTTTTGTGATTACAATTCTAGTTGCGTAAATACACGCAAAATTTTGGCAGGAGTGAGAAGCTGAGTCAGTTAAAAAAAACGGCACCGAAGGGCGCCGTTTTATATTCTTTACAAGTAACAACTCTATGGGTGGTCAATGACTAACCATAGATATTGGCACGATCACGTAGCTCTTTACCGGGTTTGAAGTGAGGAACATACTTGCCATCCAGCTCAACTTTATCGCCCGTTTTAGGGTTACGGCCGACGCGCGGAGCACGGTAGTGAAGAGAAAAACTGCCGAATCCGCGGATCTCGATGCGTTCACCTTCGGCTAGCGTAGCTGCCATGTGTTCGAGCATCTCTTTCACTGCATCCTCAACGGCCTTCGCCGAAATATGAGATTGCTGGCCAGCAAGTCTTTCAATGAGTTCAGACTTGGTCATATTACCTCCAAGCTTTGCAGCTAAACTACCGTATCGGGGCAGCCAGAAGACCGCCCCCCGTCATTACTCGCCTTTAGCCGCTTTGAAAGCTTCAGCCATAGCGCTAGAGAAATTGCTTTCTTCCTGTTTGCTGTTGTTAACAGTAGCGATTGCATCTTTCTCGTCGGCTTCGTCCTTCGCACGTACGGACAGGCTGACAACACGGTTCTTACGGTCAACGCCAGTGAATTTAGCTTCAACTTCATCACCAACATTCAGAACCAGAGTTGCATCTTCAACGCGGTCGCGAGAGGCTTCAGATGCACGCAGGTAACCTTCTACACCGCCTGCTAATTCAACTGTAGCACCTTTGGCGTCTACTGCAGTGACTTTACCAGTAACAATAGTACCTTTTTTGTTCATAGACAGGTAGTTATTGAACGGATCTTCAGCCAGTTGCTTCACACCCAGAGAGATACGCTCGCGCTCTGCGTCAACCTGCAGAACAACTGCTGCGATTTCGTCGCCTTTTTTGTATTCACGTACAGCTTCTTCGCCTGCAACGTTCCAGGAGATGTCTGACAGGTGAACCAGGCCGTCGATGCCGCCATCCAGGCCGATGAAGATACCGAAGTCAGTGATAGACTTGATTTTACCTTCAACACGGTCACCTTTGTTATGGGTTTCCGCAAACTGCTGCCATGGGTTGTTTTTGCACTGCTTCAGGCCTAGGGAGATACGACGACGCTCTTCATCGATGTCCAGAACCATAACTTCCACTACATCGCCCACGTTAACAACTTTGGACGGATGAATGTTTTTGTTGGTCCAATCCATTTCAGAAACGTGTACCAGACCTTCAACGCCTTCTTCGATTTCAACGAAGCAACCGTAATCGGTCAGGTTGGTAACACGGCCAGTCAGTCTGGTACTTTCTGGGTAACGCTTAGCGATAGCAACCCATGGATCTTCACCCAGTTGCTTCAGGCCCAGAGAAACACGAGTACGCTCGCGGTCAAACTTCAACACTTTAACAGTGATTTCATCACCAACGTTGACGATTTCACTTGGGTGTTTAACACGTTTCCAAGCCATGTCAGTGATGTGCAGCAGGCCGTCAACACCGCCCAGATCAACGAATGCACCGTAGTCAGTGAGGTTCTTGACGATACCTTTAACTTCCATGCCTTCCTGCAGGTTTTCCAGCAGTTGATCGCGCTCTGCGCTGTTTTCGGATTCAATTACTGCACGACGAGAAACAACAACGTTGTTGCGCTTCTGGTCCAGCTTGATGACTTTAAACTCAAGCTCTTTGCCTTCCAGGTGCAGAGTGTCGCGTACCGGGCGCACGTCAACCAGGGAGCCTGGCAGGAACGCACGAATACCGTTCAGCTCTACAGTGAAGCCACCCTTAACCTTGCCGTTGATGATACCGACGACAGTTTCAGCTTCTTCGTAAGCTTTTTCCAGCGTGATCCAAGCTTCGTGACGCTTAGCTTTTTCACGGGACAGCAGAGTTTCACCGAAGCCATCTTCAACAGCGTCGAGCGCAACGTCAACTTCGTCACCAACCTCGATTTCCAGCTCGCCCTGTGCGTTTTTAAATTGCTCAGCAGGGATGGCAGATTCAGATTTCAGACCGGCGTCAACCAGTACGACATCTTTATCAATAGCAACAACTACGCCACGAACGATGGAACCCGGACGGGTTTCGATTGTTTTCAGGGATTCTTCAAAGAGTTGAGCGAAAGATTCAGTCATGTTGTTAATCTTCAGGGTTCTTTAGTTTAACGTCCATTTAGCATCCCGCCGAATGGGGTTGTTTTACATCCCCTGTCATTGGCTCCATGCCGACAAGGGTTTATGTCCGTCGTTTTTCAAACTACAGCGTTAATACCGCCATTCGCTCACCTGAGTAAACGTCTGGGGACTCACACCTATAACTTGAAACTCATAGGGTACATAGGTTAGGAGGGCAAAATTTTACCCGATATATTACTATTGTGCTATGAAATGCAATGACAAAAAACAAATAACGTCGCCGCGCTTATCGCTGCGGCAACGCCAGAACTTCATATGCATGTGCCAAGGCCCGCTGTATTACTTCTTTGATCGACATGCTGGTAGAGTCAAGCACGAGGGCATCAGAAGCCGGAACCAGAGGCGCAATAGCCCGATTACGATCACGGTTATCCCGTTCCTTAATCTCGGCTAAAAGACGTTCAAAGTTAACATCAAAGCCCTTTTCCTGCAACTGAAGCATGCGGCGATGTGCGCGCTCTTCAGAACTGGCATCAAGGAAAATTTTAACGGGTGCATCCGGGAACACCACAGTCCCCATATCGCGCCCATCAGCAATCAGACCCGGCAGCTCACGGAATGCGCGTTGCCGACGTAGTAACGCTTCGCGAACTCGGGGAAATTCAGCGGCAAGCGATGCAGTATTGCCGACGGTTTCAGTACGGATTTCATTACTGACGTCTTCACCTTCCAAAATCACCTGCAGTTTGCCGTCTTGCGCAACAAAGCGCACATCGAGATGTGCAGCCAAGGGGACCAATGCCTCTTCAGAGGTGATATCCACCTGATGGTGTAACGCTGCCAGGGCCAGCACGCGATAAATCGCACCGGAGTCCAACAAACACCAACCAAGGGACTCAGCCAACGCTTTGCAGAGCGTGCCTTTACCGGCACCACTTGGCCCATCAACGGTTATCACCGGGACTGTAGCCGTCATTTATCTCTCCTTCAGGTAGAAAACCTAGCAGGTATGCACCTACTCTCTGCCTCAACTCAATAGGGGCGGATTCGGTGATGTATTATACGCATATGAGACGGGTACTGTTACCCCAGAACTGTCCGGTTGCTGAAAATAAGGCCATTGGTGCGAAAAATTTGGCCGGAATGGATCATCATGGCAGTCATTGTAAAAGGCCTTACACCAGGCCTTTTTAATAAAGAAATGTGTAAATCATGCCAATTGGCTGATACGCGCCAGTTGTTCGAAATAATCTGGGAACGTTTTTGCAGTGCATTTAGGATCAAGAATGGTCACTGGGGTATCGGAAAGCGCCACCAGCGAAAAACACATTGCCATACGGTGATCGTTATAGGTTACGATTTCAGCTAACTGCAGCTTGCTAGGTGGCACAACGTGAATGTAATCTTCACCTTCATCCACTTTCGCCCCGACTTTGCGCAATTCTGCCGCCATTGCAGCCAGACGATCGGTTTCTTTCACTCGCCAGTTGTAGATGTTGCGGATCGTTGTGGGGCCTGAAGCAAACAGTGCTGTGGTCGCTATAGTCATGGCAGCATCAGGAATGTGGTTCATGTCCATGTCGATACCATTAAGCCCATCGCGGCTACACTCAATAAAATCATCGCCCCAGGTTATACGTGCCCCCATTTTTTCCAACACATCGGCAAACTTAGTATCACCCTGTACGCTTTTTTTACCGATGCCGGTCACGCGAACGGTACCACCTTTAATAGCCGCCGCAGCCAGGAAATAAGAGGCTGAAGAAGCATCCCCCTCAACCAGATATTCACCCGGCGTACGATAAGTCTGCTGCCCACGAATATGGAATACGCGATAGTTATCGTGCGTTATCTCAACACCAAAAGTATTCATCAGATGCAACGTAATATCGATGTAAGGCTTGGAAACCAATTCACCTTTAATGTGAATGGCCGTGTCTTGAACCGCTAAGGGTGCAGCCATCAGCAAAGCAGTCAGGAACTGGCTGGAAACGCTACCATCAACGCTAACATCGCCGCCACGGAATCCCCCTCGCAAACGAAGCGGTGGATAATCTGTCTGCTCAAGGTAATCAATTTGTGCACCGCCTTGGCGTAAGGCATCAACCAAATGTCCGATAGGGCGTTCTTTCATACGCGGTTCACCGGTCAGAACGATGTCACCCTCCGCCAGACACAACGCTGCTGCCAACGGACGCATTGCGGTACCCGCATTGCCGAGAAACAGTTCTAGTGGCTGTTTCGCCTGCAGCGGACCAGCAATACCTTCGACAACGCAAGTTGTTCGATCGTCAGAGAGTTCATAATTCACCCCCAGCAGCTGCAACGCATTTAGCATATGACGTACATCATCACTATCCAGCAGGTTGGTAAGCCGGGTCGTCCCCTTTGCCAGCGCAGCAAGCAACAAGGCTCTATTAGATACGCTCTTGGAACCAGGTAAGTTGATAGTGCCATTGACCAAAGCGACGGGTTGTAACGTCAGGGAATCCAACATGTGAACAAAACTCTCCAAAATCTGATAAACGAAACGGCTCCGGTATATACCAGAGCCGTTTTAGTGCAAAATGACAGAAACCCTATTTTGAGCGTTGAAGCTACAGAGGGCAAAATGAAGACTGTCAGAAGGAGCACAATAGCTCAAAACGGACTAACTCAATCAGCCATGGCGGCGTTCAAAGTCAACCATAAAGTCCGTTAATGTCTTAACACCGGCCAATGGCATCGCGTTGTAGATCGAAGCACGCATACCTCCAGCAACCCGGTGGCCCTTGAGCGCTTGCAGACCAATGGCTTCCGCTTCGCTGAGGAACACTTTATCAAGCGCCGGTTCAGCAAGCTGGAACGGTATATTCATCCAAGAACGATTGGATGCAGCAACCTGGCTGCGATAGAAATCAGAATTATCGATGGTGGCATAGAGCAGTTCCGCTTTATCCTGGTTGCGTTTTTGCATTTCCACCAGCCCGCCCTGTTCTTTCAGCCATTTGAATACCAGGCCAGAGAGGTACCACGCGAAAGTCGGCGGCGTATTGAACATCGAGCCGTTTTCCGCCAACACCTTGTAATCCAGAATTGAAGGAACTTCACGGCGCGCCTTACCAAGCAGATCATCGCGCACAATAACCAGCGTCAAGCCAGCAGGGCCGATGTTTTTCTGCGCACCGGCATAGATAACGCCAAAACGACTGACATCCAACGGACGCGAAAGAATAGTGGAAGAATAGTCACCGATAACAACTTTATCACCGAAATCTGGCGTCTCGTCGATAGCCACGCCGTCAATAGTTTCATTCGGGCAGTAGTGTACATAAGCAGCGTTCTCGCTCAATTGCCACTCTTTCATCGGTTTGATGGCGCGTAGGCCGTCGACAGTGGTTTTGACGTCAATCGTATTTGGCTTACAGTACTTTTCAGCCTCAAGGATAGCACTATGCGCCCAGTAACCGCCGTCAATATAGTCTGCGCTATGTTTATCACCCAATAGATTCAGCGGCAAAGCGGCAAACTGAGCACGGGCACCACCGTGGCAGAACAACACTTTATAATTGGCGGGGATTTTCAGCAAATCGCGAAGATCCTGTTCGGACTGTTCGGCGACTGCAATAAATTCTTTACTGCGATGGCTGATTTCCATCACTGAAGTGCCAAGACCATGCCAATTGCACAGTTCCTGTTCTGCACGGCGTAACACTTCAACCGGCAGCATTGCCGGACCAGAGCTAAAATTATAAACCTGTGTCATTTCCCCTCACCACATTGACTGTTCGCCATACAAACTGGCTTGCCGAAATACGTCCGAAGTTAAAACCAACTCATCGGTTTTATCACTCACTCCACACGGCTGCAATGCTTATTGTGCCAATAAGAGGAAACTGTTTATGTTAGAAATAACACGCTCTGCCACCAGAGAGTATTTTTCTGCCATAAAACGCTACGATATGGCGTAATTCAGTGGGTTACTAAGTGGCTTTTTATCATTTTAGGCAGACATAAATAATAAGGGGCATAAGCCCCATGAGTGGAGCGATCAATATTGATTGAACATCGCTTGGATCTGTTTTGCATCTTTTGTTTGCGTTAATGCCAATTGCAGCAGAACTCTGGCTTTTTGTGGGTTTAATGTCCCCGCGGCTACAAAACCGAACTTCGAGTCATCCACTTCAGCATCTTCGGTTGTCGATCCAGTCGGCACACGTGAAGAGCGCACCACGGCAATACCATTGTGGGCTGCGGTCGCCAACGTATCAAACACGGACTTATATAGATTACCATTGCCAACACCTGCACTGACGATCCCTTCATAGCCTTCGGCGAGCAAAGCCTTGGCAGGGGCATCCGAAGCATTGGCATAATTATAGATAATGCCTACCTTAGGCAACTCATTCATTTTGCTGACATCAAACGGCGTTTCAGTCGTGTGTTTGCGCTGTGGTGAACGTTGATAATCGATTTTACCGTTGTGGATATACCCCAATGGGCCAAAATTGGGCGACTGGAAGGTTTGCACCCCTGTGGTATTGGTTTTAGTGACATCCCGCCCATCCAGCACCACATCGTTCATGGCGACCAGCACACCGCGCTTAGCCGACAGTGGATCTGCAGCTGTTATTACCGCGTTATACAGGTTGAACGGACCATCAGCACTCATTGCAGTTGCCGGGCGCATTGCCCCTACGAGTACCACGGGTTTATCACACTTAACGGTAAGATCCAGGAAATACGCGGTTTCTTCCAGTGTATCAGTACCATGGGTGATCACAAAACCGTCTGTTTTAGTACAGTCGGCGTTAATTTTTTTTGCCAGTTTGAGCCAGACTTCGTCATTCATATCCTGCGAACCAATATTGACGACCTGATCCCCTTGAATATTTGCCACTTTTTTCAGCTCTGGCACAGCATTCACCAATGCCTCAACGCCCAATTTACCCGCAGTATAATTAGACTGTGTTGCGGACTCACCACCGCCAGCGATAGTGCCGCCGGTTGCCAGCAACGTGACCGTGGGTAACGCCAAGGCTGAGCCGCTTGTACCTGCGACCAACAATGCCAATACGCTCAGTTTTATTGATTTCATTACGCTTCTCCATTATTATTGATAACTTACTGAGTTATGTCATTTATCCCCAAAAAAACACTGTGATATTAACAACGCTTTAGGAATACATGGAGAGCAAGTGTAAAACCCTAAACCATTTGTTCAGAAACTACTCAATATCTTTTAGTCGTCCAACGTACCTTTCTAATGACCACAGCCTCTGAGTAAGTTCTTCCTAGGTTTAATGATTAATGGTGGTAGCATAATTTTACATTTTAATAACTATTTATTTTCATAAAAAAACATTTTTGTCTAGAATTTAATCACTAGTACTGAGCTAGCGCATGTCATCACCAGTAATAACTCAATACATGAATGCAATTTAATAATCTTTAAGAAAATTTATAGTTCATGGAGGTAAACATGTATGAACACAGCTCACGAGATAATCGGGTGTATTGTTGAAGAACTGATACTCGAAAATTCACTGATCGACTATGACATTATCAAAGAGCGCGCAATGATTGAATTTATACTTTCAGATAGCTCTAGTCGCACGATTGAAGAAAAGCAGCAGTACAAAAAAATGCTGAAGATCTTCACCATAAGATACCGCCAACTCATCGAGTAAAACTAACTCAGCGGCGGCCCAGCCATAACATCTTGCAAACAGGGTCGCCTTTGGCTTTTGGAGACAGGAACATAGCCCATACTAACCTGTAAAAAGCGGCTTTACACACGCTAGCAACGGTCATTCAATTGCGGGATTCATGGATGGAACGGATAACCGTAGTTAACGCCGCTGCAGCTTGAATAGCGACAACAAGTATATATCTTGATAAATTATGACCATATAAATATTGAACCTACTGAAGTGACCGAACCTACCCTTTTTTAACTTACGTGTGAGAAGATATGCTTTAAGGTCGAGGGCATACCTCAGAGTAACGCCATCTTCTTGGCAGGCTGTTTTAGTGTTCAGTGCGGCCCACAACGTACCCCACATTTTTGCTGAAAAAATGAGAAAACGTCAAAAAACACTGGAAAACATATAGCTTTATTTTTGATTAATCATTTAAAAAATAAAGAGTTTATAAAAAACCTGTCAACATAAAAGCATGAAGTGAAAACGATGACGCAAACTTTTATTCCCGGCAAAGACGCTGCGCTGGAAGACTCCATCGCTGGTTTCCAGCAGAAATTAACCGATCTCGGTTTCAACATAGAAGAAGCCTCTTGGTTGAACCCTGTTCCCCATGTATGGTCAGTCCATATTCGCGATCGCGATTGCCCACTGTGCTTCACCAACGGTAAAGGTGCTAGTAAGAAAGCGGCACTGGCTTCAGCCTTGGGTGAATATTTCGAGCGCCTTTCCACCAACTATTTCTTCGCTGATTTTTATTTGGGCCAGCAGGTTGCCGAAGGCGACTTTGTGCATTATCCAAATGAGAAATGGTTCTCGATCCCAGCAGACAACAGTTTACCGCAGGGGATCCTTGATGAACGCCTGCATGCTTTCTACAACTCAGAACAGGAATTAACTGCCAGCGATCTGGTCGATCTGCAATCGGGTAATGCCAAACGCGGTATCTGTGCTCTACCATTCACACGTCAGTCTGATCTGAGGACGATCTATATTCCGATGAATATCATCGGTAATCTCTATGTTTCCAACGGTATGTCTGCAGGCAATACGGCTAACGAAGCACGAGTTCAGGGGCTTTCTGAAGTTTTTGAACGTTGCGTGAAGAACAGGATTATCGCCGAATCCATCAGCCTGCCAGAAATTCCGCGCGAAGTACTAAACCGCTATCCTGGCGTTGTTGAAGCCATTAACACATTGGAAACCGAGGGTTTCCCGATCCTGTCTTACGACGCCTCTCTGGGCGGTAAGTATCCGGTGATCTGCGTGGTGCTCTTCAATCCAACCAACGGTACCTGTTTCGCCTCTTTTGGCGCGCACCCTGATTTCGGGGTTGCACTTGAACGAACCGTAACCGAGCTATTACAAGGCCGCAGCCTGAAGGATCTGGATGTCTTTACCGCACCAACATTCGATGATGAAGAAGTGGCTGAGCATACCAATCTGGAAACTCACTTTATCGACTCAAGCGGCCTTATTTCATGGGATATGTTCAAGCACGATGCAGATTATCCGTTTGTAGACTGGGATTTCAGTGGGAGCACACAGGAAGAATTTTCAACTTTGATGGGTATATTCAGTAAAGAAGGGGCTGAAGTCTACATTGCTGATTACGAACATCTGGGCGTTTATGCCTGCCGTATTATCGTACCGGGAATGTCTGATATTTATCCCGCAGAGGATCTGCTGCTAGCGAATAACAGCATGGGTGCACATCTACGTGAAACCTTGTTGCAGTTACCCGCTAGCGAATGGGAACCAGAAGAGTACCTGGCGCTGCTCCAAAAGCTGGACGATGAAGGCCTGGATGATTTTACTCGCGTTCGTGAATTACTGGGCTTGGCTACGGGTAAAGATAATGCCTGGTACACACTGCGTATTGGCGAACTGAAGTCTATGCTGGCTCTGGCAGGTGGCGATCTCGAGCAAGCATTGATCTGGGCTGAATGGACTCAGGATTTCAATACCTCAGTCTTTACCTCAGAACGCAGCAACTACTACCGCTGTCTGCGGACATTGCTATTACTGGCACTGGAAACAGAACGCGAACCAGCCCAATACCATACTGCCTTTGTGAAGATGTACGGGCAAGATACGGTTGATGCTGCCTCTGCCGCAATAAGCGGTGAAGAACGCTTTAACGGTCTGTTCACCATAGACAGTGAATTGGCAGCCTTACCGGCCCATCAAGCCCTGCTGACTGCATACGAGAAACTGCAAAAAGCAAAACGTCGCCATTGGGAATAAGCATAAGTTTCGCCGCAACGCAGGTAAAATACCTGCGTTGCGATGACAAATCCGAGTGCTGCAAATTCTGTTACTAAATAGGTGAGCATGATAGTGCTACAGGTGTGAGTGATGCAGGTTAGCCGACCGTTGAGCGCAGGGATGCGCGATGCGAACCCCTGGGGTTCACGGCGTGTCAGCGTTCCTCATCATTACCACTGCAGGAAGCGTGATGTGTCGCGGTATTAAGAACACCTATTTAGACCAAATAATTAACCATTAATTGTCGCATCCAAGCGAAATGTTTGTTAATGTTTATTAATATTTAATTAACTATAAATTCACAATAAATACAAAGCCTTCCCTTCTATCCTGAGACCTCTCTCGACAATTAAAATTTATCTGTAAACATTAAAATATTTTTTATTGTATTTTTTCAAATAGATACGTTAATTATCTCTTGAATTTTACGGGTTTTGGTGGTTCTAGTTCTGCGCGTTATGATCCAAGTCAATTTTTACCCTATACTGCTTTGCTAGTATCTCACTGCGTTAATTTAACCCTTAAAAGTGAGAGTTAGTGTGCGAGCTGACAACCCATTCGATATGCTGTTACCTGCCGCAATGGCTAAAGTTGCCGAAGATGCGGGAGTGTATAAAGCAACCAAGCATCCGCTAAAGACTTTTTATTTGGCAATTACTGCTGGTGTCTTCATTTCTATCGCCTTTGTTTTCTATATCACTGCCACTACAGGTACCTCTGCTGTCCCTTTCGGCCTTGCCAAACTGGTGGGGGGGATATGCTTCTCTATGGGTTTAATGTTGGTTGTCGTCTGTGGCGCAGACTTGTTTACCTCAACCGTACTGATTGTCATTGCCAAAGCCAGCGGGCGTATAACCTGGGGCCAATTGGCCATCAACTGGCTTAACGTCTATATTGGTAACCTGATTGGTGCACTGTTATTTGTCGCTCTTATCTGGTTCTCTGGTCAACATATGACAGCCAATGGTCTGTGGGGACTGAACGTTTTACAAACCGCAGATCACAAATTGCATCACACTTTTATTGAAGCCGTTTGCCTCGGCATTTTGGCTAATCTATTGGTTTGCCTAGCGGTATGGATGAGTTATTCCGGCCGCAGCCTGATGGATAAAATGTTTGCCATGATCCTGCCGGTAGCCATGTTCGTTGCCAGCGGCTTTGAACATAGCATCGCCAATATGTTTTTGATCCCTATGGGTGTTGTTATCAAGCAGTTCGCCACGCCGGAGTTTTGGCAAACCGTGGGGGCAGCACCTGAGCAATTTTCTCATCTGACAGTAAGCCACTTCATTATTGACAACCTGCTCCCCGTTACTATCGGTAATATCATTGGTGGTGGCGTGTTGGTCGGCTTGACTTACTGGGCAATTTATCTGCGTGATGGCGAACGGAAACATTAATCTGTTAGCAAGCACAGCACCGGGTTACAAAGAAATCCACATTAGAAGGTAGGTGTATAATGACCGAACTCAACGAGAAGTTAGCAACAGCTTGGCAAGGTTTCAATGAAGGTGACTGGCAGAAAGAGGTCAATGTTCGTGACTTCATCCAGAAAAACTACACGCCTTACGAGGGTGACGAATCCTTCCTGGCTGGCGCTACTCAAGCCACAACTACCTTGTGGGACAAGGTTATGGAAGGGATCAAACTGGAAAACCGTACCCATGCGCCGGTTGATTTCGATACTAACGTTGTTTCTACCGTTATCTCCCACGATGCAGGCTATATCAACAAAGATCTGGAAACTATCGTTGGTTTACAGACTGAAGCACCACTGAAACGTGCCCTGATCCCATTCGGCGGCATTAAAATGGTAGAAGGTTCATGTAAGGTCTATGGCCGTGAACTGGATCCACAGGTAAAAAAAGTCTTCACCGAATACCGTAAGACCCACAATCAGGGCGTATTCGATGTTTATACCAAAGATATTCTAAACTGCCGTAAATCCGGCGTTTTAACCGGTTTGCCAGATGCTTATGGCCGTGGCCGTATCATTGGCGACTATCGCCGTGTTGCTCTGTACGGCATTGATTTCCTGATGGCCGACAAACTGAACCAGTTCAAGTCACTGCAGACCAAACTGGAAAACGGTGAAGACTTGGAGATGACTATCCAATTGCGCGAAGAAATTGCTGAGCAGCATCGTGCATTGGGTCAAATTAAAGAAATGGCGGCCAAATATGGTTACGACATTTCTAGCCCGGCTAAAACGGCTCAGGAAGCCGTACAGTGGACCTACTTTGGTTATCTGGCTGCGGTTAAGTCTCAGAATGGCGCTGCAATGTCCTTTGGTCGCGTATCAACCTTCCTTGACGTATTCATCGAACGCGATATCAAAGCAGGTAAACTGACCGAAGAACAGGCTCAGGAACTGATTGACCATCTGGTGATGAAACTGCGTATGGTCCGTTTCCTGCGTACCCCAGAATATGATGAGTTATTCTCTGGTGACCCTATCTGGGCAACGGAATCACTGGCTGGTATGGGTGTTGATGGGCGTACGCTGGTCACTAAAAACAGCTTCCGTTTTTTGAATACCCTGTACACCATGGGGCCATCACCAGAACCGAACATGACCATTCTGTGGTCTGAAAAACTGCCGTTGAACTTCAAAAAATACGCAGCGAAAGTGTCCATAGACACCTCATCCGTGCAGTATGAAAACGACGATCTGATGCGCCCAGACTTCAACAACGATGACTATGCCATCGCCTGTTGCGTCAGCCCGATGATTGTTGGCAAACAAATGCAGTTCTTCGGTGCGCGTGCCAACTTGGCGAAAACCATGTTGTATGCCATCAACGGCGGTGTTGACGAAAAACTGAAACTGCAGGTTGGCCCAAAAGAAGCGCCAATGATGGATGAAGTGCTGGACTATGACAAAGTCATGGAACGCATGGATCACTTTATGGATTGGCTGGCCAAGCAGTATGTAACTGCGCTGAATATCATTCACTACATGCACGACAAGTACAGCTATGAAGCTGCACTGATGGCGCTGCATGACCGTGATGTTTACCGTACCATGGCCTGTGGTATCGCTGGTCTATCGGTTGCAGCTGACTCATTGTCTGCAATCAAATACGCCAAAGTATCTACTATTCGTGACGAAGACGGTTTGGCAATCGACTTCAAAATCGAAGGTGAATATCCGCAGTTTGGTAACAATGATGCTCGCGTTGATGACATCGCATGTGACCTGGTAGAACGTTTCATGAAGAAAATTCAGAAACTGCACACTTATCGTAACGCGGTGCCTACCCAATCGGTTCTGACGATCACTTCTAACGTGGTTTACGGTAAGAAAACCGGTAACACCCCTGATGGCCGTCGTGCCGGTGCGCCATTTGGCCCAGGTGCCAACCCAATGCATGGTCGTGACCAGAAGGGTGCGGTAGCATCACTGACCTCCGTCGCCAAACTCCCCTTTGCCTATGCAAAAGACGGTATCTCTTACACCTTCTCCATCGTACCTAACGCGTTAGGTAAAGATGACGATGTACGTAAAGCTAACTTGGCTGGTCTGATGGATGGTTACTTCCATCATGAAGCATCGATCGAAGGCGGTCAGCACCTGAACGTTAACGTGATGAACCGTGAAATGCTGCTGGATGCGATGGATCATCCTGAGAAATATCCTCAGTTGACTATTCGTGTATCCGGTTATGCAGTGCGTTTTAATGCGTTGACTAAAGAGCAGCAACAAGACGTGATTACTCGTACTTTCACTCAGTCGATCTAATCTTCTAATGCACTGAGAGTATTAATGCCAAGGCCGGATATTCCGGCCTTTTTATTAACCAGACCTGGCTTTTACCCTGAGTCTGTTTTGCCAGGTATCACTGCTCACCGCATGTGAGCGTAAAGGTAACAATGATGCTTGCAAGTTGAAAGGTATATACTGCAGTGATATCCGTCAAAACAGTTTTCCGGCGTCATATCCAGCCAACAGGAATCGTTCAACCCGGTGCTGAGCCTGCCAGCTGCTGCATCGCTGATTTCTGTCTGTCGGTTATAAGCCTATTTTAGACTGCGTTGACAGTCAGTATTGGAGAATACCCCGCAATGTCTGTAAAAGGTCGCATTCATTCTTTCGAATCCTGTGGCACCGTTGATGGCCCTGGTATTCGCTTTATTGTTTTCTTCCAGGGCTGCCTGATGCGTTGCCTGTATTGCCATAATCGAGATACCTGGGATACACATGGTGGTAAAGAAGTCACTGTCGAAGAACTGATGACTGACGCCGTTGCTTACCGCCACTTTATGAATGCTTCCGGTGGCGGTGTAACCGCGTCAGGGGGGGAAGCGATCCTTCAGGCAGAGTTCGTGCGCGACTGGTTCCGCGCCTGTCACGCAGAAGGTATCCACACCTGTCTCGATACCAATGGTTTTGTGCGCCGTTACGATCCCGTTATCGACGAACTGTTGGATACCACCGATTTGGTCATGCTAGACCTGAAACAGATGAATGATGGCATTCACCAGAATCTGGTCGGTGTTTCCAACCACCGGACGCTAGAATTTGCACGCTATCTGGCAAAGCGCAATCAACGCACTTGGATCCGCTATGTTGTGGTTCCGGGTTGGTCAGATGATGATCAATCAGCACATATGCTCGGTGAATTCACCAAAGACATGACAAATATCGAGAAGATCGAGCTACTGCCTTATCATGAGTTGGGTAAGCATAAATGGGTAGCAATGGGAGAAGAGTACAAACTGGATGGCGTGCATCCTCCCAAAACCGACACGATGGATCGCGTTAAAGGGATCCTTGAGAGTTACGGTCACAAAGTTATCTATTAAGATACTCAGCAAACCCGGCGAAACACCACTGCCGGGTTTATATAACTCAGGCAGCGGCCAAAGGCGTGTGATAGCGATCGGAGTTTCTTAATAACATCACCAGATAGACCAGCGCCACCCCCGCAATCACCACAAACAGAAGACGATCGGAATAGTTTTGCATCAACAGCGACGTCATCGACGGCCCCAACAGACTACCGATAGTGTAACTCATCAATAATGTCTGATTCATGGCAACCAACTCATGCGGTAACACCTTTTCACAAGCCCAAGACATCGCTACCGGATATAGAGTAAAACCCGCACAGCCAAGAATGAACAACGCAGAAGCCATCGCGTAGTTACCCATCATGGCAATGCTGGCAAGGATAAGCACAGAAACCTGGATACGCAGCACCAACAAGCGACCATAGCGATCTGCCACACGCCCTACCGGCCACTGGCCAGCAATGCCCGAACTGACCAATAATGCCATCCAATATCCGATTTTAGCATCGCTCATCCCTTGGTGGGCTAGATAAAGCGGCATCAGCCCATACAGCGAACCAAGTATAATACCCGATATGATACAACCGTTGATCCCCAACCTTGCACAACGGCGTTTGAGCATCAACCAAACCGTGGCTTTCTGAGATTCATCTTCTTGATGGTTCACTCGCACAAACAGCATCGGCAACATGGCGGCCATCACAATAGCCGCAACCCAGGGCAACACATGCAACAATTCGGTGGAAACCATGCCTAACAGCAGTTGGCCTGCGACGGTCCCCAGATAGTAGACCATCATATACGCCGCCAACAGTTGACCACGGTTGTTCCGATTGCCGCTGCGCAGCAGGGCACTTTCGACGATCACCCAAATCCAAGCACACCCGACCCCAGCAAAGAAGCGCCAGCCTATCCAACTCCAGAAATCCAAGGAAAGCCCCATGCCAATAGTGGCCAGAGCAAAAAGCAAACACGCCAGGTGGTAGCTGCGGGTAAAACCAATACGGTTGATCAACTTACCCGCTACGACTGTACCCACCAGATTCCCGCTAAAGTAGGAAGAGCTGACGACTCCCACTTGCCAGGTAAGTAATTGAGCATGGGTTAACCATAAAGGGACTAACGTGTTCAGTACGGCAATGGAAACCGTAAGAAACAACAAACCGCAGAGCAATAAAAGCACTGGGCGCGAATATGGGGACATAATGAAATGGAACCGAACGTACGAAGAAAGTGCGCGCATCATGCCACTGGCGATAAAAAAGTCAATTGCTGGTCGATGAACGATCGCACAATATGTATAACAATCTGCGTTAGATAAGAAAGAGCATTGCATATGCTATAAATATCCATCTGCCGGACATCTGCATATACTTAACATATACACAAAAGGCCGTTCGGCAAGGAGAAATGCATGAGAACCGTATCGATTTTTAAAAACGGTAATAACCGCACCATACGTCTGCCCCGCGATCTGGATTTTGAGGGAGTGAGCTGGAGATCTTCCGGGAAGGGGACAGCATCATCCTGCGTCCCGTCCGCCCGACCTGGGGCTCATTCACGCAGCTTGAAAAGGCCGTTCAGGACTTTATGGCGGAGCGTGAGGACGTTGTCAGCAACGAAGGACGATTTGACCTGTGAACAATACCTATATGCTGGACACTAACAGGGGGGAGGGTTCTTTGAGCTAATAAGGGCAGTCCATTTTTTGCACTGCCCTTATTAGCTCAAAGCCCTGACCGTAAGGCCAGGACTTTGTCAGCAGTATGAAGCGCACGTAGGCGCTTTCAATAAAGCTTTTGTTGCGAGCTAACCAATGTACTCTAGACCACCCATATAAGCACGCAACACTTCCGGTACCTGAACGCGGCCATCGGCCTGCTGGTAGTTCTCCAACACTGCAACCAGTGTACGGCCAACGGCCAAACCAGAACCATTCAACGTATGAACCAAACGTGGCTTTTTCTCGGTCTTGCTGCGGCAACGCGCCTGCATGCGACGAGCCTGGAAATCCCACATGTTGGAGCATGAAGAAATTTCACGGTAGGTATTCTGCGCTGGCAACCAAACTTCCAAATCGTAGGTTTTGCATGCACCAAACCCCATATCACCGGTGCACAACAGCACTTTACGATAAGGTAGATTGAGCAACTGCAATACCTTCTCAGCGTGACCGGTCAGTTCTTCCAAAGCATTCATAGAGTCTTCCGGACGAACAATCTGCACCATCTCAACTTTATCAAACTGGTGCATCCGGATAAGGCCACGAGTGTCCCGCCCATAAGAACCAGCTTCAGAACGGAAGCATGGTGTATGCGCAGTCATGCGCAACGGCAAATCGTCTTCATCCAGGATCTCATCCCGCACCAGGTTGGTGACAGGCACTTCAGCAGTTGGGATCAGCGCATAGTTGCTGCTTTCCGATTCCTCTTCCAACGGTTTGGTGTGGAACAAATCTTCACCAAACTTCGGCAACTGGCCAGTACCATACAGTGTTGCATGGTTTACCAGGTACGGGACATAGGTTTCCAGATAACCATGTTTCTCGGTGTGCAGATCCAGCATAAATTGGGACAATGCGCGATGCATACGAGCGATCTGCCCTTTCATAACGACAAAACGCGCACCAGTCAGCTTCACTGCAGCAGCAAAATCGAGACCACCGGCCATTTCACCCAGTTCAACATGGTCACGCACCGGGAAGTCGTAGTGACGCGGTTCACCCCAACGGCTAACTTCCAGATTTTCACTGTCATCTTTACCATCAGGAACCGCATCATCCGGTAGGTTTGGCAGGGCCAAGGCATAATCGCGGATTTCGTTCTGCAGATGTTCCAGCGCAGCTTTGGCAACATCCAGCTTTTCACCCAGTTCGTTCACTTCGCGACGCAGTGGCTCGATATCTTCGCCGCGCGCTTTCGCTGCGCCGATGGATTTTGATCGGGAGTTACGCTCTGCCTGCAATGTCTCAGTTTCTACCTGCAGAACCTTGCGACGTTCTTCTTGTGAACGCAGCAGTTCCAGATCGAGTTTAAAGCCTCTGCGAGCCAGTTTTACGGCGACTGCGTCTAGCTCATTACGCAGCAGATTGGGATCGAGCATGCTAATCCTGTGCTTGTTGTTATTGAAAGAGAAATTATTGTTCTACACGGCAAAATTTAAAACCGCATAAAAGAAGTGTAATACTCGGTAACCTTACCGCAACGGCAACGCTAGCGGTAGCGTTTTGTCTGGCTATTTTGATCCTGCTCAGCGAGCCATGCCAACTTTTCACCGATTTTACCTTCCAGCCCACGCGAGGTTGGATGATAGTAGCGTGTCGCGGCCATTTCAGGCGGGAAATAACTTTCTCCGGCCGCGTAGCCATTGGGTTCATCATGGGCATAACGGTATTCGTCCCCCAACCCCATTTCTTTCATCAGTTTAGTTGGAGCATTGCGCAAGTGCTCAGGTACGTCGTAATCCGCCATTTCTTTAGCATCCCGCATTGCAGCTTTAAAAGCGGTATAAACGGCATTACTCTTTGGCGCACAAGCCAAATAGACGATCGCCTGGGCAATAGCACGTTCTCCTTCAGCAGGCCCGACCCGGGTGAAGCAATCCCAGGCGGCGATAGCAACTTGCATAGCCCGTGGATCGGCATTACCGACATCTTCGGATGCAATAGCCAACAAACGGCGTGCGACGTACAAGGGATCGCCACCCGCAGTAATGATACGCGCATACCAATAAAGCGCAGCATCTGGGGCCGAACCACGCACCGATTTATGCAGTGCGGAAATCAAGTCGTAATAGCGATCCCCTTTGTTGTCAAAACGCGCGCTACGCTCACCGGAGACCTCTTTCAGCAATTCTGTAGTAAGTACACGCATTCCCTTACTATCGATTTCAGCCATATCGGCCATCATCTCAAGGCTGTTCAACGCCCGGCGCGCATCGCCGCCCACCAGCTCAGCCAACATACGTCGGGTTTCTGGCGGCAAGGCTATATTCTGACTACCAAAGCCACGCTCAACGTCTTGCATTGCCTGGTCAACTACCAGAGCAATATCTTCTGCCGTGAGTGCTTTTAACAGATAAACTCTGGCCCGCGAAAGCAATGCCGAGTTCAACTCAAAGGAAGGGTTTTCTGTCGTTGCGCCAATAAAGGTAATAGTGCCATCTTCAATGTGCGGCAGAAAGGCATCCTGTTGACTTTTGTTGAAACGGTGTACTTCATCAACAAACAGAATGGTGCGGCGGCCAGCATCACGGTTTTGCCGTGCGCGCTCAATCGCTTCGCGGATCTCCTTGATGCCTGAAGTTACCGCTGAGATCCTTTCAACATCAGCCTGACCATAACGGCCAATCAGCTCCGCCAGCGTCGTTTTCCCCGTTCCCGGTGGCCCCCACAAGATCATCGAATGCAATTGTCCGGCTTCGATGGCACGTGGCAGAGGCTTACCGGGTGCCAGCAAGTGCTGCTGGCCGACATATTGTGCCAGCGTTGTTGGCCGCATACGCGCGGCTAACGGCTGGAATTCATTACGGGAAAAATCGAGCGACATGTTACTCACAAAAACCTCACTGGCGCTGGTCGTCCAGCGTTACCCCCTTCGGCGGGGTGAATTTGAATTTAGCCGCGTCGATACTGGCATTTTGCTGGCTTTTCAACTGATAGTCACTACGTTGGCCGTCCTGTTCAACCGCAGTAAAACTCTTTATTGTGCCGCTATTGGTGACAGTTATCGCGAACTGTTTGAGATTACCGCTGCTTGCTTTTGGCGTCAGTTCAAAGTCATCGCCTTTCTGCTTGACGTGGTACTGTTTCCAGTCATTGGAATTATTACGCGTGATCAGCATGAAAGGCGTATTACCGGTGGCATTCTTCAGCCAAGTTGCTGTAACCTGTTCAACAAACGGATTAAAGAACCATAGGGTTTCACCATCGGAAACCAGCACACTCTCATCTGGAGAAGTCATGTGCCAGTTGAACAGGTTAGGTCTTTTTACCCACAATTCGCCTTCCCCTTGCTGCACCGCTGCGCCATCACTGCCGGTAACAGATTGGGAGAAACTGGCATGGAAACTGTTTACTTTCGCCAAGCGACTTTGCAAATCTTGAGCGGCATCCGCCAGCACTGCGGTAGACGCGAATCCCGAAAGCAGACAACAGGCAACTAACAGTTTTTTCATTATTCCAGGCACCTTATGAAATACATTTGCCGCAAAGCGATACCTTACGGCCTCATTTTACCTTTAACTTACGGCACTTTACATGAAGCAATAAGCCAACAGCTAGAGCAATATTCTGATAAAAGCAAGGGTTTACGCTTCTTTGCATAAGGGCCGCAAAGCGGCCCTTATTTCTATAAATGCTCAATAATGGGTCAATCGGTGCGTGGTGGCGCAAGTACTTCACGGTTGCCGTTATGCCCCTGTTCACTGACAATACCTTGCGCTTCCATCTGCTCGATAATACGGGCCGCACGGTTATAACCGATACGGAACTGGCGCTGTACGCCGGAGATCGAGGCTCGGCGTTTATCCACCACAAACTCGACTGCTTGATCGAACAACGGATCCAGCTCTTCATCGCCATCAAAGCCACCACTACCGCCTTCCCCCTCTTCAGTTGCACTGAGGATGCCGTCTTTATATTGTGGCCGCTCACGCGCTTTCCAATCTTTAACTACCGCATGAACTTCCTGATCGCGAACAAAAGCGCCGTGCACCCGCACAGGAATAGAGGAATTCGGTGCCAAATACAGCATATCCCCCATACCCAACAGCGACTCGGCACCACCTTGATCGAGAATAGTTCGAGAGTCAATTTTACTGGATACGGTAAAAGCTATCCGCGTTGGTATATTCGCCTTGATCAAACCGGTAATGACATCCACTGATGGACGCTGGGTGGCCAATACCAGATGGATCCCTGCGGCACGCGCCTTCTGTGCCAGACGAGCGATCAGCTCTTCAACCTTTTTGCCCACCGTCATGATCAAATCGGCAAACTCATCGACCATCACCACGATGTAGGGTTCTTTCTCCAACACGGGAGGCGTGATGTTCATGCTGTCAGTCGGCTTCCAGAACGGATCTGGGATCGGCCGCCCCATCGCATCAGCCTGGTCAACTCGTTCGTTATAGCCTGCCAGATTACGTACCCCTAACGCAGACATCAGCTTATAACGGCGCTCCATCTCGGCCACACACCACCGCAAAGCGTTAGCTGCGTCTTTCATGTCGGTAACCACATCAGTCAACAGATGCGGGATACCTTCATAAACCGACAGCTCCAGCATTTTCGGGTCGATCATGATAAAGCGCACTTCTTTCGGCGTAGCTTTATACAAAATACTCAGGATCATCGCGTTGACACCAACCGACTTACCCGACCCCGTAGTACCAGCGACCAACAGATGCGGCATTTTAGCCAGATCGGCGACAACAGGTTGGCCAGAAATATCTTTGCCCAACACAATTGCCAGCGGCGAAGTATTATCACGGAACGCCGGACAATCCAGGACTTCGCGTAAATACACCGTTTGGCGTTTGGTATTCGGCAATTCCAACCCTACGTAAGGCTTTCCGGGGATAACTTCCACTACGCGAACAGCTGATGTTGATAATGAACGAGCCAGATCGCGCGACAGGTTGGAAATGCGCGCAGCCTTAACGCCAGGCGCCAAGTCAAGTTCAAAACGGGTAATTACTGGGCCAGGCAGAATATCAATCACATCAGCCTTAACTCGATAGTCTGCCAGACTGGCTTCTACCAATCGTGCTTTTTGCTCCAGCGCAAACATATCGACAGGTTCAATTTCTTTTGGAGCCTCACTCAACAGGTCCAATGTAGGCAACGGTGTAGTCGGTTTCTGCAAAGGCAAATCGTTACGCATCAGAAATGGATGGATCAAACTGTCCATCACTGGTGCGGTGGGTTTATCTTGCACCAGCTGCTGATAAGGTTGCTGTTGCGGTGTGTAAACAGACGCTTGCTGAACTTGGGGACGAGGTGCCTGGTAAGCGGACACTTCAGGTTCCAAATGGCCGAACGGTACATCATCCTCCCGCTCGCTTTCCTGCTCAATACTATCTTCAAGCTGCTGGGAGAGCGTGAACAAAGGTTCTTTGGGACCATCGTCAACCAAATCTGCCATTGGTGATAAACTGAAGACCTTTTCCGTATCGACAGAATGGGAAGGCGATGTCTTCTCAAGTTTAGCATCTTCCCCATACCGAGCTTGCTGTTGTTCGGCAAACTCCCGTTCAAGCGCAGCTACCTGGAGACTATCTTCATCATCCTGAAGATAATCTTCACCATAGCGCTCGCTTTGTTGCTCAGCAAAGGCATGGGACAATGCTGCTTCCTGGAGAGCTTTATCATCCAATGAATGGTCAACAGCCTCTGGATGAAACCCATCACAGCGATTACGTAGTTTTTGTTCGACATTACGCTGAGAAGGTAACTTGATGCCATAGGATGCTAGCTCACGGCGAGTAGGAATACGCACAGGATTTGGGCGTGGCAATTCCGGGCCAATGCCTTGTTTGATCTGAGAATGACTATCGCTGATCGCTGTAAACGCAGGCATGAAGGCATTGCTCACCGTACCAGCAGCAGAAGAAGCTGAGGGGGGCTTTACAGCCTCAAAGGTAGAAACCGTATCGCTGGCAGTTAAGCCCTTGAAAGGGCTTGCATCGTCGTTATCACGCTCGGCAGAAGAAAAATCAAACGATGCACGTTCTCGTGGCAAAGCAGGTGTATCTTGCCAATCCCCCAAACCTGGTTCAGCTTCATTGACGTAAGTATCCACCTGACGAGGTGTGTTTGATACTGGCGTTTCTTCAGGGATTTCAAAAGAGTACAGCGGTAGCGAACGATGCTCTGAAACAGAGGGCAATGGGTGCTGGTTGACAGAAGCGGGTGTAACAGACTCAACGTTTACTGACTCCGGAGCAGATACCTTGTTGAACACCTTTGTGCTATCAGCGGAAGCTGGTGCGTATTTAACAATAGGAGACTCATCGTTACTGGCACGTAAACCGCTTAGCTGTGGGTCTGCTGTATCTTGCACAGCTTCGCTTGCCGTTTCAGAGACGGAAGGTGCAGAAAACAGGACGTCATCATCAGCGACATCAACCGCAGATAGATCAAAAACTGCCTCTTTGCCCTTTATTTCGGGTTCATCAATCAGCGTGTCGTCGTCATCACGATAACGTTCATCGTGACGTGAGCGATTAGTCATAAAGGTAACTACACCCAGCACGACACCACCGATTTTTTCCGCAATCACTAGCCATGACCAACCGGTAAACAACGTAACTCCGGCACCCCAAACGCAAAGCAATGCCAAAGTAGCCCCTGTACCATTGAACCATGGCAGCATAGCGTTACTGAGTAAGCTGCCGATCACTCCACCAGAAGCAAAATAATACAGATCATCAACGTTCAATGCCGCAAGTCCGCAGGAAGTGAGAACCAGTGCAAATGTCCCTATCAGGCGCAATGCAAGCGCAAAATAATCAATATAATCGCTCTTTTCACGCTGACGATAACTCGTCCAGCAAAGAATCAGTATGATCGGAGGTATAGCGTACGCCAGAACACCAAAGGTGAAAAACAGTGTGTCGGCCAGCCAGGCTCCCAGCGTACCTCCCCAGTTATGGATAGGCTCATGCCAGGCAGTTTGCGACCAACCAGGGTCAGAGGGATCAAAACTGACGAGTGCAATGATCAGGTAAATAGCAAAAATGGAGATCACGATCAACACAGCTTCGAGCAAACGGCGCCCACTACTGAGTTTCTTCAGGGTTACTTCTTTATCTTCTGTATATTCCTGGCTCAAAAAAGGCACTCCAGGTTTCAGTTAGCTGATATGGTGACAGCGCCGAGGTTCTGCCCCGGCGCTGAGACTGTATGAATGAACAGGAGTGTAACGGATTTATTCGGGTTTTGCACCATACCTTACCGTGTTTTAATTACCAAACGGTTACTCTGTTTCACTTCTTCCATTACGACGTAAGTCCGTGTGTCGTTAACCCCCGGCAAACGCAGCAAAGTCTCACCTAACAATTTACGGTAGGCAGACATATCAGGTACGCGGGTTTTCAACAAGTAGTCGAAATCGCCGGAAACCAGATGACATTCTTGAATCTCTTCAAGTTTCTGCACTGCCGAGTTGAATTGCTCAAATACATCTGGTGCACCACGGTTGAGCGTAATTTCCACGAAAACCAGTAAAGAAGCATCAAGATAATGTGGGTTGAGCAATGCGGTATAACCATGAATAAAGCCTTGGCGCTCCAGACGGCGAACACGCTCTAAGCATGGAGTTGGAGATAAACCTACTCGCTTTGAAAGCTCGACGTTCGATATTCGTCCATCCTTTTGCAACTCATTGAGGATGTTACGATCAATACGATCGAGGTCTTTACCCGGGCGTTTTTTAGTGTCTATCATTATATTGCCTCTCTTATGTTCTTCCCTGCACTTGCACACCCCAGCCAAAGTCAATGTGCAAAGGATTGTTCCAAGCGAAGACGCGATATCAATATTATTAGGCGACCATCTACGCGGTGTGATGTCAGCCGCCCTAGTCCTTGTTCACTACCATTATCCACCGTTGTCTCGTCTGTCTCATACCCGTGGTCTTTCAAGATTCAGCAATGTTCAAACCTGCTCCAAGCAGATTTTTGAATTACGTGACGCCGATAAGCTCATCGTAATCCCTTTCATTCGCCGCCTGTCTGCTTCTTGAAATAGCTTGGGTATATCCTCCTTGTCCAACGAATTCAAGTGATGTTTTTGTTAAGAAATAAATTAACCGCTGCCAATCACTAACCACGTATTCACCTTATAGTTTGAGACTATCTTCAACCTCGTCGTTGTAAATACATTCAATTGGCTTGTTACTGACATAGGTATAATTTCTTCTTCACATGATGTTTTCGCAAATGCACAGCGGATTGTCAAAGTAAAAGAAGTAAAATCAGTAGAACGTACCGTCAAAAAATATTAGTGCCTGTTTTTTATCCAGAAATCTGCATAATAAAAAATATCCATTAGCTGCATAATCTACGTTAATCTATGTCAATTAAGTGCCTATGATGGTGAAGTAGATCCAAAAATCCATCATTAAACTGGCGGGTATTTCCACCGGGCGGTTGAAATCATTGAGTATTGCTGCGTTATTCGCCGTTTACTGGTGCCACTCAATCTCACGCTTTGCCTTGCACTCAAATGGCCATCAGTAGCGTTCGTGTGCTGCGAGAAAGGCACTGACTAAACAACTCTCTAGTCTAAGCCCACTTGTTTCTCGCATTTGTTATTGCCAAAGAGTAAGAAATTAATAGGCGGCAATTATCAAACAAATCGTTTACAACGCTCTCAGATACTTTTTTTACTACTGCATTTTCCCTACAATCGTCGACATTGTCCGCCATTCTGGAAAAAGAGGCTATTCATGGGCACGGTTAAACATAGCAAGTTATTGATTCTGGGTTCTGGCCCAGCGGGCTACACTGCGGCAGTTTACGCAGCACGCGCCAACCTCAATCCGGTGTTGATCACCGGTATGGAACAAGGTGGTCAGTTGACCACAACTACCGACGTCGAAAATTGGCCGGGGGACGCTGAAGGTTTGACAGGCCCGGCATTGATGGAACGTATGCGTGAGCACGCAGAAAAATTTAACACCGAGATCGTTTTTGATCATATCAACAGTGCCGACTTGCAAAATCGTCCATTTCGCCTGTTTGGTGATAGCGGCGAATACAGCTGTGATGCACTGATTATTGCAACCGGTGCGTCAGCACGTTATTTAGGTTTGCCATCTGAAGAGGCGTTCAAAGGCAAAGGAGTTTCAGCCTGCGCAACCTGTGACGGTTTCTTCTATCGCAACCAGAAGGTCGCTGTGGTCGGTGGCGGTAATACTGCTGTGGAAGAAGCACTCTACCTGTCCAACATTGCCTCTGAAGTCCACCTAATCCACCGCCGTGATAGTTTCCGTTCGGAAAAAATTCTCATCAATCGTCTCATGGAAAAAGTGAAGAACGGTAACATTGTTCTACACACCGACAACACGTTGGATGAAGTTTTGGGTGACCAGATGGGTGTAACAGGTGTTCGTGTGCGCAGCACCAAAGATGAGAACAAAACTGAAGAGTTGGCTGTTGCTGGTGTATTCATTGCTATCGGGCACAGTCCAAACACATCCATCTTCGGCAATCAGCTTGAACTGGAAAACGGCTATATTAGGGTTAATTCCGGCATCCAAGGTAACGCGACACAAACCAGCATCCCGGGAGTGTTCGCTGCTGGCGATGTTATGGACCACATTTATCGTCAGGCCATTACCTCTGCCGGCTCAGGTTGTATGGCTGCACTGGATGCTGAGCGCTATCTTGACGGCATCGCACAAACAACGGCTCAATAAACCCTTAGTAAAATCTCAACAAGGCGGCTCTATTCAGCCGCCTTGTTGTCGCTTTATTGCTCGCAGATAGAGGCCACTAACGACCAATTGAGAACATTCGCACGGTCAATACCTGAGCGATAACGAACTAGCCCACTGAATTATCTACGGTAAATTGGCCGCAAACAGTGCATGATTGCACCGGTCGTACAGGATATTTATTTTAAGTCTATAGAGTGTCGGGGTAACATTAGCGTTCACTTGTCTTGCTTCGGGATGAAGCAAACGTTATTTAACAGTACGTTAACCTAGCTTGTTTTGACAAGCATCGGCGACGCAGACTACCTGATGAAAAAAACCAGACAGCACCAGTTAACCCGTTGGCTCAAAACACAGAGCACGTTAGCGCACCGTTGGCTGCGCTTATCCATGCTGTTAGGCCTGGCAAGCGGTATTTCAATCATCGTACAAGCATGGCTGCTAGCCTTCTTACTCCATGCACTGATTATTGAACATCAACCTCGTGATGCGCTTATCCCATCGTTTATTTGGCTCGCAGCCACCTTTGCATTACGCGCATTGCTAAGCTGGTTACGCGAACACGTTGGCTTCATTTGCGGACAAGTCATACGCCAACGCATGCGAGAACAGATATTGGATAAACTACAGCAGTTAGGTCCTGCATGGGTTCGAGGAAAACCCGCGGGCAGTTGGGCAAGTATCATTATTGAACAGATTGAAGATATGCAGGATTATTATTCGCGCTATCTTCCACAAATGTACTTGGCCGTTTTTATTCCAGTGCTGATACTGATCACTCTATTCCCAATTAACTGGGCCGCCGGGTTTATTCTACTGGCTACCGCGCCATTGATCCCTCTGTTCATGGCTTTGGTTGGTATGGGCGCAGCGGACGCCAATCGACGTAATTTTGTTGCACTGGCGCGCCTCAGTGGCAATTTTCTTGATCGTTTACGCGGGCTGGAAACATTGCGCCTGTTCAACCGAGGGGAAACAGAAACCCAACACATTGCCAAATCTTCAGAGGACTTCCGTCAGCGCACTATGGAAGTCCTGCGTATGGCTTTTCTCTCCTCCGCTGTACTGGAATTCTTCGCTTCCATTTCCATTGCCGTTGTCGCGGTCTATTTTGGTTTCTCCTATCTTGGTGAACTGAATTTTGGTAGTTACGGTACCGGCATAACGCTGTTCTCTGGTTTTCTGGTACTGATCCTGGCGCCGGAATTCTTCCAACCATTACGCGATTTGGGTGCTTTTTATCACGCTAAAGCGCAGGCCATTGGGGCTGCCGAAGCGCTGGAAACATTTTTAACGGCTGAAGGAGAATGCGTTGGGAATGGCACGCAATCACTGGATATCGAAGCGCCGCTAACCATACGGGCACAAGGCTTAGAAATCCTCTCACCCAACGGGGCCGTACTTGCAGGGCCGCTTGATTTTACTTTACCAGCCAATCAGCGGATTGCTCTGGTCGGGCTTAGCGGAGCTGGAAAAAGTTCACTGTTGAACCTGTTGCTCGGTTTTCTGCCCTACCGTGGTTCGTTGCAGATTAATGGAACGGAACTACGTGACCTAGCCGCTCCTGGCTGGCGTGAGCAACTGGGTTGGGTAGGACAAAACCCGCATCTGCCTGCACAAACATTGCGGGACAATATCCTGCTCGGCTACCCAAATGCTAGTGAGGTTCAATTAAAACAAGCGCTTGAACAGGCTTACGTCACGGAATTTCTGCCATATTTGCCAGACGGGTTGGATACCGATTTGGGTGACGGTGCCGCACGGCTTTCCGTAGGGCAGGCACAGCGGGTGGCGGTAGCACGAGCTTTGCTCAGCCCTCGCCGATTACTGTTATTGGATGAACCCGCTGCAAGTCTAGATGCACACAGTGAACAACTGGTGATGCAGGCGTTAAATGCAGCATCTCATCAGCAGACCACATTGTTGGTTACGCACCAGTTGGAAGATACGGAAGACTATGACCAGATTTGGGTGATGAATAGAGGAAAGCTCGTCCAGCAAGGCAATTATGCCACGCTTAGCACACAACCCGGTCTGTTTGCCAATCTGCTAGCACACCGCAGAGAGGAGCTATAATCATGCACGTTTTGCTACCATTTCTGGCGTTATACCGCCGCCACTCTTTTTTGATCCTGTTGGGTATCACCCTGGCGATCATCACATTGCTGGCCAGTATCGGTTTGCTGGCCTTATCGGGTTGGTTTCTTGCCGCTTCCTCATTGGCAGGGCTAGCAGGCTTAGCAACCTTTAACTACATGCTGCCAGCTGCAGGCGTTCGTGGCGCAGCAATTTTCCGTACTGCCGGTCGTTACGCCGAGCGTGTCGTCAGCCATGATGCTACGTTCCGTATACTGTCGCATCTGCGCGTTTTTACCTTCCAGAAGATTCTGCCATTAACGCCGGGCGGTATTGCGCGTTTTCGTCAAGCTGAATTACTGAACCGCCTGGTTGCCGATGTCGATACGCTCGATCATCTCTATTTACGCGTTATCTCGCCAATGGCCAGCGCTGCTGTGGTGATTATGGTTGTCACCTTTGGTTTGAGCTTTCTGGATGGTCCGCTGGCGCTAACGCTGGGCGGTATTCTATTGCTGTTGCTGTTAGTGATACCCCCTGCTTTTTATCGCGCAGGTAAGCCGATAGGGGAAGAACTCACCCTGCTACGTAGTCGATACCGCACGGAACTCACTTCCTGGCTGCAAGGACAAGCAGAATTGGTTGTTTTTGGTGCACTGGGTGATTTCCGCCAGAAACTCAACGCTGCCGAACGATACTGGCAACGCCGTCAATGGCAGCAAGCGTCATTGAGTGGGATCGCCTTAGCATTGATGATCACTGCTAGCGGTCTCACCGTAACGCTACTGCTATGGCTTGCTGCAGCAGCTATTGGGGGCAATACTCAACCCGGTGCGCTTATCGCCTTGTTCGCATTTGCTGCCCTTGCTTCTTTTGAAGCCATGATGCCTGTTGCAGGGGCTTTTCAACATCTAGGTCAGGTGATCGCTTCCGCAAAGAGAGTCAAACAGATCATTGAGCAGCAACCAGAGGTGGCTTTCCCAACTACCGGGCCAGCGGCACAACAAAGTGCATCATTGCAGATAAGTGAAGTCACCTTTACCTATCCAGAGCAAGCACTGCCAGTATTACAAAAGGTTGTGCTGGATATCGCCGCTGGTGAGCATATCGCCCTCTTGGGCCGTACGGGATGTGGTAAGTCGACCCTGTTGCAGCTATTAACCCGTGCATGGGATCCAGACAGTGGCGAAATTCGGCTTAATGGCAAAGCATTGAACGCTTATGATGAATCAACGTTGCGAGCCATGACTACCGTAGTCAGCCAGCGAGTGCATATCTTCAGCACTACGCTACGTGAGAATCTGCGTATCGCCAGCCCCAAAGCTACCGATGAAAAACTAAACAGTGTCCTACAGCAGGTAGGGCTGGATAAGCTATTGGAAAACGAGGGATTGAACGCTTGGTTAGGTGAAGGTGGCCGTCAACTGTCCGGCGGTGAACAACGCCGTTTGGGCATCGCTCGAGCTTTATTGCACTCAGCTCCGTTAGTATTACTCGATGAACCCACAGAAGGGCTTGATGCCGAAACAGAACAGCAGATCCTGACGCTATTGCGTAGTCATTGCCGTGACAAAACATTGATTCTGATCACCCACCGCTTATATGGGCTGGAGAATTTTGACCGCATCTGCGTTATGGACGGTGGTAATGTCGTCGAACAAGGAAGCCACGCCAAACTGATGGTTCAGCAAGGCCGCTATGCGCATTTCCGCCAGCGTGTTGGCCATGTCAAACCAGCATCGCTCAGATAACCCGCAACATTAGAAGATCACAGCCTGTATCGTGAAATAACGTGTGTATGGGTGCAAAACAGCTTGTAAGCTACGTTAAGGGGTTTTATGCACATTGTTAGGCTGTCTCCAACATCTGTCACCTTTCCCTCACCAGAAGCCGCCCTGAGCGATCCTAATGGCTTACTAGCGATAGGGGGAGATCTGACACCTTCACGTTTGTTGACCGCATATGCCTGCGGGATCTTCCCATGGTACTCCCCTGGGGAAGAAATTTTGTGGTGGTCACCGGATCCGCGTGCGGTGCTTGTTCCACACGAATATCATGCTAGCCGCAGCCTTAAGCGTTTCCTGCGTGGAGCCCCTTTTCGGATCACTCTCAATCATGATTTTGCAGCAGTGATAAACGCTTGCGCACAGCGTCCCGATGAAGGCACCTGGATCGGTGAAGACATACAGCATGCCTATTTACAGCTGCATCGTATGGGGTACGCACATTCCGTTGAAGTATGGCGAGGGGAAGAACTTGTTGGCGGTTTATATGGGATTATTCAGGGTGCGCTGTTCTGTGGCGAGTCTATGTTCAGCCGCACCACCAATGCATCAAAATGTGCCTTGATGGCCTTTTGTCACCATTTTGCTAGTTATGGCGGGGAATTGATTGACTGTCAGGTGCTTAACGCTCACACTGCCCGGCTTGGAGCAAGGGAAATTCCCCGTAGCCAATTTTTGCAGCGACTGAGCAACCTTCAGCGCAAAACTTTAGCGCAGGAGTGCTGGTTGCCGCAAGTTATACCCCCACAGCAGGTTGAACCACCCTCCCCAACAAACTAATTTTGTGGAAACGGTGCATTGTTCACCGACACTTCTTTACATAATGTGGGTTTTTCGGCATTATCTTGCCGGTTAAAAACTAAGGTAGTTACACCTAGAGGATTCGATGGCCAAAGAAGACAATATTGAAATGCAGGGCACCGTTCTTGATACGTTGCCAAACACCATGTTCCGCGTTGAATTGGAAAACGGGCACGTGGTAACCGCTCATATCTCCGGTAAAATGCGTAAAAACTATATCCGCATCCTGACGGGTGACAAAGTCACTGTAGAGCTGACCCCGTACGACCTGAGCAAAGGCCGCATTGTCTTCCGTAGTCGCTAATAGGCTCACCCGTTGCCAACTATTGGCAACATCGAGGATGTGATCCCTCAAGAGCCCTTTCCGTTTACCGCCGCCGCAGCGTTCAACATTGAGTTTTTTGGCGCGGGTAAACCGAGAGGGCTCGAATATTTGCTCTCTACAATACAATTTACCCCATAAAAAAAGCGATGCTTCTGCATCGCTTTTTTGTCAGTGGGTTACCACTTAGTGAACGGCTCCCTCATCAGCTTTACGCTTCTGAGCGCTAAGGAAGTGGTAAGTCAACTGTTTGGTTTCTTTATCAAGCTCGACTTTCACCGAACCGCCATCAACCAAGGAACCGAATAGCAATTCGTTGGCTAGTGGTTTTTTCAAACTCTCTTGCATGACACGAGCCATTGGGCGTGCCCCCATCGCACG
Organism: Serratia sp. UGAL515B_01; assembly: GCF_033095805.1. Taxonomy (NCBI): domain Bacteria; kingdom Pseudomonadati; phylum Pseudomonadota; class Gammaproteobacteria; order Enterobacterales; family Yersiniaceae; genus Serratia; species Serratia sp. UGAL515B_01. Next base: position 1,246,596 of record NZ_CP109901.1, on the reverse strand, counting down.
GTCATAGCCTTTAACGGACAGCCAATCACGCGCTTCATGGCTAACTTCCAGAGATACCCCTTTCGCATCCAACTGAGCCTGCAGTTCAACGATAAATTTATCGACAACTTGCTGGATCACCGCAGTAGAGAGTGGTTTAAACCAGATAATGTTGTCCAGACGGTTACGGAATTCTGGCGTAAACACTTTCTTGATCTCTTCCATCGCATCAATACTGTTGTCCTGTTCAATCAGGCCAATCGATTTACGTTCAGTTTCACGAACCCCTGCGTTAGTCGTCATCACCAGGATAATGTTACGGAAATCTGCTTTACGGCCATTATTGTCAGTCAGTGTCCCATTGTCCATAACCTGCAACAGCAGGTTGAACACATCAGGATGCGCTTTCTCAATCTCATCCAACAGTACCACGGCATGGGGATGTTTAATCACCGCATCAGTCAGCAATCCCCCTTGATCGTAACCAACGTAACCCGGAGGGGCACCTATCAAACGGCTAACAGTATGGCGCTCCATATATTCAGACATATCAAACCGCAACAGCTGGATATCCAGCGCCTTCGCCAATTGAACCGTTACTTCAGTTTTCCCAACCCCTGTTGGTCCAGCAAACAGGAAAGACCCTACAGGCTTGCGATCTTGGCCAAGGCCTGCACGACTCATTTTGATCGCTTCCGTCAGCGCTTCTATCGCCGGATCTTGGCCGAATACCAGCATTTTCAGACGATCGCCCAGACTTCTTAACACATCGCGATCGCTGGCAGAGACTGTTTTTTCCGGGATACGTGCAATACGTGCAACCACAGATTCGATGTCTGACACATTGACCGTCTTCTTGCGCTTGTTCAGTGGCAACAAACGGCTGCGGGCACCAGCTTCATCGATCACATCTATCGCCTTGTCCGGCAGATGGCGGTCATTGATATATTTTACCGAAAGCTCCACCGCAGCACGGATTGCTTTCGCAGTATAGCGAACATCGTGATGCGCCTCGTATTTAGTTTTCAGACCATTAATGATCTGGATGGTCTCTTCCGGCGTTGGTTCGATAATGTCTATTTTCTGGAAACGGCGTGCTAATGCACGATCCTTTTCGAAAATACTGCTGAACTCCTGATAGGTGGTAGAACCGATCACACGGATCTTGCCGCTGGACAACAACGGCTTAATCAGGTTAGCAGCATCGACTTGACCACCAGAAGCCGCTCCAGCACCGATAATAGTGTGGATTTCGTCAATAAACAGAATGCTGTTGTGATCCTGCTCCAGCTGTTTCAGCAATGCCTTGAAACGCTTCTCAAAATCGCCGCGATATTTAGTACCGGCCAGCAGAGAACCTATATCCAGAGAGTAGATTGTACAATCTGACATTACCTCTGGCACATCGCCTTGCACAATACGCCAAGCTAACCCTTCGGCAATCGCGGTTTTACCTACGCCAGACTCACCTACCAATAACGGGTTGTTTTTACGGCGACGGCATAGCACTTGAATAGTACGCTCAAGTTCACGGTCACGGCCAATCAGTGGGTCGATACCCCCCACGCGAGCAAGTTGATTCAGGTTGGTGGTGAAGTTTTCCATACGGTCTTCCCCTCCAGATTGCTCTTCGTTTACCGGGTTTTCCGTATTTTGCGCCTGTCCCGGCTCATCTTTACGTGTACCATGTGAAATGAAGTTCACCACATCAAGGCGGCTTACGTCGTGTTTGCGTAACAAATAAGCCGCTTGCGACTCCTGTTCGCTGAAGATCGCGACCAACACATTGGCACCGCTGACTTCGTTACGGCCCGATGATTGCACATGGAACACCGCACGCTGCAATACACGCTGGAAGCTAAGCGTAGGCTGAGTGTCACGCTCATCCTCACTCGCAGGCAGCATAGGCGTAGTCTGTTCAATAAAGGCTTCCAGTTCCTGACGTAACGCCGCCAGATCCACCGTACATGCCTCAAGCGCTTCTCGCGCGGCAGGGTTGCTGAGTAATGCCAGCAACAGGTGCTCCACGGTCATAAACTCATGTCTGTGCTCACGCGCCCTGGCGAAAGCCATGTTGAGACTGAGTTCCAGTTCTTGATTGAGCATAGGCACCTCCCCAATAGATTACCTTTTTCAGGCTTTTTCTAGCGTACAGAGCAACGGATGCTCATTCTCCCTTGCGTAGCGATTCACGTAGACTACCTTGGTTTCTGCCACCTCGGCAGTGAAAACACCACAGATAGCTTTGCCTTTATAGTGGACCGTGAGCATCAGTTGCGTTGCACGTTCAACATCATAAGAAAAGAACTTTTGTAGGACGTCAATCACAAATTCCATCGGTGTATAATCGTCGTTATTAAGTATAACTTTATACATTGATGGCGGTTTTACCTCATCGATTTGCTTTTCTTTAACCAAGTGCTCAACATTTAGCCAATCATTAGTCTTGCCCATCGCTGCTCATCTTCTCTGCAATGCCCCGTACATGGGGTCACATTCAGGTTATACAATGCGGATTACCACGATCATTTTATCATCTTCTCATCCAGTTAGCCGCAGTGTAAATCGAATATCCATCATTCAATCTGCCATAATTTGTTACCAAATAATCTCAATAGCGTTAACTGCTTCAAACTTTAGTTAACTGATCGGTACTGTGAAAAGCAGATCCCTTGACGTGATGATCAATTGCTCTACAGTGTAATTTTGTAGGCTGCTGGTCTTTTAACCAGCCTACTCTTCAGAATCAGTTATTCATCTCATCTAAAAATGGCGCTGCGAGGGATCTAGAAGCATGGAGACGGGTACTGTTAAATGGTTTAATAACGCAAAAGGTTTCGGTTTTATTTGCCCTGAAGCTGGCGGCGAAGATATCTTCGCCCATTATTCGACAATCAAGATGGATGGTTACAGAACGTTGAAAGCGGGTCAACAAGTCAGGTTTGACGTGCATCAAGGACCGAAAGGCAACCATGCAAGTCTTATTCTGCCGCTGGAAAGCGAGGTGTTAGCCTAGACGCTGCGAAAGGCCATTATCTATATCCGGGTCACGTCAAGTGTGTAGGTGGAGGACTGAACGAGCAGCAATAGCTTGAAGGACAACGGGTATCAATCCATGTTAAAAATGCCTGCCGTATAACGGCCGGCATTTTATTTGTCTGTGCGCCATTATCAGTATCCCATTTTACTTTGAGTTACGTTAGGAACGTATCGTTTTACTCACGAGCCAAAGCGTCGATAGGATTCAACCGTGCGGCATTTCGCGCTGGTAGATAACCAAATACCACACCAATACCTGTTGAACATAAGAACGCACTCAACAATGCGGCAGGCGGAAATTTGATTTGCCAACCGGGCAACACAAGCTCTGCCAGTAAGCCAATAACAAACGACAGGGTAATTCCAACCGCTCCCCCAACCAGGCAAACCAGTATTGCCTCTATCAGGAACTGCTGTAGAACATCGCTAGAACGGGCTCCTACCGCCATCCGAATGCCAATTTCACGTGTTCGTTCCGTTACCGAGACCAGCATGATATTCATCACCCCAATCCCTCCTACCACCAGCGAAATCACAGCGACCAAGGTCAGGAAAAGTTGCAAAGTGCGAGTAGTTTTCTCCGCGGTCTGTACTAGGCTATCCATGTTATAGGTGAAGAAATCTTTCTTACCGTGAAGCAACGTCAGTAAACGCGTTAATTGTTGTTCCGCTTCCTGACTGCTGTATCCATCACGAATACGCACGGTAATAGAATCAAAATAGTCGTGCCCCACCAACCGGTTGGCCATGGTAGTATAGGGCACCCACACGTTAAGCGTATTGCTACTGCCAAACATCGACGGCTTGATTTGCGCTACACCAACCACTGTCGCGGGCATGTTGCCAACCAAGATCACTTTACCAACCACATCTCTCTGATGCGGGAATAACCGGCGTTGCGTATTGGCATCAATCACCGCAATCTGCGCTTGCGATTGCACTTGCCTGGTATCAATACCTCTTCCTTGGGAAAATGTCATGCCATAAACCCGGAAATACTCTGCGTTGACACCAGATACATTAGCCGCCACATCAATGCTGCCAAAACGTAGGCGCATGCTGCTACCAATGTTTGGTGAAAGCGCGTTGACATAAGGCTGTTCACTCAGCGCACTCAGATCGCCGTATTTCAACGACTGACGAAGGGTAGGATCATCGTCACCAAAATCTTTACCAGGAAAAACATCCACGGTATTGGTACCAATAGACTTAATATCGGCAAGAACCATCTGTTTGGCCGCATCACCAATAACCAGAATAGAGACTACAGAAGCAATACCAATAACGATCCCCAACATGGTCAATGCAGTACGCATTTTGTTGGCTGCCATTGCTCGCCACGCCATAATCAACGACTCGCGAAAACGCCCAGAAACCTGTCGCCAAGATGGCGATGGAACTGTCAGTATCAATTTTTTTGACTGGGGATTTGTTTGTATAGGCGGACGTGAATCGGCAACAATTTCCCCATCACGAATTTCGATAATTCTTTCAGCCTGACGTGCTACTGCAGCATCATGGGTCACAATAATAACGGTATGCCCTTGCTCTCGCAGTTGCTTGAGGATATTCATCACCTCCCCACCAGAATGGCTGTCGAGTGCGCCTGTGGGTTCATCTGCCAGGATCACTTGACCACCGTTCATCAACGCTCGTGCAATGCTTACACGCTGCTGTTGCCCACCGGAAAGCTGATTTGGTCGATACGCGGTTCGTTCCCCTAACCCGAGACGCTGTAGCAGTGCAACTGCCCTTTCACGCCGAGCCACCTTACTTAGCCCCGCGTAAACAGCAGGCACCTCAACATTATGGGCCGCACTAAGATGTGGGAGCAGATGATAACGCTGAAAAATAAAACCAAAATGCTCACGTCTGAGCTGAGCTAACGCATTACTATCAAGCGCCGCAACATCCTGCCCAGCAACGCGATATATCCCAGTACTGGGTTTATCCAGACAACCGAGAATATTCATCAACGTGGATTTACCCGACCCCGAAGCCCCCATGATTGCCACCATTTCACCGGCATCAATGCGCAAACTGACATTTTTCAACACATCCACTGTCTGTTCGCCAGAGAGATAACAGCGTCCTATCCCACTCAATTCCAGCAAGGCCGCCATCAGTTGTTCTCCACGCCGCCACGGCTGATAATCACTTCTTCTCCATCAGACAATCCGCTGAGAATCTGTACATCAATATTGTTACGAATGCCAATATTGACTTCTCGTTTCTCTTCTTTGCCCTGCTTCAACACTGAAACATGATAGCGAGCGTCGGCAATCTGATCGCCTAAGGCAACCAACGGGATGACTAAGGCATCTCTGACAGCGGAAAGTTGAATATGCACTTGAGCAGTCATTTGCAAGCGAAGTAAACCTTCAGGATTAGGCACCTCAAAACGCGCGTAGTAAAAAATGGCATTGTTGATTTTCACTGGCGTTGGTTGGATGTCTTTCAGCACACCATCAAAACGTTTATCCGGGTCCCCCAGTACGGTAAACCAGGCTTTCTGACCTGGTTTAAGATTGATAACATCAGCTTCAGAAACCTCGGCTTTCACCAGCATCGTATGCATATCTGCTAATGTCAGAATGTTAGGCGCTTGCTGCGCGGCGATCACAGTCTGGCCTTGCAAAGTGGTGATCTGAACGACATCACCATCCATGGGTGCTTCTATTCGGGTATAGGTGAGATTGAGCCTGGCAGTATCCAGGCTGGCCTGGTTTTTGGCGATTTGAGCCTTGATGGTATCCACTTGGGCTTGTTTCACCGTCAGTTCTGTCGCGTATTTATCCAGATCCTGACGCGCTAGCGCCTGTAAATGGGCCAGCTCACGATTGCGTTGTAACGTTACTGCTGCCAACTGCCGTTCCGCATTGGCCTGCTGCAACCGTGCCTGCAATTCCTGCAATGTCGCTTCGCTTTCACGAATGCTGTTTAGCGCCTGTTGAGGATCGATAACGCCAAGCAGTTGGCCTTTTTTCACTTTATCGCCAATTTCAACGTTCAAGCTCTCCAGTTGCCCACTAACCTGAGCCCCAACGTCTACTTTGCGCAATGCATCCAACTGGCCTGTCGCCAACACGCTTTGTTGCAACTCACGCTTTGTGACCTTGATCGTCTTGAATTCAACCGGTGCGGGATGACTAAAGTGCCAATAAAACAGAATGAAGAGCGTGAGCAGAACCACTCCTCCTATCACCCAGCGTTTTTTCCGTCCCTTTAACCACATCAAAATACTCCTACCTCTTTATTTATGCCTTCCCTGACTACTAAATGTAGTAAGGCGGACAGATTACTACTCTGAGTTATCAATAACTAAACCTAAGCTCAACGTACCATAGGAGGAGGGTTTTAAAAAATCCACATTGAACTCCTGTTTAGCGAAACCTTGTTGAAATAGCATAATTAAACACAGACAAGGGTTTATCATGTCTCAGCTCAGCTATCCGCTCGCAACTGCCAAACTAGCCAGCTCCGGGCAATTGATGAGCGCACTGCTCAACGGCGAAAAGCTCCCCAGTAAATGTTGGGAGAAAACCTCGTTCCGTCTTAAATTTCTCTGCCGTTCACTGCTTTGCTGGCCGACGACTCGTGCTCTGCTCAACACGTTGGTTGCAAATCCTTTACTGGATGAAATTTTAAGCGCACAGCCCGACCTGCCATGCAAACTGCATCGCCCCTATCTGGCCGCAAATATGAATCGTATGGAGAGTCTGTTTGCGCTGCGCGACCATTACGATCTTATTGCTCAGCGTATGCCGATAAAAGTGTGCTTGGGTTATCTCAGCAATTCGTTCACTTTAGGCTGCGCTGAAGACAAAAATGGCGGACAGATTCACCTCCAATTAACCTCTATAGGAAAGTTGAGCAAAGAAGGGGAAGCAACCCTGTTAATGAGAAATGCGCAGGGGGTCATGCTGGCGGAAATTACCTTCACGCTGATGAACTATCACCAGCAGCCAACATTGTTTATTGGTGGTCTCCAAGGCGCGGAGCAAGGAGTTCCACACTCGGAGATCCAGAATACCACCAAAGCCTGTCACGGCTTGTTCCCAAAACGCCTTGCTCTTGAAGGGGTTACATATCTTGCACATCATTTGGGGATACAGCAAATAATTGCAGTAGGGAATACAACCCACGTCTATCAAAACTGGCGCTATAGCCATAAAAAGAAGGACGTGCTGCATGCAGACTACGATCAGTTCTGGCTTTCAATGGGAGGCAAACAGCTCGATCACGGCTATTTTTTATTGCCTGCGCGTATTGCCCGTAAATCACTTGAAGACATCGCCAGCAAGAAACGTGCGGAATATCGTCGCCGATACCAATTACTGGATGAACTGCAACAGGGATTTGCGGTGCACTTCAACGCAGCACCCAATCCTTTAACTTAGTCTGCCCGGCCTCGAGCTAGCCAAATCACACGCGAAAACATTTTCTTCAACAAGGGGGGCACCGAATCGATGCCCCACTCATTAGCCTGTGTAACAACCTCAATAGCCAGATCGGGTTTTGATGAGTGATGCACAGCCTTGAGGATCACTTTGCGTACTGGCATTTGTACTTTGGGGGGAACAGATGCGACCCGGTGGTAGACCGAGCTGAACCCCTCTTTGTACATAAAATGCTCAATATCTAATGCCGGTAACGCGGTCAAACGGTCACGTTCGTTATCATCATGATTAACCAACATGCTGCGAACGGCGTTGGCATATTTCTTCCCGGCCTCATCACCATCGACTAAGGCATGCCACTCAATTCCCATTTGCCTGGCGAACTTCAGCAACGGTTTAAGCCCACACTGGGCAAATTCGATAACTCTGACACCTTCCGCTTCAAAATGGTAACCACACTGGCGTGCCAGTTCGTTTAGCAGCCAAACCTCAGTTTCCCCCTCGACCAAGAGCCAACAGCGTGCAAACAGCGACGAAGGCCGGTTAAAACGGATATGAAAAGCGATACGTCGCCCATCTTCCAGGCTGAGCCCCCTCTCCCCAAGACGATAAGTTGCTACACGCGAAGATTCTCGTACCAATCGACAAATATGTTCCACTGGCACTAACGATGCCAGTTGACTGGAATTGGTTGTAGTGAGGCGTTGTAACGGCAGTTGGTTGAGTAAATTCCAGGCAACAGACAGCATGATCGGGTGTAAGCGCGTTTCAGGATCTTCTATCAGCAACAATGGTCGTGCATGTGTGTCAAGTCTCAGATTCCCCTTGGCCTGCAACAAGGTAGAAAATACGCCTAACAGGAGCAACCGCATACTGCGGCTATTGGGTTCAGCAATCATACGGTTAATGCTATCCAGTGAACGCCACACTTGCTGTTGAGGTGGTTGGCGACTGCGACGCGGCTCTGGGACCTGCGCCCCCTGTTCACCAAAGTAGTGCTCAAGCAACTGCCGCATAGCTGCCAATCCTTGCCTCAGCTCGGTATTGGTCAGCTTTTGCGGGTTTCGCACCAATTCTCGCGTGAGTTGCTCCAACTGATATGTTAATGCTTGGTTATCTACAGAGAGATTTTCATCGCGCGAGTTGGGACGCAGGCGACGGATAAAGCGTGCATCCCGGAGGCGCAACACAGGATGAATGCGGATTAATGCATAGACCAGTTGGTCGATATGGTGCAGATGCAGTGCATTCCCCTGAGCATCCAGAAAACGGCGCCAGGTGCACACCGTGCCATCATCAGCCAATTCTCCTTCACAACAATAATGGATGCGCCCCAAATTATCGTTCCCCCTAGACCAAAGAGGCGAAAGGTGGCGATAACGTGGCAAATGAGCATGACCGATATCTTTTTCACAGAACGTGAAAATGATCTGCAAATGGCGCTCTTTGGCTGCTTCGTCACCAGGCGGGAAATGAAAATCGCGAGATTCAAAACGGTAAAGTGTCTGTTCCGGTGACAACAGAAGTGTTATTGCATCCAGCAAACTGGACTTACCCCAGGCATTTTCACCAAGCAGAACCGTGTTGTCATCCAACATCAGTGAAAGCCGCTTTATGCCGCGGAATCCTGCAATCTCGATACGCTCTAAGAACATCTACCCACTCCTGTGTGCACTTATTAGGATAATCTAGGCTGTGGCTCAGAATTGCTCGTGAGCGCCGCTGGCGATGACTGGGTGCACAACCTCCCTTTGAGAATGGTCAGAAAGCCCCTTGCAGGTCAAGCAAACATTACCGCTTACCACATTGAAACCGGGTACTTTACTCTGACGACCATTTTAGTTAGCGTATCATCCCTACCGGCTCCTCGGTACATTCCCAAACTAAAGGACATTCGTCTCATCATGTATTCAGGCCTGCTGATAATTTTATTACCTCTGATCGCTGGTTATTTTGTTCACCTACGCAGCATGCCCCTGATTAAGCTAATAAACCGTCTGTTAAGCTGGATGGTGTACGTTATTCTGTTCTTTATGGGGATCAGTCTGGCATTTCTGGAAAACCTCAGTAGTAATCTGGTGCTGATCCTTCAATACACCTTGATATTCTTTCTGTGTATTTTCTGCGCCAACGTCCTGTTGCTCTATCTTCTGGAGCGTCGTCGTCCCTGGCAAAATACTCATAGGCAGGAAACACTTCCTTCACGCCTACACATGGCATTGGAATCCCTGAAGCTTTGCGGAGTGGTTCTAGGCGGATTTATCATGGGCCTCACCCAGTGGCCTTGGCTACAATTTGCCAACCAAGGGGGAGAGTATGCCCTGATATTTCTTCTGTTGCTGGTGGGGATCCAGTTACGTAACAGCGGCATGACACTGCGCCAGATCGTACTAAACCGCCGTGGCATGATGGTTGCCGTGGTCGTGACAGCAAGTTCTCTGGCCGGTGGCGCGTTGGCTGCACTACTGTTGCAGTTACCACTGAAAACAGGCCTGGCAATGGCATCAGGTTTCGGCTGGTATTCGCTTTCTGGTATTCTTATCACCGATGCTTACGGGCCCGTCATGGGCAGCGCGGCATTTTTTAACGATCTGGCTCGCGAACTGGTAGCCATTATGCTGATACCTACACTGATACGCCGCAGTCGTTCCTCGGCACTCGGCTTATGTGGAGCAACCTCAATGGACTTTACGTTACCCATCCTACAACGCAGCGGTGGGTTGGAAATGGTGCCCCCAGCTATCGTACACGGATTCTTACTCAGCTTACTGGCACCAATACTTATCGCCCTGTTTTCGTGAATCTCACTGGCGTAGTTCGCTGCGCCAGTGAGATTCAAATCGTAATAATTCCCATCTGCAAATCAAATTGTTCTAGATCAAGCTTTATTAACATTACATAACAAAGTCCTTCCTAAAGCGATATTGCACATTTACCCTTAAAACAGGCATTTAAAATACAATTTTAAGAAGGAAGTGATCATGTTCTGTGTGCAATGCGAACAAACTATCCGGACACCCACAGGCAACGGTTGCACTTATACTCAAGGAATGTGCGGAAAAACAGCAGAAACGTCAGACCTGCAGGATCTATTAGTTGCCACGCTACAAAGTCTTTCTGCCTGGGCGCTGCAAGCAAGGGCGCTAGGCATCATCGATCATGAAGTCGATAGCTTTTCTCCACGCGCTTTCTTCTCTACATTGACCAACGTCAACTTCGACTCCAAGCGTATTATCACCTATATCCGCGACGCCATCGCACTACGCGAGTCGCTGGCCGCACGCTGCCGCCTGCTCGATACCCGTGTGCATGTTGACCATCCTCTGGCCACGCTAAAACTGGCCGGTAACGATATGCAAACCCTTCTGCAGCAGGCCACAACATTCGCCCTTAACACCGATAAAACAGAAGTGGGGGACGATATTCACGGCCTGCGCATGCTGTGCCTATACGGTTTGAAAGGGGCAGCCGCCTACATGGAACACGCGAACGTGCTTGAGCAGTTTGATAACCAGATCTATGCCGAGTATCACGAATACATGGCCTGGCTGGGTACTGAGCCGCGCGATGTCGATACCTTATTAGGTAATGCCATGGGTATTGGTAAAATGAACTTCAATGTCATGGCCATGTTGGATCGTGGCGAAACCCAGACTTACGGCGATCCTCAGCCTTCATCGGTCAACGTACGCCCGGTAAAGGGCAAAGCAATTCTGATTTCGGGTCATGACCTGAAAGATTTGCGTCTGCTACTAGAGCAAACCGAGGGCACCGGCGTTAACGTCTATACCCACGGCGAAATGTTGCCTGCACATAGCTATCCAGAGCTGAAAAAATTCTCCCATCTAGTAGGTAACTACGGTAGCGGTTGGCAGAATCAACAAACTGAGTTTGCAAAATTCCCTGGCCCGATCGTCATGACCTCCAACTGTATTATCGATCCAAACGTGGGGAGTTACAGTGATCGTATTTGGACGCGCAGCATGGTTGGCTGGCCAGGCGTTAACCATTTGGATAAAGATGATTTCAGCGCCGTAATTAACCAGGCTCAGAAGCTTTCAGGCTTCCCATACAGCGAGATTGAACAACTTATTACCATCGGATTTGGCCGCCAGGTACTGCTGAACGCTGCCGATACGGTAATTGATCTTGTGACCCAGCAAAAACTGCGTCATGTATTTCTCGTGGGGGGATGCGACGGCAGTCGCGGCGAGCGCAGCTACTTTACCGATTTTGCCCGCAGCGTTCCGCAGGATTGCCTGATCATGACGCTGGGTTGTGGTAAATACCGTTTCAATAAGCTGGACTTTGGTACGTTGGCAGGCTTACCGCGGCTGCTGGACGTTGGTCAGTGCAACGACGCTTACTCTGCCGTGATGTTAGCAGTAAAACTCTCCGAAAAGCTTGGCTGCACAGTGAACGAGCTACCAGTCAGCCTGGTGCTTTCTTGGTTCGAGCAGAAGGCGATTGTCATTTTGCTAACGCTGCTGTCGCTAGGAGTGAAAAACATCATCACGGGTCCAAGCTCTCCCGCGTTTCTGACGGACAACCTGCTGACACTACTGAATGATAAATTCGGTCTGAGCCCAATAACCACTGTAGAACAGGATCTGCAAACACTTCTCGGCTAATGCCGTTTACCGGGGCTGCTTGCTGCAGTAACTCTTTTAGTTCCGAGGTTCAAGTGGCACGACCCAGCCCCCATTGCTCCAATCCAATGCAAGTACACTCAGCGCAACAAGAAACCGATGATGCCTGGACGGTCAATCTAATCAGTCATGATTTTTATCCTTACCAACCCGGCCAGTTTGCACTCGTTAGCATCCGTAACAGTAAAGACACGTTGCGCGCCTATCCCCTTTCATCCTCGTCCGGTTTGAGCCCATTAGTCAGTCTCAGCGTCCGTCGCCTACCCAATGGTATCGGTTCACGCTGGCTTACAAAAGAAGTCAAACCAGGCCAAATATTATGATTAGGCACGTAACGGTAAGCGCTTCGCTCAAATCCTTTTACACTTGCAGCTCGCTTCTCGCCGGCGAACACTCTCATTTTGGATAGTGATTGGAGGAAGCATGAAACAAACAGTAGCCACACTGATCGCAAAAATACTAGAACGAGCGGGTGTAAAACGCATCTGGGGCGTAACGGGCGATTCGCTGAATGGTCTTAGCGACAGCCTCCACCGGATGCGAACCATCGAATGGTTAGGAACTCGGCACGAAGAAGTTGCCGCTTTTGCGGCAGGTGCCGAGGCACAGCTCACCGGGCAATTAGCCGTGTGCGCCGGCTCCTGTGGCCCCGGAAACTTACACCTGATCAACGGCCTGTTCGATTGTCACCGCAATCGCGTTCCGGTACTGGCCATCGCCGCTCATATCCCCACCAGTGAAATCGGCAGCAATTATTTCCAGGAAACCCATCCGCAAGAACTGTTTCGCGAATGCAGTCATTATTGCGAATTGGTTTCCAACCCAGAACAGCTACCACGAGTGCTTGAAATCGCCATGCGCAAAGCGATCCTTGAGCGCGGTGTTTCCGTTATCGTGCTACCTGGGGACGTTGCATTACAAATGGCGCCGGAAAATGCCAACATGGTATGGCATACGCCTGCACTGCCTTTGATCCATCCTCCGGTGAGTGAACTGGTAAAACTGGCTGAAACGCTGAATACCGCAAAAAATATTACGCTAATGTGCGGCAGCGGTTGCGCTGAAGCCCATGATGAAGTCGTGAAATTAGCTGAACTATTGCAGGCCCCTGTAGTGCACGCCCTACGTGGTAAAGAACACATCGAATGGGATAACCCTTACAGTGTCGGCATGACTGGCCTTATCGGCTTCTCTTCAGGCTATCATGCCATGATGAACGCCGATACGTTGCTCCTGCTCGGCACCCAGTTCCCCTACCGGGCATTTTATCCTACTCATGCCAACATCATTCAGATTGATATCAATGCGGGTAGTCTCGGAGCCCATTGTCAGGTGAACATGGCATTAATGGGAGATATCAAAACAACGCTCACCGCGCTGTTACCGCAACTGTATCCCAAAAGCGACCGGACGTTTTTGGATACAGCACTGGAACATTACCGAAATGCGCGTAAAGACCTCGATGAATTGGCAATAGCCAACGACAAGCAACCGATCCATCCGCAATATCTGACACAACAGATCAGCCACTATGCTACAGAAGATGCCATCTTTACCTGTGATGTGGGTACTCCTACGGTATGGGCGGCACGTTATCTAAAAATGAACGGCAGGCGCCGTCTGTTAGGGTCGTTCAATCATGGTTCAATGGCTAATGCCATGCCGCAAGCGATTGGTGCTCAAGCCACCAAAGCGGATAAACAGGTTATCGCCCTGTGTGGTGATGGCGGTTTTACCATGCTGATGGGGGATTTTCTGTCACTGGCGCAGTTAAAATTGCCGGTCAAAGTGGTGGTGTTCAACAACAGCGTACTGGGTTTTGTGGCGATGGAGATGAAAGCTGGCGGTTTCCTTACCGATGGTACCGACCTTCACAACCCGGATTTTGCTGCAATTGCCAACGCTGCGGGTATCAAAGGGATCCGGGTAGAAAAAGCCTCCGAACTGGATGGCGCATTGCAGGAGATATTGGTACATCCTGGCCCGGCTCTGCTGGATGTGGTAACAGCCAAACAAGAGTTGGTCATGCCACCGCAGATTAAATTCGAACAGGCTAAAGGATTCAGCCTTTACATGCTACGCGCAATCATCAATGGTCGCGGCGATGAAATCGTCGAGTTGGCCAAAACCAACTGGCTACGCTGATTTTCTGCAGGATGCGGTGAAGTTTATCGCAACCTGCATTTTCCTCTTTTTAGACGCGGCAATCCGGTTATGATGAGAGTCTCTTCTCTCATCGGCAACGCAAGGATCCGTATGTTCATCGATTTACGTAGTGATACCGTAACCCAACCCAGCGCAGAGATGCGCACAGCTATGGCGCAAGCCGACGTCGGTGACGACGTTTATGGCGACGATCCCACGGTCAACGCGCTGCAAGCCGAAGCCGCCAGACTTTCCGGGAAAGACGCCGCCTTGTTTCTACCCACAGGAACACAGGCCAATCTGGTGGCTTTATTGAGCCATTGCCAGCGAGGTGAAGAGTATATCGTTGGCCAGCAGGCTCATAACTATAAGTATGAAGCCGGTGGCGCTGCCGTACTGGGCAGTATTCAGCCGCAGCCTATAGACGCCGATCCGGATGGAACTCTGCCGTTAAACAAGGTAGCCGCCGCCATCAAGCCTGATGATATTCACTTCGCCAAAACCCGCCTGCTGAGTCTGGAAAACACTATCGGTGGCAAAGTATTGCCTCTCGAATATTTACAGCGTGCCTGGCAGTTCACCCGTGAGCACAATCTGGCATTGCATGTTGATGGTGCACGTATTTTCAACGCTGCCGTAGCGCTGAATGTGCCGTTGAAAACCCTAACGCAGTATTGCGATACCTTTACTATCTGCCTGTCTAAAGGACTAGGTGCACCAGTGGGATCATTGCTATGCGGCAGCGAAGAATTTATCCAACGGGCAAATCGCTGGCGCAAAATGACCGGCGGTGGTATGCGTCAAGCCGGTATTTTGGCTGCGGCTGGGTTGTACGCGCTGGAGCACAATGTCGAGCGGCTGAAAGAAGATCACGATAACGCAAAATGGCTGGAACAACAGCTAAGCCATATCGGGTTGGAGATTGTTGAACCCGGTGCGCAGACAAACGTACTCTATGTGCGCCAATCCCCCGAGTTGGGCGCCAAACTCGGCCCCTGGATGCGTGAGCAAGGGGTATTGATCAGTTCTGGTCCGGTGACACGGCTCCTGACGCACCTCAACGTCAGCCGCCAGGATCTGCAAAAAGTCGTTACTTTATGGCAGACATTTCTTCAACAACACACATAAGCGGATTTCGTTGTAACCACACCGGTCAAAGCCGCGATAACCCATCTGTTCTCACTGCTTTCATCACGTTTGTTTTTCTCACTGTAAAGGAATATTTATGAGTCATAAATTTCGTTGGACGTTAGTGGCTATCGCGCTTGCTAGCACTGTGATGGCGTTTACTTCCTCTGCGAGTGCAGAATCAACCCCAGTTCAACAGCAAACTCAAGTTCCTGGTTATTACCGCATGATGCTAGGTACTCTGGAGATAACAGCACTTTACGATGGTTACGCTACCCTGGACACCAAACTGTTCCATGGCATCAGTGAAGCAGATATGCAGAAGCTGTTCACTCGCATGTTTACCGACACCCAATCGGGGATACAAACCGCCGTTAACGCTTTTCTGGTAAACACTGGAACACATCTGGTGTTGGTGGATGCTGGCACCGCACAGTGTTTTGGCCCAACGTTGGGAGCTCTCAAGAAAAACCTTCTCGCCGCAGGTTACCAGCCAGAACAGGTTGATATGGTGTTGTTAACTCATCTACACCCCGATCATACTTGCGGCATCAGCGAACAGGGTAAGGTCGTATTCCCTAACGCAACCGTTTATGCCGCTAAAGCCGAAGGTGATTACTGGCTTAATAAAGAGATAGCCCTAAAAGCACCAAAAGATGCACAGCCAATGTTTAAGTTGGCACAAGATGCTGTCGCCCCTTATGTTGAGCAAGGGAAACTGAAACTATATAGCCAAGGAGAAATATTGCTGCCTGGACTGGAAATCATTGCTACGCCAGGCCATACACCTGGGCATACCTCTTATCTATTCAGCTCAGAGGGGCAAAAACTGCTACTGTGGGGTGATATCGTTCACAGCCACTCCTTGCAGTTTTCCCAACCTGAAGTGGCACTGGACTTTGACACTGATTCCAAACAGGCAATAGCCACCCGGCAGAAAGTGTTTGCCGATGCGGCTGAAAACAAACTTTGGATTGGTGGTGCTCATTTACCCTTCCCTGGCCTTGGACACGTCCGTGTTGAAGGTAAAGGTTACGCATGGGTGCCGATTGAGTATGCGCCGGTAGCCAGCCAGAAAAAACCGTAATTATTGTCAACGCTTTACCAGCAACAAGCTCATTGTTAGCAAAAGTTGTTCTAAATAATTCAAATTGCATGACAAAAACGCAGTGCGTTTTTGAACAGTGCTTGCGCTGGCTCTGAAAGGACGAGACCCATACCTGAGCCAAGTAACGCACCAATACACATGCGGTTCAAAGTATGACGAGTATAAGGCTCCTTGCCAGTTAGCAAGGAGCCTTCACACCACCATACGGCCGTAGAACCAATAGCCAGCGGCCAGTATCGCCAACATGTTTAACACTACGCTGAAAATAAACTGGGTTGCAAAGGGTTGTTTCTGCGTTTTATGCCGGAAAAGCTGCTGAGCTAATACGCCGCCCATCCAGCCGCCCAAAACGCCAAACAGTAACAGAGTGATTTCCGGCACCCGAAGCCAGCCTTTACAGGCAGCTAACTTGTCAACGCCGTAGATCAAAAACGTCAGCAGGTTAACCGATAAAAACCACATCAATAACGAGTGGGGAAACATCAGACTGCCAATTAAAACCAATAGCAGTAGTAAATAACAGAGGTGGTTGATTTTCATTAGGCATAAACTCATCACATTATCGCGCGTATAGTGAACTGCCCTTTATCTGGATGCAACTCTTGATACTCATAAGGAAAGTGCAATTAATCGGCGAATTTGGCATGCTGTGAAAACAGCTCACAAAGACATAAACAATTTAAGGCAGCGATCATGATCCCCCAACGTATTCTGGTTCTTGGCGCCAGCGGTTATATTGGCCAGCATCTGATCCCAAAATTGGCTGAACAGGGGCATACGATCACTGCCGCTGCACGCCGCCTGGAATGGTTGAAAGAACAGAATTGGCCAAACGTAAACTGCCGTTACGTCGATGTCTATCGCCCGGAAACATTGGCCGATGCGTTGTGGCAAATTGATACCGTTTACTACCTGATCCACGGAATGGGTGATGGTGATGATTTTATCGAAAAGGAACGTCAGGCGGCAGAGAACCTACGTAATGCTCTGCGCGACTCCAACGTAAAACAGGTGATCTTTCTCGGCGCACTGCAACCGCCCGGTGCAAGCTCCCCTCATCTTGTAGCACGTAAATTGACAGGTGAGATCCTACGCCAGAGCGGGATACCCGTTACTGAGTTGCGCGCCAGCATCATCGTTGGTCCAGGTTCTGCTGCGTTCGAAATCATGCGCGATATGGTCTATAACCTACCAATCCTCACCCCTCCACGCTGGGTACGTTCAAAATCCTCCCCTGTGGCGCTGAAAAACCTGCTGACATATCTGACAGAGTTGCTACAGCACCCTGCGCCAGAAAATCGTATTTTCGATGTTGCCGGGCCGGAGTACATCAGTTATCAAACCATGTTTGAGCGTTTTATCACGATTAGTGGCAAAAAACGCTGGCTAATCCCGGTCCCGTTGCCAACACGCTTCATCTCGGTATGGTTTATCAACATGATTACTTCGGTGCCTTCATCTATCGCCAACGCCTTGATACAGGGTCTGAATCACGATCTACCGGCCGACGGTAAGGCGTTGCAAACGTTGATTTCGCAACCGCTGCAAACTTTCGATGAAGCCGTTAAAGAGACGCTACGCCACGAAGATGATGTCATCGACTCAGCAGACTGGGGCTACGATCCAGAAGCCAGAGCGCGTTGGCGTCCAGGTTATGGGTTCTACCCCAAACAGGCAGGTTGCATGCTGGAAACGCAGGCCTCAAATGAGGCATTGTGGCACGTCGTCCAGCAGTTGGGGGGTAAAGAGGGCTATTTTTACGCCAATATCCTGTGGCAAATTCGTGCACGCATGGACGACATGGTAGGTAATGGCATCGTTTATGGTCGTCCACAACGGGAAAACTTGGAAGTAGGCGATCTCGTCGACGGCTGGAAGGTGATTACCATGAAGCCATTGCGTCAATTGGCATTGATGTTTGGTATGAAAGCCCCCGGACTTGGCCGCTTAACCTTCAGCATCAAGGATCTGGGCGATCGTCGCCAATTAGATGTCCGCGCCTGGTGGCATCCTGCCGGTTTCAGTGGATTGCTTTACTGGTTTGTCATGATGCCAGCCCACCTGTTTATTTTCCGTGGTATGGCAAAACGGATCGCACAACTGGCGGAAGAGCATGACTGCAAACCGCCCAGATAGATTATTTGTCATTCAACCATACTGTTTGCTACTGCAGTTAGTGTCTTTCCGATTGCATGCCACACGAAATCACGAAAGAATGGTGCCTTAATTGACTGTAGCAGGCTCAAACCGCTCAGTATTCTGATTTTGGTGAGAACAGAGTTCGTTATGAAGATATTGATCACTGGAGCAACCAGTGGATTAGGCCGTAGTGCCGTTGAATATCTCCGCCGCCAGGGCATAAAAGTGCGTGCGACCGGCAGTAATCAGGCAATGGGCCATTTACTGCAAAAGATGGGGGCGGAATTCATTCATGCCGATCTCACCAACCTAGTCTCTTCGCAAGCAAAAGCCCTGTTAGTGGACGTAGACGTACTATGGCACTGTTCCAGCTTTACCTCCCCCTGGGGGTCACAAGAGGCTTTCGAGCTGGCGAATGTTCGCGCCACACGGCGCTTGGGGGAATGGGCGACAGCGTACGGCGTCGCACAATTTATTCATATTTCTTCACCCGCGATTTACTTTGACTACCACCATCGGCGTAATGTGGATGAGGACTTCCGCCCGGTGCGCTATGCCAATGAGTTCGCGCGCAGTAAAGCGGCAGGGGAACAAGTCATTCAGCAACTGGCACTATCAAACCCACAAACTCATTTCACTATTTTACGCCCTCAGGGGCTATTTGGACCACACGATAAAATACTGTTACCGCGGCTGCTACAGATGATCAAACAGAATGGCAGTTTATTACTACCTCGCGGAGGCGCAGCCTTGGTAGACATGACCTATCTGGAAAATGCAGTACATGCAATGTGGTTGGCGACCTTGAAGAAAGAGACTCCATCAGGCCAAGCTTACAATATCACCAACCAACAGGCTTGCCCGCTTCGCAACATCGTCCAACAATTGCTAGACGAACTGGGAATAAAGTGCCGGATCCGTTCAGTACCTTATCCGATGCTCGATATGATCGCTCGCGGTATGGAAAAATTGAGCAGCAAAAGTGGTAAAGAGCCCATGCTTACCCACTATGGCGTTGCTAAACTCAATTTCGACCTCACGCTTGACATTACGCGCGCACAACAGGCCTTGGATTACAAACCGTTGGTCTCATTGGAAGAAGGTATCAGCCGTACCGCCCATTGGCTGAAAGAACACGGTAAATTGAACGGATTATAATCAACGCATCGCACCATACTTGCTCAATAGTGCATCAATAATAGCTTCACTCTCAGCATCCGGCTCACCGCGGTAATCGCGGGGCCGGAAATGCATTTGAAACGCAATCAGCAAATTCCTTTGCTGTTTCGAATCCCATGAGGGATCGACAGCGTAGCCATAACGCGCCAGTTTTGACAATATACGAGCTATTGGAACCGGAGCATGTTTATCTCGCCCAGCCAGATAATGCTGGACCTCATCTTGGCCTGGCCAGGCACCAATCCCCTCCTGAGCCAGTTTTTGCCACGGAAATAGCGGTCCCGGGTCTTGTTTTCGCTGTGGAGCAATATCACTGTGTCCAACCACATCCACAGGTTGAATATCGTAACGCTTTACGATGTCGCGACTCAGTTGGATCAGTAACGCGATTTGCTCAGGGGAATAAGGCTGCCAATGTGTGTTAAGCAGTGTGTTGCTAAACCCTTGGTTAACGATTTCAATACCGATCGACGTATCGTTAAGATGAGTACGCCCACGCCAGCTGCTGCCCCCTGCATGCCAGGCGCGCATTGCCTCTGGCACCAATTGATAAACCAGTGGTTTACCGTCTTGTGATACCGGCTGAACAGGTAGTAAATAGTGGGCGCTGACGTGTTCTTCGGTCAGCGTTCTCAGCGAAGTCTGAAAGTCTACCGCTGTATAATGTATTACTAGAAACCGAATGCGCTGGTCGACTCCTTGAGCCTGGTGCAAGGTTTCTAATCGATAGCTTCCCCGATCAACAGTGGTGCTATGTTGAAGGCTTTGACAACCCGTGAGCAGTACAATTGCGGCGAGCCATATCCTCTTAGTCACAAGGTTATCCCCACTAATTTGCGAGCCCTTTTAAGGCTGAATGAAAAATAAAATCAATACATTGGTGAGATTCAGCAACCAACTTTACCAACGAATCTTTAGTACAATAACTGCCAGTGGGCCAGATACATTGATTGCCAACAAATTACCTTTACTCCGTTCAAAAAACAGTCTGTATGAGAAAATTATCTACCAATATCGTACGATGCATGACAAATCATCAACCAAGCTGTGATTAACAGAGTTTTACCCTATTTTTACCCCATTATGTCGTACAGTAATAAATTTCAACTCACAAAGATTGCATAAGTATTCTGTGGAAGTTACCATTTGCGGCATCAATGTCTATTCAATTCCAGCGCATGAGTATTCAACTAAAAGATATCAATTGCTTCTACGGCGCGCACCAAGCGCTTTTTAACATCACACTGGATTGTCCTGCTGGGGAAACTCTCGTGCTGCTTGGCCCAAGCGGTGCAGGTAAAAGCTCACTGCTGCGAGTGCTCAATCTGCTCGAAATGCCACGTTCAGGAAACCTTCACATCGCTGGCAATCGGTTCGACTTCAAGCATATACCAGGGGAAAAAGCCATCCGCGAGCTACGTCAGAATGTGGGTATGGTTTTCCAACAGTACAATCTTTGGCCACATCTCACCGTGGTACAGAACCTGATTGAAGCTCCCTGCCGCGTACTTGGCTTAAGCAAGGGACAAGCTATGGAACGTGCTGACAAGTTACTCAAGCGTCTGCGTTTGACCGACTTCGCCGATCGCTTCCCATTACACCTTTCTGGTGGCCAACAGCAACGCGTCGCTATCGCACGCGCGCTGATGATGGAACCCCAAGTATTGCTGTTTGATGAGCCTACGGCGGCGCTCGATCCGGAAATCACCGCCCAGATTGTCAGCATCATCCGAGAATTGGCGGGTACCGGGATCACTCAGGTGATCGTCACACATGAAGTTGAGGTTGCACGCAAAACCGCAAGCCGTGTGGTATACATGGAAAACGGTCATGTTGTGGAACAGGGCGATGCCAGCCACTTTGTTCAACCGCAAACGACAGAGTTTGCTAATTATCTGTCTCATTAATATTTTTTGTTGTCTTTAGGGGAGTTTGCGATGAAAAAACTAATAATCGCCGCCATTCTGTCTGGCATCAGCGTTTCCACCTCCGCTGCCGAAACCATTCGTTTCGCAACCGAAGCCTCTTATCCTCCGTTTGAGTTTATTGGCGCGGATAACAAAATACAGGGCTTTGATATCGATCTGGCCAAAGCCCTCTGTAAAGAGATACAGGCTGACTGTACATTTACCAATCAGGCCTTCGATAGTCTGATCCCGAGCCTGAAGTTCAAACGCTTCGACGCAGTGATATCCGGTATGGATATCACCCCAGAACGTGAAAAGCAGGTGTTGTTTACCAAGCCTTACTATGACAACTCGGCACTGTTCATTGCAGGAAAAGGCAAAGTAGCCAATATTGACGCGCTAAAAGGAAAAAAAGTCGGTGTGCAAAACGGTACGACACACCAAAAATTCCTTACTGACAAACACCCGGAAATCACTACTGCCCCCTACGACAGCTACCAGAACGCAATTCTGGACCTTAAAAATGGTCGTATCGATGCCGTCTTCGGTGATACCGCCGTGGTCAATGAATGGCTAAAGCAAAACAACACGTTGGCGGCTGTCGGCGACAAAGTGACAGATAAAGGCTATTTCGGTTCAGGTCTGGGCATTGCCGTACGCCAGCAAAATACTCAACTGCAGAGCAAGTTCAATGTCGCTCTGGAGCAAATCAAACAGGATGGGACATACGAAACCATCTACAAAAAATGGTTTCAGCAGTAATCATCATCCATGAATGAAATCCAATCTTTAACAAGTGCCGCCGGGATGACCGTCGGCCTTGCCGTTTGTTCCCTGGTCCTTGGGCTGATCCTGGCAATGCTGTTTGCTGTCTGGGAGTCATCTCGCTGGAAGATAGTCAGTTGGCTCGGAACCGCTTGGGTAACCCTGCTACGCGGTTTACCAGAAATTCTGGTGGTGCTGTTTATCTATTTCGGGTCTTCACAGCTGTTATTGGTGCTATCCGATGGTTTTACCGTGAATTTGGGCTTGTTCCAACTTCCAGTAAAGTTGGCTATCGATAATTTCGAGGTCAGCCCATTCCTGTGTGGCGTTATCGCTCTAGCATTGCTCTACTCAGCATATGCTTCGCAAACGCTGCGCGGAGCACTGAAGGCAGTACCACAAGGCCAATGGGAGTCAGGCCAGGCTCTAGGCCTGACTAAAGCAGCTATCTTCTTCCGTTTGATCATGCCGCAAATGTGGCGCCACGCCTTACCCGGCCTGGGTAACCAGTGGCTCGTATTGCTGAAAGACACAGCTCTGGTTTCATTAATCAGCGTTAACGATGTGATGTTACAAACCAAAAGTATCGCCACGCGTACTCAGGAACCTTTTACTTGGTATGTGATTGCCGCAGTGATTTACCTACTTGTCACATTGTTAAGCCAGTACATTCTCAAACGGATCGAACTCCATACGACGCGTTTTGAACGGGGGCCATCCTGATGCTTGAGTTCCTGCCTGAAATCATCAAGGGACTGCACACCAGCTTAACACTCACGATAGCTGCGCTAATTGTTGCGTTGTTCTTGTCATTATTGCTGACGGTTATCCTGACGCTAAAAACGCCCATACTGACACCACTGGTGAAGATCTACATTACGCTGTTTACTGGCACGCCATTGCTGGTACAGATCTTCTTGATTTACTACGGTCCCGGCCAGTTCCCAGCGATCCGTGAGTATCCGTGGTTGTGGGAACTGCTTTCACAGCCATGGCTATGCGCCATGATTGCTTTGGCACTCAATAGTACCGCTTACACCACGCTGTTGTTTCATGGTGCGGTACGTGCGATCCCGGCTGGCCAGTGGCAATCTTGTGAAGCATTGGGTATGTCACGAAAGCAAACGCTACGTATTCTACTGCCATTCGCCTTCAAGCGTGCCTTGTCTTCTTATTCTAACGAGGTGGTACTGGTATTCAAAAGTACCTCTCTGGCGTACACCATTACACTGATCGAAGTGATGGGTTACAGCCAGTTGATGTATGGCCGTACCTATGACGTAATGGTATTCGGTGCAGCGGGTATCGTTTATCTATGCGTTAATGGCCTACTAACGTTACTGATGCGCCTGGTTGAACACCGCGCACTGGCCTTTGAACGTCGGAACTAGGCTCTGTGTCCCTTGAATTGTATGCGGCGTTCATCTACGCCCAGAGCGAGACGTAAGCAGTTTAGTGGGGTCCAATAAGCAGCGAGCGACGCAGCACAATGCACACACATGGCTCAGGCCTAAGCCATACCCTCAAGACTCAGCCCTGCCTAGTGCAGGGCTTTTTAATTGCCAAAATAAATTTATAATCATTTTTATTGAATATTAATGCACTAAATGGCATGGTTAGTACCACTGCCACTCACGATGCCTTTGGGTTATTATCAGTAAAATCAAACAGTGGTGAGACTAAAAATATAAATTTTCCAACAGGAGCAGTACGCATGAAAAAACTCTTATTGGCCGCCACCATTATGGCCGGGGTGACCTTTAACGTAGCAGCAGCAGACAGTATCCGTTTCGCTTCATCAGCCACTTACCCCCCGTTCGAATCTCTTGATGCCAACAACCAGATCGTTGGCTTCGATATCGACCTGGCCAAAGCCTTGTGTAAGCAGATGCAAGCAGACTGTACCTTCACCAATCAGGCGTTTGACAGCCTGATCGCCGCATTGAAATTCAAAAAATATGACGCGGTGATTTCAGGTATGGACATCACCCCTGAGCGCAGTAAGCAGGTTACCTTTACCCAACCCTATTATGCCAACTCTGCAATTGTGATTGCGCAGAAAGGAAAATTCACTTCGTTAGCTGACTTGAAAGGCAAAAAGCTCGGTATGGAAAATGGCACCACCCACCAGAAATACATGCAGGACAAGCATCCTGAAATCAACACGGTATCCTATGACAGCTACCAGAATGCCATTCTTGAACTGAAAAATGGCCGCATTGAGGGTGTATTCGGCGATACCGCAGTGGTCAATGAATGGTTGAAAAGCAATCCTGATCTGGCTCCAGTTGGTGAGCACGTTACTGATGCCCAATATTTTGGTACTGGTTTAGGTATTGCAGTGCGTCAGGATAATCAGGCCTTGCTGACCAAGCTGAATGCCGCATTGGAGGCTATCAAAGCCGATGGGACTTACCAAGCCATCAACGATAAATGGTTCCCTCAGTAAGTCAGCTTGTCGCCTCTTCATCAAAGAGAGGCGACACGTGCGGAATTATTTGCGTACCAGCAGCGTCAATACTTCGTAATGTGCTGTATGTGGGAACATATCGAACAACTGAACCCGTTCAATACGGTAACCGGGCAGCATGGTAATATCTTTCGCCATGCTGTCTGCACTACAACTTGAGTAAAGGATATAGCCAGGCGCCATACGATTAAGATAATCACACAAATCGCGGCCAATTCCCCGACGCGGTGGATTAACCAGAATCAGGTCGGGCACCTTTCCTTCTGCGATGGCAAAACGCGTGGAATCCAACGCGTGAAAATCAACGTGTTGCAAGCCCAAACGTTGAGCTGACTGCCTGGCGCAGGCGATTGCTTCGGCGCTAATTTCAATACCCGTGAGTAAGGTTTGTGGCTGGGCACAATGAAGACCAAATCCTCCTACGCCACAGAAAAGATCCCACATACTGGCAATACCCAATGCCTGTACCCAATCTTGGGCTGTAGCGTACAGCTGGCTTGCTACCTTTGGGTTGGTCTGAAAGAAACTCTGTGGGCGGATATAGAGCGGTATCTGATTGAATTGTTCTTCCAACGCCTGCAATTCAGTGAGTGGAATTTCACGCTCACCTTCCATAATCGCCATATGCACAGGCTGAATATTGGCCGAAATGACTCTCAATTGAGGCAACTGTTCTTGTAGCCATGGCAAAGCAGTACGTAACTGTGCCAGTTTACTCTCGGAACGAAGCACAAAACGCAGCATGATGCCGCCGCTAAAGGTGCTTTCCGTTAAAAGGAGATACTTCAGTTCCCCTCGCTTGCGTGCCACGTTATAGGGGGTTAGCCCGGCACGGGGAATAAAGCGTTTTAATACGTCAAATACGTTTTCAAAGCTAGTGGGATATAGCGGGCAAGCACACAAGTCCACCGGGGTGCCATCACGGTGCAACATGCCGAGTAGCGGGCGTTCTACACTACCGCTGACCACCATTTTTGCTTTGTTGCGGAATGCGCTTTCCTCACCCGTAACAGGTGCCAGCCATTGCACATCGTGGTGTGCTAGCAGCAGTGATTGCAAGTTGTGCTGTTTTTCTGCCAGTTGCTGTGAATAGGTTTTTTTCAGCCACTGACAAGAACGACAACATCCTGCCGAGTACAAAGCGCAATGCATGAATATTAACCGTTGGGGTATAATGATAAGTGTGGGCGCAAATTCTACCATCTTGCGCCCACAAAAGCTTACTTATGACCCAGTAAAAAAGTCGATTACTGCAGGATAAATAAAGCCGGTCCGGTCTAACGCTATTTAACTACGAGCAGCCCGTTGCAGCTCACGCAACCGTTGTTTTTCCGCTCGCGCCATAAACCACCAGGCAATAAAACCAATGATGCCTACCACCAGCAAAATCAGTGTTGCCAAAGCATTAATTTCTGGATTTACCCCCATCCGCACGCTGGAGAAAACTAACATCGGCAATGTTGTTGCTCCAGGGCCGGCGACAAAGCTAGCGATCACCAGATCGTCCAACGAAAGCGTAAACGCCAGCATCCAGCCAGAAATCAATGCCGGCGCAATCATTGGCAACGTGATCACAAAAAACACTTTCAGCGGCGTTGCCCCCAGATCCATTGCGGCTTCTTCGATAGAACGGTCTAACTCACGCAGACGTGAACTTATCACCACTGAAACATAGGCCGTACAAAAAGTGACATGTGCCAGCCAGATGGTGAACATTCCGCGTTCTGATGGCCAACCGAAAGCATGCCCCATCGCCACAAAAAGCAGCAATAGCGACAGGCCGGTAATGACGTCCGGCATCACCAAAGGGGCGGTCAGCATAAAAGCAAATCCCGTCGAGCCTCGGAAGCGGCCAAAGCGCACCATCACCACGGCGGCAATAGTACCCAAGATCACCGCCGCCGTGGCGGATGCCGCAGCGATGGTCAAACTCAGGCCAACGGCACTGATCATGGCTGAATCGTTAAACAACTCGATATACCAGCGTATTGACCAACCTGCCCAGACGGTAACCAGCTTGGAACTGTTAAACGAGTAAATAACCAGCATCAGCATGGGGGCATAAAGGAAGGTGAAACCTACCACAAGAATCGCTATACGCCATGGTGAGCGCACTACCGGCAAGTTGTTCATCCCTGCCCTCCCATTTCTTTGTTCTGGTGTTTGTGGAACCAGATGATCGGTATTATCAATAGCAACAGCATCACAGTCGCAACCGCCGAGGCAACCGGCCAGTCTCGGTTATTAAAGAACTCTTGCCAAAGTACGCGGCCAATCATGATGCTGTCTGGCCCACCAAGCAATTCTGGGATCACAAACTCTCCTACGGCCGGGATGAATACCAACATCGAACCGGCAATTATGCCGCCACGCGTCAGGGGGACGATCACGCTGAAGAAAGTTTTAATCGGTTTAGCACCCAGATCGAGAGCGGCCTCAACCAGTGAATAATCTAGCCGAGTCAGCGCGGTATAAATCGGTAACACCATAAATGGCAGGTAGGAATAGACGATGCCGATATAAACCGCCAGATCGGTCCGCAAGATCACCAACGGGTGATCGATCACACCTAACCACATCAGAACGTTATTGAGTACGCCGTTATTACTCAATATGCCCATCCAGGCATAAACGCGGATCAGAAAAGAGGTCCACGATGGCAAGATCACGAGTAACAGCAGAATATTACGTGTCGACGATTTGCTATGCGCTACAGCCCACGCTAACGGATAACCAATGACAAGACAGCACAGTGTCGACACCGCCGCAATCTGTAAGGATTTCAGGTATGCATCAATATAGAGGGGATCTTCAGTCAACAACAGATAGTTGGCAAAGTTCAGTGCAATATCGAGCTTACCATCAGCCCAACTGATCAGATCGGTATACGGCGGCACTGCCAGCGCCAATTCAGACAGACTGATCCTGAATACAATCAGGAAAGGCAGCATAAACAGCAGCACCAGCCACAAATAGGGAAGTGCAATCACCAGTTTACGGCCATGCGCCATCTGCAAACGCTGGATAAACGCCTTAAGTGAGCCTATTGATCTAACCGGAGGTGCCGGCACGCGTTCAGAAAGCAATTTCATCATTGTTACCCCTTACTTTCTCAACTACACCGTCAAGACGACACAGCTGTCAGTTTCCCAACACAGGCGGACTTCATCACCCCAGGTTGGCATCCCTTTACGGAAACGATGGCCGTTTTGCAACTGAGCACTGATCATTTGCCCGCTAAGCAGCTTTACATGGTAAATAGACAGATCGCCCAGATAAGCAATGTTGACGACTTCACCAATGGCAAAGTTACAACCGTCTTCCGGCAATTCTTCGCACAACATGATCTTTTCCGGCCTCAATGCAACCTGGATAGGAACACCATCCACAACGGAAGCATCGGGGTCCACCTTAAGCGCATGGCGCAAACCGGGGCTTTGCAAGATTAAGGCATCATCTCGTCGTTCTTGCAGTACACAGTCGAACACATTGACTGAACCGATAAATTCAGCACTGAAACGGCTGTTAGGGTGCTCGTAAATCTCTTCGGGTTCACCAATTTGCACAAACTTACCACGATTCATGATGGCAATACGCCCCGCCATGGTCATGGCTTCTTCCTGATCGTGGGTGACCATTACGCAAGTCACACCAACACGTTCTAAAATATCGACCACTTCCAGTTGCATACGGTCACGCAGCTTCTTATCCAGTGCGCCCATCGGTTCATCCAGCAACAACAGTTTTGGCCGTTTAGCCAGACTGCGAGCCAAAGCGACACGCTGGCGCTGACCACCTGAAAGTTGATGCGGTTTACGTTTGGCGTATTCCTCCATATGCACTAGAGAGAGCATCTCTGTGACACGCTCGTTGATTTCTGTACGCGGCATTTTGTCCTGCTTCAAGCCAAACGCGATATTCTGCTCCACTGTCATGTGGGGGAATAACGCATAGGACTGAAACATCATGTTGACTGGGCGTTGGTAAGGCGGCACATGAGACATATCTTGCCCATCAAGAACAATTTGCCCTTCTGTAGGCTGTTCAAAACCTGCCAGCATGCGTAACAGCGTTGATTTGCCACAACCTGAAGGCCCGAGCAGCGCAAAGATTTCACCTTTGTAAATAGTCAGGCTAACGTCTTCAACAGCGTTCTGACCATCAAAGGTTTTAGTAAGGTTACGAATTTCCAACAGAGGGGTGAAAACCTTCTGCGACTTGGCTTGAGAATTCAATCGGGGTGCTCTCCGGCTAAAGCAGTAAAACAACCATAGCAACTGCCATGGTCCCAAACGGCAAACACAGGGGGAAAAACCGCCTGATGATTATTATTATAGTAGGCTGTGCTCTTTAATTGCACGCCAGTGCTGCTGGCCACTAAAAGCCTGTCTTTCTATGCTGTCGCGCTTAAACAGAGGGCCTGACGGGCTTTTGGGTCAGCGAAGGTAGCACGGCAATTAAGTGGCACACCCCATTACCCGAAACCATTAAATGGCTCCGAAAAATCCAATGATGCTTTAAGTTGTATATACGTTAGCTTTGTTATTCGGCCCCATCACTTAAACTTAGTAAATGCTTGGAACTCTGTGGCATCGCCACGTTGTTGCAGCTTGATTTATTCGTGGCATAACACGGCTGTATCCCTTAATTGCACCGCAACGCGTGAGCGTACAATTAAGAGACACAGCCTGATAACTTTAATACACCGATGGGCAGCACACGCATGTAGCCGACCCAACTACAACCTGAAAAGGGTTGGACAAATCACTTCCCACTTCTGACCTTAGTCCAGGCGCGGGTAATGACACGATCCATTTTCGGCGATTGTACATTTAACGAATACAGCTTGGCACGAACATCCGCAGGAGGATAAACATTCGGGTTATCACGCACCTCAGGTTTTACCAGTGGCGTTGCGTCTTTAACCGCATTCGCATAAAAGACGTGGCTACTAATGTCTGCAATAACGTCCGGCTTCAACAGGAAATTCAAAAACTGATAGGCAGCATCTTTGTTCTTGGCATCTGCTGGCATCGCAAACATATCAAAATAGGCAAGCGCGCCTTCTTTTGGAATGGAATAAGCCACATTTACGCCGTTCTTCGCCTCTTTGGCACGGGTAGCAGCTTGCATCACATCGCCCGACCAGCCGATAGCCACGCAGATATCGCCATTGGCCAGATCGTTAATGTACTGGGAAGAGTGAAAGTAACGGATATTCGGACGCAGCTTCATTAATAGCTCATTGGCAGCACCAGTGTAATCTTCAGCATTGCTACTGTTTGGATCTTTACCCAGATAGTGCAAAACGGTGGCATAAACTTCACTAGGCGCATCCAGGAAGGAAACACCACAGCTTTTGAGTTTTTCCAGATTCTCTGGTTTGAGGATCAGATCCCAGCTGTCAACAGGTGCATCTTTACCAAGCACCGCTTTGACTTTATCGACGTTATAGCCGATACCGGTCGTCACCATCATGTAGGGGATACCGAATTTATTGTCCTTGTCGTTATGAGCTACCAGCTGCAACATTTCAGGATCAAGGTTTTTGTAGTTAGGTATCTTGCTCTTGTCTAAAGGTTCAAAAATACCGGCTTTAGACTGACGCTCAAGGAAGTTAGATGAAGGCACAACCAAGTCGTAACCGGTACTACTCGCCATCAATTTGCCTTCCAATACTTCATTGGAGTCAAAGACGTCATACACCACTTTAATTCCCGTTTCTTTCTGGAATCTGGCAAGTGTATCCGGCGCAATATAATCGGACCAATTGTAGATATGCAGCGTATTGTCTGCTGCAGACGCGGTGACAGATGCAGCCATCAGCACACCGGCAACAACACCCGATAACCACTTTTTACCTTGGGTGACCATCCGTAACTTCCTCCAAAAACAAAGGGTATCCATAAGTGATACAAAATCGTAAACCAGAGCAGCACAGGGTGGCCGCGTGACTAAAGGATTATTTCATTGATTATGTTCACTTTTCCCAGTTACCTGACTCAAATTGCAACAAACAGATGCGTGAGCCTTTGGCAGCATCAGCAGCATAACCGGAGTTGCCAGGGTGTACCAGCCTCTAGGGTAAAAAACGCCTTTATATCGATTATTTATGTATGAGTTCTTTATGTGGCACGCCAGCAACGCCACAAATACAGAATAATATATGGCAAAAAAAGCAAATATTCAGCACATCTTATTATCCGTTAAAATAAGTACAGCATGCGACTGAAACTCTCGCACCAACAAAGTAAAACGGGGATTAATGCAACATCGTTTGGCTTGCCGATGGTGTAGCGGGGTTATCCTCTTCGTCGCCGATAAACAGCAGATCGTTCGCTCTGGCTTCCAGTATGACCATCGATATCTGCTCTTCGCTTTGCTGCATGAAGTGGACAAACTGTTCATAAGCAACCCCAACTGCCGTACTCAGTGACTGACAAACGATCAGCTTAGGCAGGTTATCATCTTGAATATCTACGAATGCTTTAATGGTCAGTGAACTGGCGTTAATTTGGCTAAGATCTGCCACCAAGGGGATCAATGCTGTGGGTTTCACCTCAGCCAGCGCAGAAAACAGGAGCACGTTATCAACCAAATCGATCTTGGCATCGAATACACCCTCGAAGTTTTGCATATGGGGCAGATGCAATGCCTGGCAAGAATCACATTCAAAAAATGAGATCCCCAATTGGTCCAGCCAACGTCGTAATAACGCCAAATCAGGGACGGTAAGCGAACCCATAAATTACCAGCCTCACAGGATTTAATCCGTAAAAAGGCCCATAGCTTACGGAATATTCAACCGATATGCCATGACCAAAGCTATCAGGTAAACTGATTAGACATTTTTGATGCATCATCTGGCGATAAAGAATAGCGCAAACCGAAGACGGGCCGCTGCCAGAATATACTCAGATAACCGCATTGCTATCCCCCCGATTTAAGACGAAAACCAGGTCGGCCTCGTTGTTCAATATATTCAATCATCATTCCTGCAATATCCAACCCGGTCGTCGTTTCTACACCTTCCAAGCCAGGAGAAGCATTGACTTCCATCACAAGCGGACCGCGATCGGCGCGCAGAATATCGACACCAGCCACATCCAATCCAAGAGCTGCAACCGCCTTGATAGCCATAGCACGCTCCTTGCCAGTAATATGTACTTTACACGCCGTACCACCACGATGCAGATTCGAACGAAATTCGCCGGGCTTTGCCTGCCGCTCGATGGCGGCCACAACCCGTTCACCGATCACCAGACAACGAATATCACTTCCCTGAGCTTCGCGGATATATTCCTGCACCAGAATATGGGCATTCAGGCCACGGAATGCATCTATCACACTCTCCGCCGCCTGGCGAGTTTCTGCCAGGACTACTCCGATCCCCTGAGTTCCTTCGACCAGTTTAACGACTAATGGCGCGCCACCTACCAGCTCAATCAAATCGCCGGTATCATCCGGTGAATGGGCAAAACCAGTAATTGGTAACGCGATCCCCTGACGTGCGAGCAGTTGCAGTGAGCGCAATTTATCACGAGCACGAGTAATGGCGACAGATTCATTCAGCGGATAGCTGCCAACAAGTTCAAACTGGCGCAGTACGGCATTACCGTAAAAAGTCATAGCTGTACCGATTCGCGGGATCACCGCATCATAACGTTCCAGCTTGCGGCCACGGTAATGAATGGTCGGTTCTGCTGGATTAATGTTCATGTAACAAGAGAGCGGATCGATAATATCAATACGATGCCCACGCTGTTCCGCAGCCTCCCGCAATCTTTTACAGGAGTACAATGACGCGTCGCGCGAAAGAATGGCAATTTTCACTCATTATCCCTAAAAGCATTAATCACCTGCAATCGCAGGCATTCATCCAAGGCTATATAGACGCTAGGATTTAGTTGGCTTCAATCATCCCTGCCACTTGATTTACCAAGCTTCTGGGAA
Source organism: Serratia sp. UGAL515B_01 (assembly GCF_033095805.1). Classification (NCBI taxonomy): domain Bacteria; kingdom Pseudomonadati; phylum Pseudomonadota; class Gammaproteobacteria; order Enterobacterales; family Yersiniaceae; genus Serratia; species Serratia sp. UGAL515B_01. The sequence goes on along the minus strand of NZ_CP109901.1, from coordinate 1,213,735 downwards.
TTCGCTCCGTTGCAGCTTATCTGCAACAGAAAGTCATTTGGGGCTCATCAATCTCGAGGAGCCTTGTTGTTATTATCTGCTGGCGTCGGAGTGTGCCGAACGCTCTTGGTTGTTTTACCAATCCGCAACAGCGGGCTGAAGCCTTGCACAACTCGCCAAACAAGAAATGCGGCGGCAGGAACCATGAGCGCCACACCAAGAAAAATCATCCCGACTGCAACCGGTTGTGAACCCAGTACGCCGGGCAAACGTACGAAATTATGAATGCTCAAGTAAGAAAGCACCAGCAGCACCATACCCAGCCCCTCAAGCACCAGTACCGAGCGCGGTAAATCACCTAATGAACGCATATTTTTTCTCCAGACTTGCACTGCCTAGTGTAGTAAACTCACCAGCATAGCAACAGCCTAATAGGTTCTATGAATCAAACCAACAGGCAGGACCTGCTTTTTTTTGGACTTGGCAACGGGCATAGTAGGCGACATTTCGTGAGTCATACGCGGCCAAGGTCTGTATGATGGGTAAGAACGCCATTACATAAGACAGTGACCATAGGTAATAACCTCAGATTGCAGTTAGGCGCTAACCAAATAGCAAATCGGCCAAAATCGATTTTAACTGCAACCTGTATTAGAACGCAGGCAAAGACTCGCTTGAAGGGCGGCAGGTTATAAACTGGAGCATTGTTGGCAGTCACATAAACAACACCGCCTCACATGAAATTGTATACCCAATGAACTTAAAACGCGTTTATCAAAGGCCAACTCAATAGCGTTTAACGACGCAGATAGCCATAGCGAAACATGAAGAACAATGGGTAATTTGAATAACAGAATAGGAGTGTGACATGTTTGCTGTAATTTTCGGGCGCCCTGGATGCCCATATTGTGTGCGAGCTAAAGAGCTGGCTGAGAAATTGACTGGAGAGCGTGACGATTTCAACTTCCGCTATGTTGATATTCACGCTGAAGGCATCACCAAAGCAGATTTGGAGAAAACCGTTGGAAAACCGGTTGAAACCGTGCCACAGATCTTTATCGATCAAAATCATATCGGCGGTTGTACTGATTTCGAAGCCTATGCCAAAGAAAATCTGAGTCTGTTTCAGTAATTATTTATTGCAACCAGCAAAAGGCGCCTTAGCGCCTTTTGCCATTATTACGGCCTTCCTCTTTGATACAAATGCTGCAACGCTTGCAAAATAACTCGTATAAAGAGATACAGCATCGCACCGAAAACACACCAGAAGACTGCACTGACTGAATAAGCTAATTCTTGCCAAAGTGAGTTGCTCGGCGTTAGCCAAAAGTGACGAATGAGTAGACACAAAGGTACCGCATACAGTGCCCCCAATAATGGGCACAAGATACGCTTTCTGCTCGAAAGATAGCTAGCGATTAAACCAGGAATAACAAATAACAACAAACCGGGATCACCATGATGTCCAGATTTGGAATCGTTAAAAATTCCGTTCTTCTGACCGAGAAAAACCACTGTGAAAAGCAGGAAACAGCTGAATAATCCTACCCAGGGGCGATAGCTTGCCATGTACATCTCCCTTTTCTACCCTATAGGTTCCAAGGTGCAGCCATACAACCGATTCACATCATCAACAGCCTTACTGTCTGAAGGACTGATGGATATACCCTAAATAATCCGAGTTGCAAAAAAGCCAAAGCTCATGCGACTTGCGATATGATAGGTATAACGGTGTGACCACTGACTACACCGAGTAAAACAGCCTTGTCACGCATCTCGTGACACGCCACTAAAATTGGCAGTATTGGCTGAGCCCATTCCCTAGTCAAAACAGATCAGTGGCACAGATAGCTTTATGCTGGCTGTCATGCTTCTAAGAAGCTAGAATAAACACCACTGATCGTTTGATCGAGTTACCTTTCCATTGGTGAGCACTTCGATTGGCTTTATCCATATATTTTATGGCTAAATTTATATCTTATAGTGTTCTATATCAAGCATTTGCTGGTAAACAATAAGTTATACTCCGTGAATATAAACGTCGCTAGTTTGTTAAACGGTAACTACATTCTGTTACTGTTTGTGGTACTCGCTCTCGGGCTCTGCCTTGGAAAAATCCGCTTGGGTTCCGTTCAACTCGGTAATTCCATTGGCGTTTTGGTCGTATCCCTGTTACTTGGTCAACAGCACTTCTCCATTAACACTGAAGCCCTCAACCTCGGCTTTATGTTATTTATTTTTTGCGTTGGCGTTGAAGCAGGCCCTAACTTTTTTTCGATTTTTTTCCGCGACGGCAAAAACTACTTCATGTTGGCGCTGGTGATGGTCGGTTCCGGTATGATAATCGCCATCGGGCTAGGAAAACTGTTCCACTGGGATATTGGCCTAACCGCGGGTATGCTCGCAGGGTCAATGACCTCAACACCGGTATTGGTAGGCGCTGGAGATACGTTGCGTAATACCATACCGAGTAGCCCGACTTTACTCGCAACACAAGATAACTTGAGCTTGGGTTACGCGCTGACTTATCTGATTGGTTTGGTCAGCCTGATTTTTGGCGCTCGCTACTTGCCCAAGCTGCAACGTCAAGATCTCTCTACCTCAGCGCAACAAATTGCCCGTGAACGTGGCCTTGATACTGATAGCCAACGTAAAGTTTACCTGCCGGTGATCCGCGCTTACCGCGTCGGTCAGGAACTGGTGGGCTGGGCTGACGGCAAAAATCTGCGTGAACTTGGTATCTATCGCCAAACCGGCTGTTACATTGAACGCATCCGCCGCAATGGCATTTTGGCCAATCCTGATGGGGATGCCGTATTACAGGTCGGAGATGAGATTTCCCTAGTTGGCTATCCCGATGCTCATTCCAGGCTAGATCCGAGTTTCCGTAACGGTAAAGAAGTCTTTGATCGTGACCTACTGGATATGCGTATTATTACTGAAGAGATTGTTGTCAAAAACAGTAATGCGGTAGGTAAACGCCTGAGTCAATTGAAATTAACCGACCACGGTTGTTTCCTGAATCGCGTTATCCGCAGCCAGATAGAAATGCCGATTGATGATAGTATCGTGTTGAATAAAGGTGACGTCCTTCAGGTAAGTGGCGACGCACGCAGAGTTAAAAACGTAGCTGAGAAGATTGGCTTTATCTCGATTCATAGCCAGGTTACCGATCTCCTGGCATTCTGTTCTTTCTTTATTGTTGGCTTACTCATTGGCCAAATCACCATTCAGTTCAGTCATTTCTCATTCGGCATTGGCAACGCTGCAGGTTTGTTGATCTCCGGCATTATGCTTGGCTTTCTGCGTGCTAATCATCCAACGTTTGGCTATATCCCTCAGGGTGCGCTAAATATGGTGAAAGAGTTTGGTTTAATGGTATTTATGGCTGGCGTAGGGCTGAGTGCGGGTGATGGGATCGGCAACAGTCTTGGAACTATTGGCGGCCAGATGCTGATCGCCGGTTTGACCGTCAGCCTTGTGCCAGTCATTATCTGTTTCCTGTTTGGCGCTTATGTACTGCGGATGAACCGAGCACTGTTGTTCGGTGCCATTATGGGTGCTCGCACATGCGCACCAGCAATGGAAATCATCAGCGATACAGCAAGGAGTAACATCCCTGCATTGGGTTACGCAGGAACCTATGCCATAGCTAACGTTTTGTTAACATTGGCAGGTTCACTTATCGTTGTAATATGGCCAGGAATAGCAGGTTGACAGATAAAAAAGAAATAACTTTACAACAAAAAAATTTAAAAAATTTTCTTGCCAGGCAGAACTTTTCGATCGGCAGGTAGTCTGAGTTAGTGCCACTGCTTTTCTTTGATGTCCCAAATTTGTGGAGCCCGTTAGTCCCGCCTTTTCAGGTTCAAGATTAACGGGTTTTTTATTGCCTAAAATTTATAGTTAAAATAAAAAACAATTACCATAAACTTTTCGGGAGCAGTATAAAAAAAGACAGTACCTCCCCTTCCACTAATGCTGATTTCAAAAAACCATTTGTGTATCCTTCTTACCTCCAAGTTGCAGAAGCTAAGACTGCATTACTCAACCTGCCATAGTCGTGGCCAACTGTGTCATAGCATGGGAGATTTTTTGGGGCAACCGATCAAAGCTGTGACCATTAAAGAACACAGCTTGGGGATTTTTTAACACTAGGCTTTATTGAATACGGTTCTGGTAGTAACTATTTTACCACCGCACGCCCAATATCCGTGCTAGCTGACCACACACGGTAACGCACCTCGACATCCTTAGGCACATAAACCACGATTGGCAAACGGCTGTTGTAACGCTGCAAAGCGCTGTCACCTAAATGAGCAGCCACAAACTCATTGCGCTTAGTATTATCAGGGCAAGCCATCATGGTTGATGCTGGGGGGGAAAGTTTCTCAAGGACAAAATAAGTATATCCCCAACCTTCCAGCGTTTTACTCTCAAGATTGCCTCCCATCATATGACGATTGCAATCCACTTCCAGTGTTTTACCAATTAGCAATTCAACCTTGAAGTTATCTTCATTTTCTTGTGGCGGTAAATAAATCACCTGGCGACTCATCCCCTCCTCTGCTTTAGGAAATGGTGCCACCTTTTCCAAAGGCTGTGCGCTGATATCGCCATTTTCAGCGGTGTTTGCAGCAATAGTACTGGCCGAGGTTGCCATTAACAAACTAGCGAAGACGAAAGAAAACTTATTCATTGTTTATCCTTATAAATCACAATGCCATCGTGTTGAACATTAACAGAAATCATACCGTCAAATTATAGGCTAAATCTGGATCTCTCCATCCAAGAGAAATGGTGCAACTAAACATCCATTAAGATCTCCTTAAGATTATTTTATTACCATAGTCAACCACACTGTTAATGTGTTAGTCCAAGAGAAATACTGATTAAATCAATCCTAAACAAGGATATAGAATAATGCTTACTCCCTTTACTCCTTACTTACTTCCTTTTAACGTTAGCAACGTTTTGGTTTTTTTTAGTTGGTAGGTTAACCACTTTTTCCGCCGTAAGACGAGGTTATACATCATGGAGCAATTGAACTATTTTCTTTTCGCCTGGATCAATGCCTCCTCGGCAAGTCCGCAAGGGTTAATCAGTTTTGCCATCTTTGCCGCAAAAGATCTTATTGTCGTTATACCGCTACTGATCGTCGGTATGTGGTTCTGGGGAGCTAAAGATCAGTTAAAGGCACAACGCGAAGTCATCGCAAAAACAACAATTGCTTTACTGTTCGCTATGGTTGTAGCTGCAGTTATTGGCATGCTGCTACCACACGAACGTCCCTTTGCTGTCGGTATTGGCCACAATTTTTTGGCACACGCACCAGACAGTTCATTCCCTAGCAATCATGGTACTGCAATTTTCACTTTTGCCTTGGCTTTCCTGAGTTGGCATCGTGTCTGGTCGGGTATGTTGCTAATGATCATTGCCATCACAATTGCATGGTCACGGGTATATCTTGGCGTACACTGGCCGTTAGATATGGTAGGCGGTTTTTTGCTGGGTGCACTGGGTTGTCTGTTTGCACAACTGCTATGGGCACTGTGTGGCGAACTCGTCGCAGGTAAATTGATACGCCTGTACCATTTCCTGTTCGCCTTCCCGATCCGCAAAGGTTGGGTGCAAGAGTAATCGCTTCAGGCAGGGTTTATCCTTGCCACTGCCATATCGCTATAGATTTCACATCTAAAATTTTCAATTTAATGTTATTCAAATAACGGTTATACGGCCCCCCTTAACTCTCTGAGCTTTAGTAAAGCCCGACCCTATCATTTTGTTTATTAAAATTGGGTAAAAATGCTGTAACAGTAATATTTCAACATGCTTTAAATTCATAGAGATAACCATGGATAACGAACAAACTGATTATGCTCGCTATATTGACCACACCTTGCTGGCCATGGACGCGACTGAAAGCCAAATAGCTAAAGTGTGCGATGAGGCTTTGCAACACAATTTTTATGCTCTTTACGTCAATTCAAGCTATGTTCCCCTTGCTGCGCATTTGTTAAGGGAAAGCGACGTTAAAATATGCTCGGTAATTGGTTTCCCCTTAGGGGCTAGTTTGACGGTGGTAAAAGCCTTCGAAGCCAAAGCCGCTATCGCTGCAGGGGCACAGGAAATCGATATGGTGATAAATGTTGGTTGGCTGCAAAGCGGTCTGCTGGAGGAAGTAAAAGCCGACATAGCCGCCGTGCGTGAGGTTTGCTCAGTGATCCTACTGAAGGTCATCTTAGAAACTTGCCTGCTCAGCGATGCTCAGATCGTGCAAGTTTGTGAAATGTGTCGCGAGCTTGATGTCGCTTTTGTTAAAACCTCTACTGGGTTCAGTACCGGAGGCGCTCGTGAAGAGCATATCAAGCTGATGCGTGTGACCGTGGGTAATGAGTTAGCATACTATCGCTTTACGATTTTAAACCACACGCTGTAGGTTTAAAAAAATACAATAAAAACAAATAGCTCATTTGTAATTAATAGATGTAGTCTAAATATAGAGTAATAGTTCGCAACAACTTGCCAAATTTATTATTAAAAAACATGTCATTAATGCATCCAGTATCCCCCACAAAAAACCGTTCCTTTACCAGTAAATAAAATGTTTATATTGTTATATGAAAAAATATAAATCAACACCTAAAATTAACAATAAAATTCATCGCGAATAAAAAATCAAACAAAAAATTAACAATAATATAAAATATTATTATAAGATAATAATTAGGAATAAAAAATAATTTTATAGCGAGATTACGGTTTTTTATTCTTTCAATCGTTACATTTTTAACAGCAGAGGTTGTAGCGTATAAATCGATAAAATAACCAATAAATTTAATCCACTTAACAGCAGTAAATCATTTATTCAATTAATCAACAGTTATCCTTGAAGGTAATTAACATAATAAAAAAGTCAGAGACATCCCTCATTAGCAACACCTAATTTTGTCATTACCGTCATGACCATTATTCCGACGAAAAGTTTTAATCTTCAGCTTTGTCTTTAAATTAACGTGTTCACCTCGGAGATATTTTATGGACACTACACATACAGGCACCATTGCCTCAGAGGAATCAGGTTCAAGCACTACCTGGCGGAAATCAGATACTATGTGGATGCTGGGTCTTTACGGTACCGCAATCGGCGCAGGCGTCCTCTTCTTACCAATCAACGCAGGTATCGGTGGTTTGATCCCATTGATCATCATGGCCATTATCGCCTTTCCGATGACCTATTTTGCCCACCGCGGCCTGTGCCGCTTCGTTTTGTCTGGTAAAAACCCAGGGGAAGATATCACTGTGGTGGTAGAGGAACATTTTGGCAATGGTGCAGGTAAGTTGATTACCCTCCTATATTTCTTCGCCATCTACCCTATCCTACTGGTCTATAGCGTCGCTATCACTAATACCGTAGACAGTTTTATTACCCACCAGCTTGGTTTTGCTTCGCCCCCACGGGCCATTTTGGCTTTGATTCTGATAGTTTGCCTAATGTGTATCGTGCGTTTCGGTGAACAAGCCATTGTGAAAAAAATGAGTATTCTGGTTTTTCCGTTTGTTGCAGTACTGATGTTATTAGCACTGTACCTGATCCCTAACTGGACCGGTGCCATTTTCGAAAACGTCTCTCTCGCGAGTTCTGGCAATGGTGTGGGCCACGGTCTGATAGTCACCCTATGGCTAGCTATTCCCGTCATGGTGTTCTCTTTCAACCATTCACCGATCATTTCAGCTTTTGCGGTGGCAAAACGTGAAGAATATGGTGATGATGCTGAAAGCAAGTGTTCACGTATTCTGGCCTATGCACACACTATGATGGTAGTAACCGTCATGTTCTTTGTCTTTAGTTGCGTGCTAAGCCTGTCTCCAGTGGATCTGGCCGAAGCCAAAGCACAGAACATCTCAATTCTGTCTTACCTAGCCAACCATTTTAATAATCCGATGATCGAGTATATTGCCCCGTTCATCGCGTTTATCGCCATCACCAAATCATTTCTGGGTCACTATCTGGGCGCACGTGAGGGTTTTAATGGCTTGATTTCAAAAACGATGAAAAGTCATGGTAAAACCATCAGTACCAACAAATTGAACCGTATCACCGCGATCTTCATGTTAATAACAACCTGGATTGTTGCAACCTTGAACCCAAGCATTTTGGGTATGATCGAGAGTCTAGGTGGGCCAATCATCGCGGTACTGCTATTCCTGATGCCGATGTACGCCATCCATAAAGTTCCAGCAATGCGCAAATACAGCGGTCGCATCAGCAACATCTTCGTTGTCGTGATGGGGTTGATTGCCATTTCTGCCATTCTGTACACTTTGTTCGGTTAATCACTTTAGGCCGGTGCTTAACTTAAGTGCCGGCTTATCCTCTTGCACCGTTTTAAAGCCAGAGCGCGGGAGCGAACCTAGGCTGTATCCCTCAATTACACGCGAGTACCGCTCTTGCGGTCATTTGCGCGCAAAGCAAGACCGGGGTCGTTCATGTTTGGTAATGACAAACAAAGTAGCCAAGAAAAAGTAGATAAATAGCAACTACGGTAAACTACTCGGAGAAATCTAGGTATAAAGGTCATGTCACGTCATTGATACTCTTAAAGGGCCACTCGCGGCCCCTTAGAAAAGTGTCACTGCGAGCACATTAGCCACCAAACCACTGGCTCAGTTTCATCATGATAAAATCCCATATACGGCTGAAGATGTTCCCCTTTTTAACCTCTTGCATCACCACTAATGGATGCTGCTCAATGAGTTTGCCATCAAGCTGAAACTCGATGGTACCCACCGCCTGACCTTTTGCCAGTGGTGCTTCCAGAGTAGGCTGATTAAGTTTATAGGACGCTTTCAGGTTTTTCATCTGCCCTTTGGGAATAGTCACCGCCGCATCTTCTGCAACACCCAACGGAACTTCACCAACGTCACCAAACCACACTTTTTGGGTAACAAACGCTTTGTCGGCTTTGATCGGCGTTACTGTTTCGTAGAAACGAAACCCCCAGTTCAACAGCTTCTCACTCTCACTGAAACGGATCCGGTCGCTCGGAGCACCCAGCACTACCGAAATCAGACGCATCGGTCCTTCGGTAGCCGAAGCGACAAGATTATGTCCCGCACCACTGGTATAACCGGTTTTAATACCATCCACGTTCAAGTTGCTATTCCAGAGCAACCGATTACGGTTTATCTGGTGGATCTTGTTGAAAGTATATTCTTTCTCTTTATGAATAGCATATTCGTCTGGCACGTCGCGGATCAGTGCCTTGCTCAGTAACGCCATATCACGAGCAGTACTGTATTGACCTTGCGCATCCAGGCCATGTACGGTCAGGAAATGCGTATTTT